>JAOASB010000037.1 GCA_025210375.1 Maledivibacter sp. | reverse complement strand
TTAAGAGAGAATATGAACAGTTAAGATTTAGTTGCTGAATTACGGAAGTAGAGATATACGAGCTGAAGAGCCCGGTGCGAGAAATCCGCACGCCGGGATCTGCGCCAGGGGCGTTGGGTGACTGATGGCTCTATGGTGACGGTGTCATAGCAAATATGAGCAAGGAATTAGGGTTAATTAATAAGGAGTTAAAGATGAATATATTATTTGTGTTTTTAGTAGGATATATATTATGTGGAATTATTTATGGATTAGTTTTGAGAATTTCAAAAGGTGAAATACCGGATATTTGGAGAATATATATTGAGAAAGGATTAATTATTGTTGGATATATAATAGTATTAATTTATTTGATAGAAAAAGCAGAAACAATGATAGACGTGGTGCTAGTAGTAGTGTATTTCAATGTAACCGGTATAATTTTGTGGGGTGGAGAGAAGTACTCTAGAAATAACGCTTTATTATCATTTGTTTTCTATATTATATGTTATCCAGTAATGGTAATAGCTATGATGATGATAAACAAACATATATTAGAACCAGTAAGTTATTTGTTTATTGTTCTTATGGCAATTTCTAATTTTAAAATAGCATGGAGTAGAGAAGATTTTAATAACCTTAAAAAAGCAAATGTTATCGGAATTCTCTTAGTAATAGGTATTTGTTGGTTATTATCAGAACCATATGCAGGATTAAGTAAACAAGAACATAGAGTAATTAGCTATATTATTAATGAAAAAGGTAATAAGAGAAATGATATTGATGAAATAGGTAGACTCACAAATTTAAATGGAGAAGAATTAGAGAAAGTATATATACGAGTAAAAGGAAAATTTTATATATATCATTATATCAATGAAGAGATAGTTGAAATCGAATCTTATGATTAATATGAGATATTACAATGACTCATAACACAGTAGTTCCCTACATAAACTTTTGTCATCGATTTTGCTGAGTGAGGAATAAATCTTCTGTGAGCAAAATCAATCCCAAACCTGTTAGGACGTTAGATAAAATTGTCAACTCATTTCGGGGTATTCTATAGAGTCTTTTGAATATATGTTTGTAGGTATGTACAATAGTTATTTAAAATCCAATTATAAGATGATAGTAATAATAAAATAAAAGAATTAGGGGGGAAGAACTATGTTTGTTGTGGGTTCTATAATTTTTATTGTTGTAGTATTTATTTCAATATTATTTAGTACAAGTGTTAGGTGCTTTGTTGATTTATCAACGCTTTTAATGATAATTGGATTTAATATTTCAGTGGTAATTGGAACAAGAAGTTTTGGAGATTTGATGTATGCTTTTAAAGTTATAATAAAAGGAAGTGGAAAGCAGGATAATGATAAATTTAAAAAAGGAATTAGTATTTTGAATTTATTATATAAAGTAACTATAGCGGCAGGATTTTTAGGGTCTATTATAGGATTAATGATAATGATGAGAACTCTTGATAGCCCATCAACAATAGGGCCTTATGGATCAGTGATGCTATTATCTATTTTATATAGTTTTATTATTGCATTTTTCTTTATTCTTCCCGCTAAATATATATTGGAGAAACAAAAAATTGATGAATAAATTTAATATTTATTAAATTTAATATTTGTTGATACACAATAAAAATCAGGGTATATTTTAAAATTCAATTCAATCGTGGATAAAAAATAGTACTATATGAATCAAATGTTAAACACTATAGCTTGGATAGACCGTTTGAGGTGAGTTGATAACTACATCTAACAATATGTTTTCGCAAGAGTGCGGGAGGGTCAAGGACAAGATGTATTCCTTAAAGGTCAGCTACGAAGAAAGCCGCACCACATCTGTTTACTGGGTGTAAGCACCGCCGAGAGGTATTCCTTAAGGGTCCAGCTCAAGGACGTTGTAAACACAAACCGCTATATAAAATATTATTTCATCTTATTATGAAATACACAGAAGATCTTTGTGAGTAAATAAACATTAGTGGTATAATATAGATATTAAAAAAATAGGTGGTGATGTCTATGAAATGGCAAGATGTAAGAAAAGCATATCCTAATCAATTCGTTAAAATTGAAATTTTAAAATCACATATAGAAGATGATAAACAGATAATTGAAGATGTAGCTGTAATTGATATCATAGATGAGAAAGAGGCCACAAAAGAACTTTTGACTTCAAAGGGAAATATGCTTGTATATCATACTTCAAAACCGAATTTATTAGTAAAGATTAGAAATAGAATTGGTTTAAGGAGATCGTGATAAATGAAATTAGAATATAGGAATGGATTATTGTTTACTAATATAGAGATTATTGTAAACGATAATAGAAAAATCATAGACAACATAGTAGTAGACACAGGAGCAGCACAAACAGTAATTTCTCAAGAATGTGTAGATGATATAGGAATCAGATTTACAGGAAAAGAAGAAATAGTTACTACTTATGGAATTGGTGGAGAAGAGCATGCTTTTGTAAAAGAAGTTGATGAAATAGTTATAGGAGATTTCAAATTAAAGAATTATAATATAGACTTTGCTGGTTTTATTTATGACGATATAAATGGTTTATTGGGATTAGACATATTAATGGACGGAGGATTTATAATTGACTTAAAAGACTTGACTACCAAGAAGAAATAATGGTAGCCATTTTTTTGTTTTAAAAAAGGTTAGGAAATAATACTTTACATAACAATAACTTGCGGATTGGTGCGTGAAATAAGTTTCTAGGGCAAGCACAGCACACGCCTTCACCGGGAGCAAGCTCCGCTAATGAGGGATTCCTTACAGGCGCGTCGGCAAGGCGAAACGCTATAAAAAATTTCCTGCAAAGACCGCGCGTATGTTTAGCCCCGTAAATCGTGTAGGGCTTGATTACCTACATACTATGATATACATATATTGAGGCATACAAGGAGAAATCCAGACACAGACTACGATGGAATCTAAGGTAAGTAGACAAAGAGCTATCAAAGCAGATGATGACGTATTTAACGTTGCAGAAGTCAATACAAAGGAATGGGAAAGGCGAGATTTTGGAAGATCCGTCGGGGTCAGAGAACGCGGTATGTATAAAAAGTAATTTCATGAACTTGGGTTGAATATTGGTGTAGTAATAACAGGGTATACAAAAGGAAAATTAAGACCAAGAAATACTGCTATAGTTATTGATAAAATAGGGGATATTCTTATTAAATATAGTAAAGTACATACTTGTGATTTTACAGATGAAAGAATGTTAGAAGGCAGTTTTCACATATTTCGGAGACTGTTTAAAGGGTTTTAGAAACTTTTGGGAGATGATATTCTTTGAAGAGGTTATGTATTATGTTGCTATTATTATTTATTTTTACTGGCTGTACAGATAAGGAAGAATTAAATAAGAATCAAGCTAATGTAAGTCCAAGTAGTTTTATTGAAGGGAATAAAGAAAGTATCAATATGAAATACGAGTTATGTAAACAAGATAATTATGAAATTATAAGATTCAGTGCAGATAAAAAGAAATATAAACCTAAATTTTTAAAAGGTGGATCTGGGGATCACCAATATATAGATTATGATGAGATAAATATACCAATAGGTAAATCTAGAGTTGGAGGGCCGGTAGTAGATTTACCTGAGGATATTGAGTACCCAGAGGATATGTATTTCGCAGCACAATTTAACCTTCAAGAGTTTAGTAAATACGATAAAAATGATCTATTGCCAGATACAGGATTTCTTTATATCTTTGTAGATGATTCATTAGAAGGAAAAGTAGTATATTCAAATTGTGATATTAACCAATTAAGAAGAGTTATAAAAGAACATAGTGGACAATTTTCGGAGGGGTGTTTAATAGAACATTTTGATATGGATATAGAAAATATCAAAGATAAGTATGATGAAGAGTGGGCTAGAGATGGTGAAGAGTTAGGATGGAATTGTTTTGAAGGCTTTGATAAATCCAAATTTTTTGGGTTGTATAATAATTGTCAACTTGGCGAGGCAGAAATGCTTGAAATTATAAATGGAACAAAAGTGCTGCTTGTTCAAATAGGAGAGAATTTTACAGGGGAAGGTATACTTAGTGTTCTAATAGAGGAAGAAGATCTGAATAAAAAGGAATTTGAAAACTGTGTTGTAGAATGGAGTCAATCTTAATAGTGATAATTGGGAATGCGTGTCAACCATCTTCTAACAATATGGTTGACTTAAAGGTACCCTAAGCCATGTTTTTTGATTAAGTCAATTGCATCACATCCATTCACTGGGAGCAAAGCTCCACCAAGGATATGGGGGGAGAGGGCTCAATTTATGGGTGTCACAAACATGGGCGTTATATAAAATACATACCAAGATACAGTATTAATTTAGTTGTATAGAAAGAAGTGATCCTATGGTTTTAATAAGTCAGAATTCATCTTATGCTACAAGAAATAATAATTCTATTTATTATATAGAGCGTGAATGGAATAATATTGATAAATATTTCAAGCTAAGTAATAAAGTTAAACAGGAAATAGATTCTGATAGCTTTTATAGAGAAATATATGGAATAGGCTATAAAAAAGTTTTGGCAAAGTTTGGATTTAAACCATTGAGTGTTGACTATGATGCAAAAGGTAATATATATGTATGTTTTTTTCAAGAGAGCTTAGTATATAAACTTAACAAGGAAGGTAATATACTTAAAATCTATGAGGAAATGGGTAAAATTGATACTATTTATGATATTGCAATAGAAGGTGAAATGATCTGGTGCGTTTATCCAACATCCCATACCATTAAGAAATTTGCTTTACAAGATGGCAGCTTACTTAAGACTATATCTGAAGGTAATATAGGTGATGAATTTGGCAGTATATTTACATATCCAGAGGATATAACAATAAAAGATAACTATCTTTATGTGTCAGATATGGGAAATAAAAGAATATGTTCAGTTAACCTAATCACAAATGAAGTGAAAGAGTACCTTAAATTAAAATCAAATGTATTTGGATTTGAGAAAACAGATGATATGGAATGTATTTGGTTAGGAAATGGCTGTAATATGTATTTAATAGATGGTTTATAGGGGCGTGTACTTCGTATAAAAATGGATTAGCAGACATCTCTTCACTGGGAGCTAAGCTCCACTAAGGAGAATTTCTATTGGGATGGGCTTAGAGATATCAATAAGCCCAAACGTTAGAAGAAACTTGATCACATTTTTTTATTATATTGGGGTGACCTTGTAGGATATAATTCTTAATATTTATTGGAGTTGAAGGAGTAAGATCATATGAGTAATTATAGGAATAATGAAGTAATTTCAACAGGTAGTTGGATAGTGTTACTAATTTTATTAGCAATACCGAAGAATTATTATGAAAATCATCTTTAACATAACAAACTAACTTATAAATAATACCTTGACACAATATGTTTATCTGATTTATAATATATGAAAACTCTAAATTGTATTGCTAAGAAGAGGAAGAGTAGCTATAATGATGATCACAGTGAGTTAGGGATGGTGGAAGCCTGACATCTTAGTTTTAGTGAAGACACCTCAGAGCATGTTATCGAAGGTTTAAAGATAGCACGTATACAGGCGTTAACTGTTTTTATAAGTGGGTTTAACCAATTAGGGTGGCACCGCGGGAATACAAACTCTCGTCCCTATGATTATTAATCATAGGAACGAGAGTTATTTTAGTTTGACCATAAAATTTTGGACTTGAAACTTGGAACCTGTAACTTTTAACTAACTAAAGAGGAGGTAATAAAATGCTTACTAAAGCTCCAAGAGGGACTAAGGATGTTTTACCATCAAATGTTTATAAATGGGATTATGTAGAAAAGATGTTTAGTGATATTTGTGAAAGATTCGGATATAAGGCAATAAGAACCCCTATATTTGAACATACTGAGCTATTTAAAAGGGGCGTTGGAGAAACAACGGATATAGTTCAAAAAGAGATGTATACCTTTACCGATAATGGGGGAAGGGACATTACATTAAAGCCCGAGGGGACATCCCCTGTTGTAAGGGCATTTGTAGAAAATAAATTATATGCAGATAGTCAACCGACTAAGCTTTTTTACATAACCCCTTGCTTTAGGTACGAAAGACCCCAGGCAGGTAGATTAAGAGCGTTTCATCAATTTGGTGTAGAGGTTTTCGGTGCTGATAAGCCGTCTGTAGATGCTGAGGTAATAAGTATAGCAATGACATTTTTTGAAAAATTAGGACTTAATGATCTAGAGCTAAGAATAAATAGTATAGGCTGTACTGAGTGTAGAAAGAAATATAATGAGGCCCTAAGAGAATTCTTAAAACAAAAGCTAGATACTTTATGTAAGACCTGTGTAGATAGATATGAAAGAAATCCTATGAGAATTATAGATTGTAAAAAAGAAGACTGTCAAAATGAGCTTAAGGATGTTCCGCTGATTCTTGATCATATATGCGATGATTGTAGGGACCATTTTGAAAAGCTTCAAAAATATCTTAATATAATGGGATTACAGTTTGAGATAGATCCAAGAATAGTAAGGGGACTGGATTATTATAATAGAACGGCCTTCGAAATAATATCAAAGAAAATTGGTTCCCAAAGTACAGTATGTGGTGGAGGAAGATACGATGGATTAGTAGAAGAAGTCGGTGGACCTTCTACACCTGGAGTTGGATTTGGATTAGGTATTGAAAGATTACTTCTTACTTTAGAGAACAATAATATAGAGATACCAAGGCCAAAGGGACTTGATGTTTTCATAGTTACAATGGGAGATAGAGCCTATGAAAAGGCAGTTGAAATATCATATAATCTAAGGGATAATATGATTTCAGCGGATATTGACCACTTGAGCAGAAGCATGAAGGCTCAGTTTAAGTATTCTGATAAAGTAAATAGCTCATATACAATTGTTATTGGCGATAATGAATTGGATAATAATGTAGTATCCCTAAAGAATATGAATACTGGAGAGCAGGAAGAGGTTAGCTTGGATACTATAATAGATGAAATTATAAAAAGAGTGAAATAGGAGGTAGTATTATGGCTGAATTATTACGTGGAATGAAGAGAACCCATATGTGTGGAGTATTAGGGACTGAAGATATAGGCAAAGAAGTAATTTTAATGGGATGGATTCAAAGAAGAAGAAATTTAGGTGGATTAGTATTTGTTGACTTAAGAGACAGAGATGGATTAGTACAGATAGTTTTCGATAACGATGTATCTGAAGAAGCCTTTAATAAAGCGGAAGGTATTAGAGGAGAATTTGTTATAGCTGTTAGAGGTAAAGTAAGAAAGAGACAGTCTATAAACCCAGACCTAAAAACAGGAGAAATAGAAGTTTTTGCTGAGGAGCTTAAGATTTTGTCTGAAGCAGAAATTCCACCTATCCATGTAAATGATGAAGATGATGCGGGAGAAAGATTAAGGTTAAAGTACAGATACCTAGATTTAAGAAAACCAAAAATGCAAAATCTTCTGAGAACTAGGAGTAAGATTGCTTCTACTATTAGATCCTTCCTTGATGAAAATGGATTTTTAGATTTAGAGACACCTGTACTTACAAAGCCTACTCCTGAGGGAGCAAGGGACTATCTAGTGCCTTCTAGGGTGAATCCCGGTAAATTTTATGCTTTGCCCCAATCACCTCAAATATTCAAACAGCTTTTGATGGTATCTGGCTTTGACAAGTACTATCAGATAGTAAAATGTTTTAGGGATGAAGATTTGAGAGCCGATAGACAACCGGAATTCACACAGGTAGACATTGAGATGTCCTTTGTAGATGAAGAGGATGTAATTTCTATCAATGAAAAGCTAGTAAAGAAATTATTTAAAGAAATTAAGGGAATGGATATAAGTACTCCATTCATGAGAATGACGTATAAAGAGGCTATGGAAAGATATGGAAGCGACAAGCCAGATTTACGCTTTGGATATGAACTTAAAAACCTAAATGAAACCGTTAAAGAATGCGGATTTGGTGTTTTTGCAAACACAGTAAAGGATGGTAATGATGTAAAGGCTATTAATATCAATGGTGGCGCTGAAAAGTTCAGTAAAAAGGGTATGAAGAATCTTGAGAAATTTGCTAAAACCTATGGGGCTAAGGGGCTTGCATGGATGAAATTAACGGATGAAGGTGTGGATTCTCCCATAGCAAAATTCCTTAGTGAGGAAGATATAAAGGCTATATCAGATAAGATGGAGGCTAAAGAAGGAGATTTGATACTATTTGTTGCGGATAAACCTTCTGTTGTATATGCGACTCTTGGTGCTTTAAGATGTGAAATTGCTAGGAAGCTTGAAGTAATAGATGAATCAGATTATAAGATATTATGGGTTACAGAGTTTCCTTTATTTGAGTATGACGAAGAGGATAACCGATATTATGCTAAACACCATCCATTCACTTCACCTGCCGACGATGATTTGGATATAATTGAGACTAAGCCTGATGAGGCAAGAGCTAAAGCCTATGATTTAGTTATAAACGGATCAGAAATTGGTGGGGGAAGCATAAGAATCCATGATTCAAGCCTTCAGCAAAGAATGTTTAAGGCCCTAGGATTTACCGATGAAGAAGCCCACGAGAAATTTGGTTTCTTAATAGATGCCTTTAAATATGGTACTCCTCCCCACGGTGGAATTGCATACGGTCTTGATAGACTTACTATGACGCTAACAAATACAGAGAATATTAGAGACGTAATAGCATTTCCTAAGACTCAAGATGCAAAATGCCTTTTAACGGAAGCACCATCTATTGCCGATGAGACACAATTAGAAGAACTTAAAATTAAATTGATTGAAGAGTAAAAATTTCCCCATATTTATAGGATTTTATGGTAACCTATAAATATGGGGTTTACCATAGAAAATAGTAAGAAAAGATTTTAATTCTGAAATTTATTCTATTAGGGTCAGACTAAGCAAACTCTGGGCTGGAGAAGCCACATGTATTTTCTGCTTTCAAGCAAGCTTACTAAGAATCTAGAGGCTATTTCAGTTTCTAAGTTTTGTGGTTTAATATCTATTTTGACTTAAAAGAATGATCTATGAACTTGGAATATGGAACTTGTAACTTGGAACTACCCTAAAGAATGACCTATAAGGAAAAAGAGGTGATGTAATGAACTCGTATTCCCATGAAAAAGAAGCTTTATTAAAGAGACTAAAGAGGGTTGAAGGACAGGTAAAGGGAATTCAAAAGATGATAGAAGAAGATAGGTACTGTAACGATATCTTGATTCAAATAGCCGCAGTTAGATCGGCAATAAATAAAGTGGGTGGCTTGATTTTAGAAAATCATCTTAAGGGTTGTATAAAGACTTCCCTAGCCAATAATCCTGAAGAAGAAGTGATAGATGAATTAATTAATACAATGGTTAAATTTATAAAATAATTTTTGGAGGACATTATGAAAAGAGAAGGGAAAGTAATAGGTGTAAATAAAGAAAATGCAACTGTTAAGCTAATGAGACATGCTGCATGTGGAGATTGTGGTGCCTGCCACATGGGTGAAGAGAAAATGAACATGCAGATAGAAGCCATAAATACAGCAGGAGCTGATATAGGAGATAAAGTAGTCGTTGATATGGAAACCCAAGATGTACTTACAGCTGCGTTTATAGCATATGGTATGCCCCTAATTATGTTGGTTATTGGTATAGCTGGAGGGAAATTTATATTTGAGATGATGAAGATTCAAAAAAACATAGAACTGCTTTCATTTGGTATGGGTTTAGTACTCATGGGCATCACATTTTTTAGAATTAGAAAAAATGAAAATAAGTTTAAGGAAAGCAAAAAATATATATCTAAAATAATTGATATCATTGAATAAAGGAAAATACATTGGAGTGATTATCTTTGAAAAGAAAATTATTTCAGTATATAGTGCAAAATATTTTGCCCCATATCGAAGAGGGTATTCATGTAATAGACGAAAATGGAAAAACAATAATATATAATGGAGCTATGGCTGATATCGAAGGATTAGAAGCAAGTCAGGTAATAGGGAATCACCTCCTTAAGGTGTTTCCAAGCCTTAATGAAGATACCAGTACACTATTGAAGGCTCTGAGTACCGGTAGAACATTAAAGGAATATAAGCAAAGCTATTTAAACCTAAAGGGTAAAAAAATCTCTACAATCAATACAACTCTTCCAATTATTGAAGGGGAAAAGATTATTGGTGCAATAGAAATAGCTAAAAATATTACTAAGGTAAGTCATCTTTCTGAACAAATTATCAAGCTTCGGCAAAGGCTTATTGAGCCAGATGAAGGACAGAACAAGATTAAAAGCTTTTATACCTTTGATAATATTATTGGAAAGGATAAGGAGTTACTTAAGGCCATTGGCTTTGCAAAAAGGGCCTGTAAAACTACCTCAAGTGTATTGATATATGGGGAAACGGGAACTGGAAAAGAGTTATTTGCCCAAAGTATACACTATGGAAGTGGAAGAAGGGACAAGCCCTTTATTGCACAAAATTGTGCTGCACTGCCAGAAACCCTACTTGAGGGAATTCTTTTTGGAACTAGCAAGGGGGGCTTTACGGGAGCTATAGATAGACCTGGGTTATTTGAGCAAGCAAACGGAGGAACGCTGTTTTTGGATGAGACTAATTCAATGAGTCTGCCCCTACAGGCAAAGCTCCTAAGGGTTCTTCAAGAGAGCTATATTAGAAGAGTGGGTGGAACCAAGGACATACCCGTGGATGTAAGGATAATTGCTGCCATAAATGAAGACCCTATAAGGGCCATTGAGCGAAACCATATTAGAAAAGACCTGTACTATAGAATAAATGTAATAAGTGTAAAAATACCGCCATTGAATAAAAGAAAAGAAGATATACCAGTACTTATAGATCATTTCATTAGGTATTATAATGAGAAGTTAAATAAGGATGTGTGGATGATATCCGAGGATTTGCTTGAATTTTTTTTGAATTACTCTTGGCCTGGAAATGTTAGGGAATTACAAAATTTTATTGAGTCAGCCATGAACATGGTTATGGATGAGCATGTAATAAAGAAGGAACATATCCCATCCTATGTTGAAGAATTAATGTTGCAAAATTCATCTCTAAATATGGAGGATGAACATAGTAATAGGGTTAAGGATATAAGCAATCTTAATGATTATCTGGAAGATGTAGAAAAAAATATAATCCAGAGCTATCTAAATAAAAATAAATATAATATTACTAGGGCCGCCAAGGCACTTGGAATATCTAGACAAAATTTACAGTACAAGATAAAGAAATTTGGACTAGAACCATAGGGCAAAATATTTTGCAGAACATGCAAAGTATTTTGCTCTTATTTTTTTAGAAAAGATTATAAAGCAAAGGATTTTTATAATAATATTATAAATATTCAGAAAAACCGATGATGAGCTTATAATTATACAAAAATTTTTAAAAAATCATATTCTAATTTGGCATAATAATTGCTAATAATAAAAGTGTGGAAAACTTATATACGATGTAATAAATCCATTATATTTTGTTCCAAAAATTTTTAAAAAATTAGTGTGTTTTTGTGGATACATTGTATAAAGAAAAATTCGGAGGTGCATTTAAATGGAAAATGTTAAAGTGGTAATCTGGGGATTTGGTGCAATGGGTAGCGGAATGGCTAGAATGTTGCTTAATAAAAAAGGCGTAGAAATCGTTGGCATATGTGATAGAAACAAAGCTAGAGTTGGGAAGGATATGTATGAGTATTTAGGTGTAGAAAGAGGGGATAGAAAGCCTGTTATAATCAATTCAAATATCGAAGAAGTAGTAACTAAAGGATGTTGTGATGTTTGCTTGACTGCAACTGACTCCTTTACTAAAAAGGCTTTTCCTAGATTAAAATATTGTCTAGAGCAAAAAGTGAATGTTATTTCAACAGCTGAAGAAATGGCCTATCCACAGGCTCAAGAACCTGAATTAGCTGCTGAGTTAGATAGAATAGCCAAGGAAAATGGAGTGACTATATTAGGTACGGGAATCAATCCGGGACTAATAATGGATTTACTGGTTATTTGCTTGACAGGTTGTATGACTGATGTAGAACATATTGAAGCTAAAAGAGTAAATAGCTTATCCCCATTTGGCCATACTGTTATGGAAGAGCAAGGTGTGGGGATGAAGGTTGATGAGTTCAATAGACGCTGTGAAGATGGAACTATGGCAGGTCACGTTGGATTTTCTGAGTCCGTACAGATGATTGGAGATGCAATTGGTTGGAGGGTTGAAAAGTTTGAGCAGCAAATGAAGCCCATAGTTACTTCTGTAGATAGAAAGTCACCCCATGGATTTGCAGCTGCTGGAGATGTTGCAGGGGTCAACATGACTGGACAAGGCTATGTAGATGGCGAAGTTAAGATTGATATGATCCATCCTCAACAAATTGAACCAGAGATGGAGGGAACTTTTACTGGAGACTATATCACTATAAAGGGAACTCCAGAGGTAAACATGTCAATTAAACCCGAAGTAGAGGGTGGCCTTGGCACAATAGCAATGTGTGTCAACATGATTCCCCATGTGATAAATGCATCTAAAGGGCTTAAGACGATGATAGACCTACCTGTACCAAGGGCAATAATGGGAGATATGAGAGAGCTTATAGAAAAATAAATGAGAGGTGATAACCATGAAAGCAAAAAAAGGCGATTGGGTCAATATATATAATATAGTCTTGGGGCCTGAGCAAAGAGCCCCTCAAGTTCCTGATGATACTAAGAAAGTACCCCTAGAGACATGGGTAAAGGGATTTATAGAGCATGATGGTGAGATCGGTGATAGGGTAGAAATCAAAACTATGACGGGTAGAAAAGTTACTGGAGAGCTTGTGGAAATTAACCCATCCTATACCCATTCCTTCGGTAATACTGTACCAGAAGTCTTTAAGATAGGCCTTCAATTAAAGGAAATACTATTTGGAGGTGAAGACCATGAATAAGGATATGAGCTATAAGGGAGTTATGTCCCGTAAAAATGAGATAATGAAAAAGGCCGTAGGTATTGATTATGATAGATTTGAAGGTGAAGGAATAGCCTTTGATTATGAAAAAATCATGAGAGAAACGGGATACACCCTTGAGGAAATGAAGCAAATCCAAGGGGCGACTGGGGTAGGAAATACTCCATTATTGGAGCTAAGGAATTTAACTAACCTTGCTAGAAAACTTGCCGGTAAAGGAAAGGGAGCAAGGATATTTATTAAGGACGAAGCAGCCAATCCCTCCGGCAGCTTTAAGGCTAGAAGAGCTGCTAATGCTGTTTATCATGCCAAGAAAAATGGTTATAAAGGTGTTATAGCGGCAACAAGTGGTAATTATGGTGCTGCTGTAGCAAGTCAAGCCGCAATTCATGGCCTTAAGTGTATTATAGTTCAAGAATGCTATGACAGTACAGGGAAAGGGCAGCCAGAAATCATTGAAAAGGCAAGAAAATGTGAGTCCTATGGGGCAGAAGTGGTACAGCTTACAGTTGGGCCAGAGCTATTTTATACTTTTTTGAGGTTGCTTGAGGAAACTGGTTATTTTAATGCCTCACTATATACTCCCTTTGGAATAGCCGGTGTAGAAACCCTAGGATATGAATTATCTATGCAAATGAGGGAGATGGAAGGTAGGGACCCCGATGTGGTAGTTTGTACAAATGCCGGTGGAGGAAATCTAACGGGGACTGCAAGGGGACTTATTAAGGCGGGAGCAGATGCTACCTTAGTGGTTGGGGCCAGTGTAAATCTAAAGGGTTTACATATGGCAAGCGATGAACAGTTCAATAAAAAATCCTTTACTACAGGGCATACGGGCTTTGGCATACCCTTTGCTACATGGCCCGACAGATCAGATGTACCTAGATCAGCTGCTAGACCAATTAGATATATGGATAGATATGTGACAGTTAATCAAGGTGAAGTATTTTATATGACCGAGGCTTTAGCACAGATAGAAGGACTTGAGAGAGGGCCAGCAGGAAATACATCCTTGGCGGCTGCATTTAGCTTGGCCCAGGAATTAGATGAAGATAAAATAATCATTGCCCAAGAAACTGAATATACAGGGGCTGGAAAGCATATTCAGCC
Organism: Maledivibacter sp.; assembly: GCA_025210375.1. NCBI lineage: Bacteria > Bacillati > Bacillota > Clostridia > Peptostreptococcales > Caminicellaceae > Maledivibacter > Maledivibacter sp. The sequence continues at coordinate 301,418 of JAOASB010000037.1, read as the reverse complement.
TCAATTGTCCTTTGCCAGGGAAAACGGAATAGAAATCAAGTTTGGTGATCCAGGGGAAGAAGTCCCCGGTGATAGTATAATATTCCCAGAGCATCCAAGCTTAATAAAAACGGTGGATTTAGATTTAAATAAAATCAGAAGATCATATATAAAGAATTGTTTGGAAATGAATAATATTAGTGAAGTAAGTGACGAAGACCTAGAGTTTCTAGCTTTGGATACTAAGACAGATATAGGGTTTGTAAAGGAAATTCTTAGAGAACTGAAATACCTATAGGTAGTGGAAAACAAGGAGGAGAAATATGAAAGGGTATATTAAGAGAGAAGATGATTTTACACAGAGGAGAAAGCATCTAGCTAATCTTTCTGATGAAGAATTAAAGCAAAGATTTTGGGAATTGGCAGAAAAGAGTGTGGAGCCATTACTAGAGCTTGCTAGAACACATACTACTCCATCTATAGAGCGTTCGGTACTATTGAGAATGGGTTTTTCAAGCTTGGAAGCAAAGCCCTTAGTTGAAGGGGCCATAGATAGGGGATTAATTAGTAAAGGTGTAGGTCATGTGGTATATAGAATTTCAAAGGAAAAAAGTATCCCTCTTAGACAAGTAGGACTTGAGATGATTGAAGGAAAGCATTGGGACGATGCAGTTGCAATCTTCAAAGGAGGGAATGCATAATGAAAAAGGTAGATATAAATGAAAAAATGGATATAAGAGATATATTAAGTGATTTAGAAAACTACAGACCAAAGAGAAGAGGATGGACTTGGAGAAAAAAAGTTGATGAGCTTAAAGTTGGACCTCACACTTACACTGATTGTTCAGAGCCTTTGGAGAACTCTATTGGTATACCCGCTGCTGTTCGTTACTTCGAGAATTTAGATCCTCAGCCACAGGAAACAATTACTACAGAAATTGCATCGGGAAGATTTGAAGATGATATCAGAAGGATGAGAATGGCTGCATGGCATGGTGCAGATCATATAATGGTTATTAGAACCGCCGGTCAATCCCATTATGATGGGCTTATAGAAGGTTCACCTCAGGGTATAGGAGGTATACCAGTAACAAGAAAACAAGTTAGATCCCAAAGGAAGGCTTTAGACCTTATTGAAGAAGAAGTAGGAAGACCAATAAACTACCATTCATATGTATCCGGTGTAGCTGGGCCCGATATAGCTGTTATGTTCGCAGAAGAAGGCGTTAATGGGGCTCACCAAGATCCTCAGTACAACATTCTTTACAGAAATATTAATATGGTAAGATCATTTGTTGATGCTGCAGAGTCTAAAAGGTTAATGTCCTGGGCAGACATGGCCCAAATAGATGGGGCCCATAATGCAAATGCCACCGCAAGGGATGCTTGGAAGGTTATGCCAGAGCTTATAGTTCAACATGGTATTAACTCGATATTTTCCCATAAGGTTGGTATGAAGAAAGAGAACATTTGTCTTTCAACTGTGCCACCATCAGCCGCTCCAGTACCTTGTACAAAATACGATCTACCATATGCAGTTGCCCTTAGGGATATATTCTCAGAGTATAAGATGAGGGCACAACAAAATACAAAATATATAACTTCATCATCGAGGGAAGCCACTGTAACCCATGTTATGAACATGATGATTTCTAAGCTGACCAGTGCCGATATTCAATCTACAATCACCCCCGATGAAGGAAGAAATGTGCCCTGGCATATGTTCAATATAGAAGCTTGTGATACCGCTAAGCAAACCCTAGTAGGATTAGATGGATTACTTGACATGGTTGAGCTAAGGAAAGATGGATTTTTACCTGAAAAGGTAAGGGAGCTAAAGGAAAGAGCAGTACTTTACTTGGAAGAGCTTCTTGAGGTAGGCGGATACTTTGAAGGGGTAGAAAAAGGATTCTTTGTTGATTCAGGAATGTATCCCGAGAGAAATGGTGATGGTATCGGTAGAAAAATCAACGATGGTATTGGCGTAGGCACAGTGTTTGAAAGAGATCAAGACTATATGGCACCTGTAACTGCTCACTATGGATATAATAATGTAGCTCAATACGATGAAAATGCAATAGATGATCCCGCAAGCTTAATTGGAGGATCAACACTGGAAAAGCCAGAAAAAATAATTTATATAGATGAGCTGGATGAGAACGACAATGTATATACTCGTTTAGATGAATCTGAAAAATATAGGAATTCTAATATGGTTAAGCCGGAAGTAGAGTGGCTTGCCGATGGAACTGTTCAAGTTGAGATATTTCTTCCAACGAGTAAGCGGGTTGCTGAATTTGCAGCAATAGAATTTGCTAAGAAAATGAATCTTGTAGACCCTGAGGTTATTCATACAGAAGTACTACATCCTTCTGAAGGAACTAGAGTACAGGTAAAGGGTAAAGTGGAATTTGATTTAGATATAAGCACATTGGAGATTCCTCCGGAGCCAGAAATAATGAGTGATGAAGAGCTTTGGGAAGAGATTGAGAAAAGACCGCTTAAGGTCGTGGCGGCAACCGTAGGAGAAGATGAACACTCCGTTGGACTTCGTGAAGTGATAGATATAAAGCATGGTGGTATAGAAAAATGGGGCATAGAGGTTGAATATCTAGGAACATCTTGCCCTGTGGAAAAGCTTGTGGATGCTGCCATCGAGCTTAATGCCGATGCTATACTGGCATCTACAATCATAAGCCATGACGATATTCACTATAAAAACATGAGAAGAATACATGAATATGCTGTGGAAAAGGGTATTAGGGATAGGGTTATGATAGCTTGTGGAGGCACGCAGGTTACACCTGAAATAGCGTTACAGCAAGGGATAGATGCGGGATTTGGTAAGACATCTAAGGGCGTACATGTTGCTACATTCTTAGTTAAGAGAAGAAGGGAAATGGAAAAAGATGAAAATTGATGTCTTGGTCGCTGAGATCGGCAGCACAACCACGGTGGTAAATGCATTTAGTGATATAGATACTACCTGTCCCAGATTTCTGGGACAGGGTCAAGCTCCTACATCGGTTGCACAGGGAGACGTAAATATAGGGCTAAACAATGCTATGGACAGCTTGAAACAAAATCTAGGCTTGGGTGAGCTACAATATGATGAGATGCTTGCTACCAGTAGTGCAGCCGGTGGATTAAAGATGACTGTTCATGGCTTAGTTTATGATATGACAGTTAGAGCAGCCAGAGAAGCAGCCCTTGGTGCAGGAGCAAACATACACTTGGTAACTGCAGGCAAGCTAAGAAGATCTGACATTAAAAAGATAAAGAATACAACCCCAAATATAATCTTAGTTGCCGGTGGAGTTGACTATGGTGAAAGGGATACCGCCCTTTATAATGCAGAAATTATTGCAGGCTTAGAGATGGATGTTCCTGTAATCTATGCCGGAAATCTTCAAAATCACGAAGAGGTAAAGGAGATATTTAAGGAGCAGGGTAAATCCCATCTACTATATATTGTGGATAATGTGTATCCTAAGATAGATATGCTAAATGTAGAACCAACAAGAAAAGTTATTCAAGACGCCTTTGAGGAGCATATAATTCATGCACCGGGTATGACTAAAGTCAGAGAGCTTGTAAATGGCCCCATTATACCCACTCCTGGAGCCGTTATGGAGGCATCAAAGCTTTTAAAGGAATACTTAGGAGATTTAGTGACCCTGGATGTTGGGGGGGCTACAACCGATGTTCATTCGGTAACTGAGGGTAGTGAAGAGGTTAATAGAATACTTATCAGCCCTGAACCCGTTGCCAAGAGAACAGTGGAAGGTGATTTAGGGGTATATGTTAATATGAAAAATATTGTTGAAATGATTGGCATAGAAAGATTATCAAAGGGGCTAGGCTTTGATGAGGAAAAGGTTAGAGAGCTTATAGATAATCATAGACCCATACCGGTTACAAATGAAGAAAAAGCATTTGTTGAGAGGCTTACCCTAGAGGCTGTTGTTACCTCGGTTCATCGTCATGCAGGGGGCTTTAGAGATTTATATGGAAGCAGTGGCAAAAAGACATTAGCGGAAGGTAAGGATCTTACAAATGCAAAGTGGATAATTGGTACTGGTGGGGCTTTAACAAGACTACCCAATAGGGTGGATATCATAAAGAAAATTGCACTTAGCAATAAAGGAGATAAGCTACTGCCCAATAGAGAGGCTAAAATATTAATCGACAATGATTATATAATGGCTTCACTGGGGGTATTATCCAAGAGGTATAAGGAAGCCGCATTGTATTTGTTAAAGCAAAGTCTGGGTATAGATTGAATAAAAGCCTATGGAGTGATATGCATGTCTATTTGTCCAAGATTAGAGATCAATATAAAAAAGGTTCAGCACAATACCAAGGTATTAGCTGATAAATTAAAGAAACACCATATTGAAATAGCTGGTGTAACAAAGGTTTTTTGTGGGCTTCCTGAGGTTGTGGAGGCCATGATTGAAGGTGGAGTTAAATATTTAGCTGATTCAAGGATAGAAAATTTAGTTAAGCTAAGGGATAAGCAAGTAAAAAAATGGCTTTTAAGATTACCTATGCAAAGTCAGGTAAGGGAAGTTGTAAAATATGCCGATGTTAGTTTGAATTCTGAGATAACAACCATCAGAAAGCTTTCAGAGGAAGCTGTAAAAGCAAATAGGGTTCATGGAATAATACTAATGGTTGATCTAGGAGATCTGAGGGAAGGACTATGGCAGGATAAAGTAGAGGAAGCAGTTCAAGAAATCCTTAAGCTTGAGGGTGTAAAATTAATAGGAGTGGGGACTAACCTTACTTGTTATGGTGGAGTTATACCCAATAGGGATAATCTAGGAAAGCTTGTTGAAATAGCTGAAAAACTAGAAAAAAGGTTTGATATTAAGCTTAGTATCATATCAGGAGGAAATTCAAGTAGTTTAGATTTATTAGAAAAAAAGGGAGTACCTAAAAGAATTAACAACTTAAGATTAGGAGAAGCAATAGTATTAGGTAGAGAAACAGCCTATGGAAATCCAATCGAAGATACCTACCAGGATGCCTTTCAGCTTATAGCGGAAATAGTTGAGCTTAAAGAAAAACCAAGCTTACCAATAGGTGAGATCGGAATGGATGCCTTTGGAAACAAGCCAATCTTTGAGGACATAGGGATTAGGAAAAGAGCTATTTTAGCAGTGGGTAGACAGGATGTAAATCCCGATAGTATTACTCCAACCGATGATAAAATCAGGATTTTTGGAGCAAGTAGCGATCATCTTATTATAGATGTGACAGATACTGATAGGGATTATAAAGTTGGAGATGAAATAAGCTTCAACATAGAATATGGATCGTTGCTTAGATTAGCTACTTCAGAATACATCTATAAAAAATTAAATAAATAGAATGAAGCAGGATACTGATATCCTGCTTTATTCTATTTATTTATGAAAGTTTTTAAATACCAAAATAGAAATCCTACCAATGATGTAAGACCCATCATCACTAATGCCTTTATCCAAGTCATTAGACTATCAATTTTTTCTATTAAACATTCAAGCTTTTCATTGATTCTTGCTTCATTAAGTTCAAGACTTCTTATTCTATTTTCATGATCATCAATAATTTTTATTATTGACTCATGCTCTTCATGGGACCTTGGCATTTCCACACCTACCTTTTTGAAAGCTTGTATTAATAACCTCCTTTCAACTTATATATATTCAGATTTGATAATTTAGTGCAATTCAATATAAAAATTGAGATATAGAGTGTGGTATAAAGCTCAATTTGTATGTAGTAATTTTCTATGAAGCTTGGAACACTTTTTAAATTATGGAATAGGATATAGTGCAAGAGGACAGGAAGGACAGCTATTTACTGGGCTAGAATGAATGATAGAAATAATTTCTGGTATCTTGCTTCTAGGTACTAAATTTTTTGAAAAGGAGGATTAACAATGACATCGGATTATTGTGATTACAAGGGTAAGGATTGTGTACAATGTAAAAAGCCAGGGCATCCACTACCAAAACCAATATTGATGGAATGTGGACAGGGAAATGGATTCACCTTTGCGGATAATGGTGAAAGTATTTCTTTGACCAGTGCTTGTCAAGCCTGTAGACCTAAGACTTTAGCAAATGTAACAATAGATACAACTTGTTTATGCAAACCAGCAGTAAAAATTGAATTTGCTAGTAATGTTCATTTTGTTCCATTTAGAAGGGGCCAGGACGGAACAATAAAATTTGAATTTGAGTTAGTTAGAAGATGTGACAATGGTTATGAAACATCATTAAATTCTTGGTTGTTTGAAATAACAGACGAAAGGGATAACTTTGCTCAAACATTTAGTTTTATGTATTGCGAATGTAATACTTGTCCTGGATGCTGTGAGTATTTTGTGAGATGTGTCCCAATGGAATTAGATGAATGCAGCTTCTGTGTTACAAACTGTCATATCACAGCATTTGCCCAAGGAAAGGGCTATTATTAAGAATATAGCGTAGCTTAAAATATATATTTTAGAAAAACTTAAGCTCTTTGTTATCAATCAAAGGGCTTAAGTAATACACCTCTTATTTAAAGTAAGCCATTAATCTAAAAGCCCTATATAGAGAACAAATTAGTTAACATAGGAGGTATTTAAAGTGAGTAAAGAGATTTTTGGAATGGAGGTTAGTGAACTTGTCTTTCTCGGAAAAGGAGTAGAAGGAAGGGTGTTTCTTACTCCGAATGGAGATGCTTTAAAGGCATATTCAAAAACCGGATTGTGTAGAAGAGAATACAAAGTTTTGAAGAAACTAGAAGGAAATAAATATTTTCCAAGGATATTAAAATGCAAGGGACGATTTATGCTGAGAGAACACATTAAAGGGATTCCTATTAAGGAGTATATTCAGCAAAATGGGATTTCTAAGAAGCTAGCATTAAACTTAATTGAATTTGCCGAAGAATTTGAAAGACTGGAAATAAGATTAGATGGATTAGGAAGACATGTTTTTATTCAGGCAGATGAAAGCATAAAGGTTGTGGATCCTAGAAGGAAAAGGAACTGTATGTATAAGTCATTATTGATAACCTTGAAAAGGGAGGATGTTTTAGAACAATTCTTAAAGATTTTAGAGGAAGAAAGACCTGATTTGAAAATAAAATGGAGTAAGTTTATTGCACAGTTAGCTAAGTACTATTAATTTGGAACCATGAAATACAGGGAGATTAAAGGTTTAATTAATATATAAAGCTTGTAACAATTTTCTTTTTACTGAATAGCATGTAGTGCAAGTAGAGAGGTGCTGGGAACAGTATAAACTTAATTATGTATTGTTGTCGAAGCTATTTGCTTGTAAAAAAATATGTATTAGGGGGCACAATAATGTCAAGAGATTATTATGAGTGGAGAGAAGATGATTATAGGGAATATGATGGGAAAAGGATTCCCATTAAAAGGGATTGTGTGCAATGTAAAAAGCCAGGTCATCCATTACCAAGACCAATAATCATGGAATGTGGTCAAGGCAATGGATTCACCTTTGCTGATAATGGTGAAAGTATTTCTCTAACCAGTCCAAGTCAAGCTGGCAGACCAAAGACACTTGCAACTGTTACAATAGATACAACATGTTTATGCAAACCAGCAGTAAAAATCGAATTTGCTAGCAATGTTCATTTTGTTCCCTTTAGAAGAGGACATGACGGAACAATTAAATTTGAATTTGAACTAGTTAGAAAATGTAATAATGGCTATGAAACATCATTAAATTCTTGGTTATTTGAAATAACAGACGAAAGAGATAACTTTGCTCAATCCTTCACCTTCGTATACTGTGATTGCAACACATGTCCCGGCTGCTGTGAATATTTTGTAAGATGTGTTCCAATGGAATTGGATGAGTGCAGCTTCTGTGTCACAAATTGCCATATCACAGCATTTGCTCAAGCAACGGGAGATTATTATTAGAAAGATACTATAAATCAAACCTAGCTTTTTAAAGAGAAAAATTATGATATAGCCCTATGATTTATGTCCTAGGGCTATATTTATATAATTAAATAACTTAAACTTAGTTGAGGAAATTGCATAACTCTTACTTGGCAGAATCACATATGCGAATATCATCCTATATTTAATTGCTTAAGATATAAGCATATTTGATGGTATAGCTATTGGGATTTTAGAACTACATGTGTTAGATGGTTTTTATAGAAAGTAATTATGCAATTTGCTCAGTTAATTTTAACTAGCCTTTTTTGTAGAATTATGAGAACAAGGTTTATGACCATTTTTTCTTCAAGTTTTCTAAAAACCCCTTCTTCCAATGGGCCATCCTTTATTATTTTTCGATTTAGGTATTCGTTAACATCAATGATCTTACTTTGTACTAATTCACAGTAGGGTAGGTCGTTATAGTACTCTGTACTTGTTTGATTAAATTCAGAGGTATCCATTGATAGAAGTTCATCCCCTTCAGCATAATCATTTGGTAAGTCTTGTTTTTTAAAATACTCAAACTTTTTTGAAGTTGTGGGAATAATTTTAGCCGGGGGTAGACCATTGAACTTAACAGGGGTAGTACATACAAAGGGAATATCCACAGTACAGTGACGTATATCCCCACATATTTCTTCTGTGGTTGGGCGTCTTTCTATTGTGGAATAGTTTATATTTTTACGAACAAGGCCCTTTATAAATAATGTATTTGTCTCTTGTATCAGTCTGCATTGAGTTATCATAAGTCTTTGTGTAATGTCCTTTATTTCCAAGGCTATTTCTGGGAAATCTATTTTAGCTGAAACATTAAGCTGTACATTTAATTGTGCTAAAACAACGGGTATTTTACCTATTACACCCTTTGTGATTCCATCTATCTCCACGGGTACATTTTTGCAGGATTCAATTATGTTAGAGGATATATCTATACAATCCTGCTTAACAACTATTTCATTTGCCTTTAAAGATTCTTCTACCAAATTGAACACCTCGATTTAGAAATATGAAAATACATCCTATTATACTCTATGAAAGTAATCATATTTGGTGAAGGTTTTTTTGTATATTTGAAATAAGGGACATCTCCAAAATAAAGGAATATACAATTAGTAACTCCGTGAAGTCCATGGGAATATACTAAAGTAAGACTTTGTAAAAGGATGATTATATGACAGAAAAAAAGAGAATTATTGTTGTATTCAACTCAAAAACCCATGCTTTTCGTTTAGAAAGTTTACTTGATGATGAAGGATATCATTCAATTTTGTATAATGCACCTGGATATCTTGCTAAAAGTTGTAGTATGGCTATCAGAATAGACGAAAGGGCATATCAATTTGTACTTGAAAAAATCCGTAAAAGTAAGCTGGATGTTTTCAAGATATATAAATTATGTTATGAAAATAATGAAAAAATATATAGGGTTTTAAAGAAATACTAGGTGGTGCATCATTTTATATTCTTAAATCCTAGGAAGGACATTATTGGATAACTTGTTCCAAATATATTATTGAGATTGAAATTTCTTAGGTCTTGATGATTATTTGAAAGAAAACGATACCTAATGAATATAGAATTTTCACTTTTTGTATCAATCCTTGGATCAGACCAAGTATTGCCACAATCCAGGGAATAGCAACTATATAATTTATCCATTTGTGTCCATACGGACCATAAAGCATCTCCTGTCTTTACAAAGGTGGGAAATGAGCAATTAGCAGGCTCTGAAAGAGAAATTATATCATTGGCAAAGAAATTATTTTCTTTAAGGGAAACCTTAAGATATCTAACAACTAAATTTTGCTTTAAAAATTCTGACCAGGTTATATGATAAATACCTGATTTATCTTTTAAAACATTTAAATAGAGTTTCTGGTTATTTGAATTTGTAAGTTGTATAGGCATTTCCCATGCTTTAAGATTATTAGAAAATTGTCTAATAAAAATTTCTTCTTTGCCATTTACAAGATCGAAATAAAATATATTTGTATATTTATCGTCAATTAAAACTAGGAAGGGATTAATAATAGGAAAAGCTTTAATTGAATATATATGCTTATGAGACCACTTAATACCATCAAAATAATGAAAGGCGATCATCCATTCCCTTTTATGTTTAATTTCATGTAAGTAATAGGCAATAGTAATGGTATTGTTAAATTTTTCTATATAAGGGTACTTTACAGAATATTTATTGATGTCATATTTAAATAATGTATCCAAGTGTATTGAATTATTGTTTGAGAATAAATATAGTATTTCTCCTTTTATATTACTAGCAATACCATATATAAAATCATTATTATCGATCTTTATATCTAATTGGCTATGTTTTAAGTCCTCTATAATGGAAATAGGCTTATCCCAGCCGGTTTTATAAAAAAATTCTCTGTTAAATAGACACCCTTCTTTAACATAGAAATTTAGTATATCACCATTAGACTTTCTGATAATAGTTTGATTTTTATTTAAAAAAGTCATATTTATCACCCTAATAAGTTTTGACTTGAAAAATTATATGATTAGAGTCCCATAATTATTCCTTAAATTCCTATAAAAAATATATTTATTACTTTCAAAATATATAACTCAATTTGTAACAAATAAAATGAGTGATTCATATACTAAAGTAGACATATAGACTATGTTGCTTTATTGATAAGCGATCGATCTTGTTGCAATGTTCGAAGGATGAAATTAAAAAATCAAAAATTTAGTAAGGAGGGTATATTAAGATTATGGGCGAAAGGACATACAATGAATCTGGTATTAGCAATGACAACAGAAGAAATTGCTGTGCCGCCAATACGGGATGTATAACACCTGCAGAATATGATCCAGATATCATAACCAATGAATGTATATTTGTTGAAAAAGTATATGATGCTACTATACTAAGAGATGAAGTAGATAGAGTGTTGGAAGTGCTGGAAATACCCGATTTCCCAATCCCAGGAAGAGATGTTCAGAAATTTCTCAATGTAAGAATAACATGTAACAGCACTGGACTTATAGTAACTGACAGGGTATTGTCCATAAATGGACAACAAACACCTTGTGATCCTACCTTTGTACCAGGGCCTGCAGGAAGACAGATAAACTTAGCATGTATAGATACTTCAGAATGTGATGCAAAGGGTAAAGGCACACCGATAGTAGTAGATCAGAGAATAAGAGTTACAGGTGAAGTAGAAGTCAAAATCAGTGGTACAGTTTTAACTACAAGTGGAGATAGAAAAAGGTTCTCAGTTAGTACTACCATTTCTGATTCAACATTTGATCCTATAAGTCTTAGAAAGTTTGCAAGATTATGTATACCGTCAACAGCTGCGGCTATGAAGCCATCTTTAGCAGTTTTCTGTGGAGTGCTATGTGACTTAATACTTCCATTTGGACTTGATAGTTTAGAAGTTCAAGGTAGAAAACTAGTAATTACTGGGCCTATACTAGTATTCTGTATTACATGTGAAAAGAAAGTTAAAGTTCCTGTACAGCTTTGTGTATTATCCACTGGCTTCTGTGATTATGAAGAGCAAGGTGGATTATGTGTAGAATTCCCTAAGCTGTTCCCAGATCAAGTTAATGTAAAGATAATTGAAGAAGAAGAGGAAGAATAAGAAAGAGAAAAAGGAGGCTGAAGATAATCAGCCTTCTTTTAGGTTGCCTAAAAACCCGAATTTCTTCGTTGTTGCTTCAACCAAGAACCCTTACGTATGTCTGTATACGCTACGGTCTCTCGGTTTCAGCACGCCTCCAACTCCGAATTATTAGGCAGCCTAACATCTTGTTGACTTCGTCAACAATCTGAAAGGAGGCTGAAAATAACCAGCCTTCTTTTATGTTTTATTTAGCTTCTATAAACATTACTGAGATTTTATACATACCATTCTTTTCCTTTTCTATACCTATACCTACATGGGTAAAATGATCAGCTAGGATGGCTCTTTTATGCATATATGAGTGCATAAAGTTATTATGAGCGCTATCAACACTAAATGCCTTTGCTATGTTTTCGCCTGCATTATTATACTTTATACCGGCACTTTTTATCATGGTATAAATACTTCCATAGGTTGGGGAGGTATGGGATAAGTAGTTATTCGCTACCATATCCTTAGCCTTAAGTCTCGCTACAGAGGTCAATTTCTCATCAAGAATAAGTTCTTCAAGCCCATTTTTTCTTCGTTCATTATTAATAAGGGTGAACATTTTTTCCGTTAATGCGTCTGCCTTAAATGAAATATCATCACTTATTGTGGAGGAAGAACTACTATTATCTAGGGATGTACTAGTACTTAAGTTATCACTTTGAGTATTTAAAGAATTAGTTACATCATGGGATTGAGTATCTCTAGAATAATACCTTGTTACAGAGCCCGATGATGAAGTATTATTATTTCTAGAGTAATATCTATTAATCGAATTGCTTGAAGAAGAGTTATATGAATGTGAACCATAGTATGTGGCACCATAGGAGGTTATAGTAATAAAGGATATTAGAGTGGTGGAAAGAATAGCCATAGAAGTAAGTCTCAAAATAGTCTTTTTCATATTCATTTTATCACCTATCTATTATTTTTTTGTACTCATAAATATGATATCAAAAAAATATACAATATTCTACAAAATTTTACATCCAATTTATGGTACAAAACAACAACCCTACTTGATTAATCCAAATAGGGTTAAAAAATCATTCCTTTAATGTAAGATAGTTGGTTATTTTTTTCCATAGGGATTGTTCCTTTTTTTCTGTTTCCCTTGTATCCAAGGGAGTAGATTTTGAGCCATTTTCTTTGAGGGTTGAATGTAAATCATTATTATCATTTATGGTGGGGGTTATATCTTCATCAACTTTGGCATCTAGGGTTACTATATTTGATAATTTATTATTAGTTCTATCTGCTTTTACAACATTATTATGGGATTTGGGGATATCATTGATTCCTAGTATAAATACCCCATTATTTTCTAAGTAGCCAAAGGAAGAAATGGCTTTAGGTGATGTTTTTTTCCTATCTAGATTTATATATTTTAATTCCTTTAGCTTTGATAAAGGATGCTTTGAGATATCAGTCCATGTTTTTCCTAGATCATGGGATAAGATATATGATATAGAGTCTTCAGATATCCAACTTACACATAGCTTTCTATTATATTCTAATATTTTAAAATCATATGTATCTTTACTAGAAGTAATTAAGCTATATTTATTATTTTTATCCGATGAATTGTTATCTATAGAATAATGATAAACTTGCTCAGTATTCATGTCCTTGAAAATAAAATGAATTTTATTACTTGTATCTATTAAAACCTGTAGTAGTTCAGTATTGAGAATACTTAGTTTAATACTTTTTGGTTCAAACCATTTCATTATCTTTTTATTAAATACTAAGGTATTAATAGAGGCAGATTTTCGATTTTGACTTAAATAAAAATAATGTAAATTTTGTTCTGAGTCAAATTCAATAAAGTATTTTGGATTATTAGGTTTATGAAATGTGCCAATATATGATTGAACCCATTCATATTCAGTTTTGTAACCATGCATTATAAAGGATTTATAATTATAGAATTTAATATTAGGAGCTATAAATCTAAAGTTATAGAATATATGAATAATATCATTTATTGTTATGATATTTACTTCGTCAATACCATTTGAATCCCTAGGGAAAGTATGTAGAGTATTCTTATACCATTGATCATCTTTAAATACAAGATAAACCAGCTCACCAGAATGTATAACACATAGAATATGAATCCTTTGATGGTTATCGATACACAAATCATAGGTTTTCACATCATCGATTATTTTTATATCATCTTTAAAAGTATCTTTATTGTTTTGATAGTAAAGGCCGCCATTATATAGATAAAAGCACCATAAATTTTTATCTGAATTATTATCAATGATATAGAAATTATTTTTTCTATCCATACTTATCACCTTCAAAAGTATTATTAGGCACATGAAAAAATAAACAAGTCAGATGGGGAAACAATTTCAAGTATTCTCTAGGCACTTTATCTTAAGTATACCCACTATAGGCAGGGGATGTAGTAATGAGGAAAGGAATTAAAGGAACGAGTAAGATTATCATTTCATTTTGTGAATGTGCCTTAATATATACATATGAATATTTTGATTGGAAAAGAAGTAAAAGATAGGGAGAACGAAATAATTTTGAGAACATAATATGGTATTAAATGCCTTAGGGGGTGGTACTTATTGTGAAGATAAGTGTTATAATTCCTACTTATAATTATGGAGAATTTATATGTGATAGCATTGAGAGTGTGATTAACCAAACCTATAAAGACTTTGAGATCATAGTAGTGGATGACGGTTCAACTGATAATACGCCGGAGGTAGTAAAAAAATATAAGGATAGGGTTTCATATATTTACAAGGAAAACGAAGGTCCATCTTCCGCTAGAAATTATGGTATCAAAAATGCAAAGGGTGAATATTTATGTTTCCTAGATTCAGATGATATTTTTCTTCCAGAAAAACTAGAGCTTCAAGCTAAATATATGGAGGATCATAGGGATGATAATATTGGATTAATATATTCAGATTATTATTGTGTATCTAGGAAACTTAAAATAATCGATTATTATGAAAGTATAGGTTTCTCAAGTCAGATTGAAGCTATAAAATATTTGTTTAATTATAATTACATTAATACATCTACTGTTATGATACCTAAGACTTGTATTGATAGGATTGGGATATTTAATGAAAAATACAGATATCTTGAGGATTATGACCTTTGGCTTAGGTTAGGGTGCAATTATAAATTTTTGTATATAAATGAACCCCTAGTTAAAACCAGAAGTCATTATAAGAATCATAGGAACAAAGTTGGTGATGTGGAGATGATAAACAATGCTAAAAAAATAAAGGAGGATATTAGGAGTCAGTTATCTTTAATGGTTAAAGAGGATTCATGATAATCATTAATGATTTCTTCCATTTTTTTATATAGCTTATTATTACTTTTTCTTATCTCCAAAATTGAGTTTAGAAGGGTAAGCTCTTTATTTTTCACATTTTCCATTTCCTTGTGCAATTTATTAAGTTTCTCTATAAATACATTTAGATCATCAGATTCCTGTGTGCTATGAACCATGGAGCATATATCATTTACAATGGAGCTTTTTTCAATATTGAGACCTATATCATTTAAGTATTTTAAAGATTTTGCATCTGATTTGTCTTGGGTGTCATGATTGATATTGTTAGTATTTGTAGATTTAAATGTTTTGTTTATTTCTGCTTGTATGTCTTCCAGTTTATCTATACCTAATATTTTTTTATTGTTATCCGATAGGTATAGGTAAGTATAAGGAGCTTTGAAGGTGGACATATTCTTGTGATCATTCCTGATAATGGTAATTGGTATTAATGGGCTATTTAGATCTAATTTTGTTGAGGATACTTTTTTCCAATCATCCTTCTCTAGGTTTGTCTCAGTAAAATTATAGCAGCTATTTTGTTTCCAACCAAATTGAATATTCTTACCACTTTGGATCAATACTGGATTCGTTAGATTGGTTATGTTAGAGGGAAGGGTTTTGAAAGCCTTCCATTTCATTTTTTTATATAAATCAATTTTTCCTTTGATAAAGTGTATCCTAATGCTTTTATCTAAAAGTGCAGACCATGCTATATTAATATTATTAGTGGTATCGCATAAAATTAATGTGTTAAATAAATCACTTGTACTTTCAGTAATCTTTTCGGGAAGTCCCCATTTATTGTACTTTACATTGTATAGCCTATAATATAATTTGTATTTATCATTTTCCTTTGTCTTAAATATTATATGTAGATTTCCAGAATTATCAATATCCGATTTAAATATGGGATTGTAATTATCATAATGAAAATCTATCACCTTAGTTATATCACAATTTGTATTTTTAATGGAATAGGAAAAAATACTGTATGCATTTTCATTTCTAGTATCATTGACCAGCAAAAAAATACTTCTGATGTTTTCATTGTTTAAGTTAGAGTAAAATCTCATGGACTTTACTTCATAGAAGCTTTGTATTTTTGTAATGATTTTTTTATCCCATTGTTTCTTATTTTTTGCTAGATAGAGTAATCTTTGATTATCATCGATGCAAACTATATTAATCAGTCCTGACTTATCGATATCAAGGGAAAAGGCTATAATGTCTTTTATTATTACTTTTTTATTTTTTATTACATCAAAACTATTCTCTTCATATAAGCATTTATTAATCAAAAAATAATGATTTAACTTTTTCTCATCGGCGAGATATTGTTTAGTTTGAATGTTTTTCATATAGACACCACCCTAATCTCTATATTATCTATCAACATATTCTATATAACTATTTATATTTCTTTTAACAATTTCTGAATATCTTAAAAGATTGATATCACTAATTTTCCATGTATGTTCCTTTATTGGATCATAATGCCTATGTACTACATAATTATATCTGTCAGTGGAATATATTTTATAGCCCCTTTTCAAGCACATGATTTGAAATAGTGTTTCCGGTTGTATATCATCTTCAAAGCTTATATCTTTGAATATTTTACGTTTAATTACTAGGCTTGAGTCCATCACATAACTGGCATATATATTTTCATTATTAGGGTTAAAAAGTGCTAGGGTATTTCTTTTTTCAAAATATATGAAACATGTGGCTTTTCCAACTACATCACATTTATTATCATCAAATGCATTTATTGATTGACACAAGTAGTTTTTACCATAATAATCATCATCGTCAAAAAAAGCAATGTATTCAAGACTTGTATGATTAATTGCAAAGTTTTTACATGTACCCAATGTTTTGTCCTCATGGCATTGGTATATTCTTACATCCCTATAATTTTCTGATTTTTTCCTCCACTTCTTTAGGTTCATATCATTACTATTTAAGATTATTATTAATTCCGTCTTGTCAAATAACTGTCTGGCGTAATTAGAAAATATAAAATCAATATTTTTACATCGATTTGTACATGTGATTATTGAAACTCCCTTCATATTTCTATAATTCATATAAGTATTTGCCCCTTTTAAAATATAGCTTATTTATATTCTTTATATTAATAATATGCACTAAATAAAAATTAAGAATAGAATAAAAAAGATTGAAAATAGTGGATTAACACTTAGTATTCTAGAAGCATATTATTTATAGTAGAAAAATGGATATAGAGATTCCAGTCAAAACTTTAATTTATATATGGACAAATATGCGATGGTTCTGGGCATTTTGGACTTGTATAAGTTAAAGTCTATACTAAAATCTCTATAGCAGATATGAATCTAAAAATTTGAATTGTTTTTATGGTAGATCATTGCTCCATATTTACACAATTTATGGAATGGGGTTTTATGAATATGAAAGGCATAGTATTAGCAGCAGGATTAGGAACAAGATTATATCCAATTACTAAATCTATATCAAAACAGCTTTTACCAATATATGATAAGCCAATGATATATTACCCATTATCTGTTTTGCTGCTTTCTGGAATAAGGGAAATACTGATTATTTCCAGCCCAAGAGATGTATATAGATTTGAAGCTTTATTAGGAGATGGTAGTCAATTGGGGGTTTCTTTTTCCTATGGAGTTCAAGTGAAACCAAGGGGAATCGCCGATGCATTTATTATAGGTGAAAAATTTATAGGAGAGGATAATGTAGCATTGGTCTTAGGCGATAATATTTTTTTTGGTCATAAGCTTACTGAAATTCTTCAAAAATCTGCTTTATTGGAAGTGGGAGCATTAATATTTGGATATTATGTAAAAAATCCGAAGGAGCTAGGCGTAGTGGAATTCGATAATGAAAATAATGTTATATCCATTGAAGAAAAACCATCAATCCCTAAATCTAACTATGCAGTACCTGGACTATATTTTTATGATAACAATGTGATTGACATTGCTAAAAATGTGAATCCGTCGGCAAGGGGAGAACTTGAAATAACTTCAGTAAATGAAGAATATTTAAGAAGGGGTAAATTAAAGGTACAGTTATTTGAACAAGGTATGGCATGGCTAGACACCGGAACATATGATGGACTTATGGAAGCTGCAAATTTTGTTGAAGTAATCCAAAAAAGACAGGGATACAACATAGGGTGTATTGAAGAAATTGCCTATAGAATGGGATATATGGATAGGGAAAGACTGTTGGAACTATCTAAGCCTCTTTTAAAAACAGATTATGGAAAATATTTGGCTTCCATAGCTAAGGAGTCATAAAAAGAGGAGATTTATAATATAGGGATTGTCTTATCATAACTTTATTGTGCGAGGAGGAAGTGTATGAAAAAAATTCTTGTAACAGGAGGGGCTGGATATATAGGATGTATATTAGTAAGATCGCTATTAGAGAGGGGATATGAAGTAAGAGTTTTAGACAGGCTTTTTTTTGGAAAAAATGCCCTTGAAGATATAGAAAACAAAATAGAATTAGTTAAGGGTGATATAAGGGATATTGGTGGAGAAATATTTAAAGATATAGATACGGTAATGGATTTAGCTGCATTATCAAATGATCCATCGGGAGAATTAAATCCACAAAAGACCCTCGACATAAATTATCTTGGGAGGTCAAGAATCGCACATCTTGCTAAAAAAGAAGGGGTAAAAAGATATATACTTGCTAGTTCCTGTAGTGTGTATGGATTTCAGAAAGAAATCTTAACTGAAGAATCATCAGTAAATCCATTAACTACCTATGCTGAAGCAAATTACTTAGCTGAAAATGCTGTATTGTCCTTAGCTAATACCAATTTTACCGTTACAGCATTAAGACAGGCAACAGTATTTGGGTTTTCCTATAGAATGAGATTTGATCTTGCTGTAAATGGAATGATAGGGGCATATAATCATCTTGGGAAATTAAAAATGCTAAGGGATGGAACACAATGGAGACCATTTATACATGTAAAGGATACAGCTAGAGCCTTTGTAATGGTAATGGAGTCAGATATGGAGAAGATTAATGGAGAGATATTTAATGTAGGGACCAATGATCTAAATGTTCAAATATTGGAATTAGGGAAAAGAGTATGTAGGGGAATTAGTAAATCATTTGAATTTGACTGGTATGGAGATCCCGATAAGAGATCCTATAGGGTGAGTTTTGACAAAATAAAAGATGAATTAGGTTATGAGACTAAATATGAAATTGAAGACGGTGCAAGAGAAATATGGAACGCCATGGAAAAGGGAGTAATAAGCTGGGATGATCCTAAAACCAGGACTGTAAATTGGTATAAGATGCTTATAGAGCGGAATAAACATATAAAAGAAGTTTGTAGAAATGGAGAGATTTTATAATTGATGCTAAGAGGTGTTTATCATGAAAATAGCTTTAATAGGGGCTCAGGGTCAGCTAGGAAGTGACATTATAAGAGCAAATAATGAATTCTGCTATGAAATAATATCTTTAAACCACAGGGATATAGAGATTACTGATTTTGAAAACTCCTATAGTGCCTTAAAAGTAATAAAACCAGAAGTAATAATAAACACAGCCGCTTTTCATAATGTAGAAGTTTGTGAAAAAGAAGTAGAAAGGGCATATAGGGTAAATTCAATAGGGGCAAGAAATTTGGGAGTTATCGCAAATGAACTGAATTCAAAGCTTGTCCATATATCAACGGACTATGTGTTTGATGGTATAAAAAAGGATACTACTACTGGTTATATGGAATTTCATAATCCAAATCCAATAAATATATATGGTAAAAGCAAACTTTTTGGAGAGGAATTGCTAAAGAGCGTAACAAATAAATATTATATTTTAAGGACTGCATGGCTTTATGGAGATGGGGGGAGCAAATCAAAGGGGGGTAATTTTGTAAGGAAAATGCTAGAACTTTCAAAGGGACAACAGGAGCTAAAGGTGGTAGATGATCAGATTGGGACTCCAACAAACACATATTACTTAGCAAAACAGATATTAGAGTTGATAAAGTATCCATATTATGGAACATATCATGCAACTTGTGAGGGTAATGGCACTTGGTATGAATTTGCCCTGGAAATATTTAAGGCTGCTAAAATAAAAATTATAGTTAATCCCGTTGGAACAAAAGAGTTTCAAACAATTGCTCAAAGACCAAAAAATTCTGTTCTTGAAAATCATATGCTAAAGATTCAAGACTTGAATATTATGCCCGATTGGAGAGAAGCTTTAAAAGAATATATGGATAAATTGCTCAATTAAGGGGGGATAAAATGGGCAAGTTTAATTTTATTGAAACGAGAATACCTGATTTGTTTGTGGTTGAGCCAGCTACTTTTGGTGATAGCAGAGGATTTTTTATGGAAAGCTACAATTCAAAGGATTTTATTGAAGCGGGACTTAATATGAAATTTGTGCAAGATAATCATTCAAAATCAGCAAAGGGGGTATTAAGAGGACTTCATTTTCAAAAAAAACATCCACAAGGGAAATTAGTTAGAGTAATAATGGGAAGTGTATACGATGTAGCAGTTGATTTAAG
The DNA here is from genome assembly GCA_025210375.1 of Maledivibacter sp. Taxonomy (NCBI): domain Bacteria; kingdom Bacillati; phylum Bacillota; class Clostridia; order Peptostreptococcales; family Caminicellaceae; genus Maledivibacter; species Maledivibacter sp. The sequence continues at coordinate 280,950 of JAOASB010000037.1, read as the reverse complement.
GAAGAATTCACCTACATTTGGATTGTATTATGGGATAATCCTATCTGAAACAAATAAAAAGATGCTTTATGTTCCAGAGGGTTTTGCCCATGGCTTTTTAACATTAGAAGATGGTACAGAATTTCTATACAAGGTTACAGACCACTGGTATCAAGAAGATGAAGGTGGTTTGATTTGGAATGATAATGATATAGGAATTGCTTGGCCCTTTGAAAAATATGGAATTAACAGGGATGGACTGCTTCTTTCTGAGAAGGACAGGGAATGGACGACATTGAGGGAGCTAGATTTTTATTTTAGTTGCTAAATTCTATAAAGTGGGCCTTGCAACGGGAAAGCAATTGTGATTAGAGGTGGAGGTAAATTATTTTATGAGACAATTAGAACCCATAAAAAAGAAAAAGATCGTTATAAAAGTACCTATACCAAATTGGAATGTGGCCCACCAATGGGGGGAATATCACTTTGCTTTAGCCCTTATAAAACAATTTCGCAGGAAAAATTGGAAAGCTTCAATTCAGATTCTACCCAAGTGGAATTCAAAGGAAGATGGAGACTGTGATGTGGTTATGGTATTAAGGGGGAATAGTAGATACATTCCAAGAAAAAATCAATTCAATATTATGTGGAATATATGCCATCCTGATATGGTAACGATTAGTGAATATAATAGATATGATTATGTTTTTGTAGCTTCAAAAATTTGGGCACAATATTTATCTCCCCTTTGTGATGTACAAGTAGAAGCATTATTACAATGTACTGACCCAGAACTTTTTTATTCAAGGGAAAATGTGAGATTTAATCATGAACTACTGTTTGTAGGTAATTCTAGATTTGTATATCGTAAAATAATTAAGGATATTTTGCCAACCCAAAGGGATTTAGCAGTATATGGAGATAATTGGGATTGGTTTATAGATAGGAAATATATCAAAGGAATATATATTTCAAATAAGGATTTAAGTGAAGCCTATTCCTCATGTAAAATATTACTTAATGATCATTGGGAGGATATGAGGGAAAAAGGCTTTTTGTCAAATAGATTATTTGACGGATTTGCATCGGGAGCTTTTATGATTTCTGATAATGTTAATGGAAGTGAAGAAGTATTTGGTGATGCACTAATTACCTATGAAACTAAAGAAGAGTTAGAGGGCTTGATAGATAAATATTTAGAGGATGGGGTTTCAAGAACAGAAAAGGCTCGTAAGGGATATGAAATAGTAACTAATAATCATACCTTTGAAAGGAGAGTGGAACGGATTATAGAGGTCATTGAAAAAAGAATAGATATGTAGTCATTTAATATACGTAATAACAGATTTAAAAGTATATATATAGATTCTGTAGATGGTAATTATGCAAATTTCAATGCCCAATGACAAAAATATGGGCATTTTAGTTTTTTAGCACATTAAGTCAATGTAGACGTATTATGTTACTAGAAAAAGTAGAAGTAATGGGACTCTCCATAAAGGCTGGCAAGATTAGAAGAGTCGGTGAACATTAAATTATAAAAAGGTTTGTTGATCTGGAGGGAAAATCATGAATAGATTCAACTTGGAAATGGGAAACGAAGATAAATTAAATAAAAAGGAAAATATGAATAAAAGAAAAAATGATAAATATAATAGAATTCTCATAAAAAACAAACAAATTTTAGATGATACACTACCCTCTAATCCACCTATGGTTTCAATTGTAATCCTAAATAGAAATGGAGCCATGTTTTTAAATGATTTCTTTAATAGTTTTAAAGAAAATACCATTTATAAGAACTATGAAATCATAATTGTAGATAATGGGTCTACGGATAAATCAATTTCCATATTAAGAAGTGAGTCAAATATATTACCCCTACAAATTATTAGGAATAAGGAAAATAAAAATTTTTCACAGGGATGTAACCAGGGGGCAAAGCATGCAAAGGGAGATTATATCCTATTAATTAATAATGATACACAGCCTACCTATGGATGGTTAAATGAAATGGTGAAATGTGCTTTAAGGACATCTAAAGCAGGGGCTATCTGTCCTAAAATACTTTATCCCAATAATAATAAGAAAAATAAAGCTCTTTTGGTTCAGCAGATAGGAATGACCTTTAAAAAAGACGGTAAGCTTTTTAAACCTCAGTTTGTAGGCGATGGTTACAAACCATATGATGATAGGGTAAACAAAGAGGAAGGAAGACTCGCGGTTAGTGCAGCCGTGCTGCTAGTAAAAAAACATATATATTTTGAGGTTGGAGGATTAGATGAGAATTATAACTATGGATATGAAGATGTGGATTTTTCATTGGAGCTAAGCAAAAGAGGTTATGTGAACATGTACTGTCCAACAGCATTGATTTTCCATCATCTATGGGGAACACAGAAAAAAGTGGATTGGGATGTAATATTAAAAAGGCGAGAAAAAAATATTAAGATTTTTCATAATAAATGGGCTAAATGGCTAAAGGAGAATATAAATATAGAGAGTTTAGGGTGAATCCTAATTTATGCATGTCAAAATACTCGACATTTATAAGAGTTTTTGACGTGTATAAATTGAAGTTTTAACTGGAGTCTCTATGCCTGAAAATAGAAATTAAATATACTGATTAAAAGGATTGTTATATTTAATATGGGGAGGTAGGTCATATATTAGCATATATAAGACGCAGAACGGAAGATATGATGTACCGGAAGTATCAACTGTTCTATTAAATTGGAATCGTATGCATCTATTAAAAAAGACTATTCATTCATATATAGACACGATTTCCGTTCCCTTTGAGTTAATAATTATAGATAATGGATCAACTGATGGATCTAAGGGGATCATCAAAAAGCTTTGTAAAAATAACCCTAATTGCAATTCTATTTTTTTACCAGGGAATAGGGGAGGAAGAGCGTTAAATCTTGGGCTAAAGATGGCAAAGGCTAAATTATTGCATGTTTCTGAAAATGATCTTACCTATAAATCTGGATGGGACCAAAAAATGTTGAGAGCTTTTAGAAAAATTCCTAAATTAGGTCAGCTATCCTTATTTGCACCATTCAAGAAAGAGAATACAACTAAGGTGGTAGAAGGGGACTGTGTAATCTATATTATGAATAGTAATGTGGGTACAAGTTCTATGTTTCGGCGAGAGATATGGGACAAAGGAATTAGATGGGACAATATAGGCTCAGGATATAAATTTCCTAATGATTATGCTTTTTCTAAAGCTGTAAAGGAAGTAGGATATCTTGTTGCTAGACCCGATGAGACTGTAGTAATAAATCACGGTCATCAAATAGATGAATATAAAAGGAATATTTCTTACTACATTGAAAACTACAGGTCTAAGCCCTGGCTAGGAATTCAGTGTCTGAGGAATCGTCTTCAAAGGGCAGGTTATAAACTAGTGAAAAATAATTCTACACAATCTGGATATGATATTGTTCCCATTAAAAAAAACAAATGATAAATATCACTAATTGAGTAAACTATGATAGGCTTTTACAAAAAAGTGAGGCAAAGTTCCTTTGCCTCACACCCATAATTATTGGAGGTGCTTTATGGAAGATGGTACCTTAAACGCTGTGATTTGTTGTGTTGGAGAAAATAGATCAGACTATTTTATGAAATTACAAAATCTTTTTTTAAGCATTGATAAGTTTGGTGGAGAAGTTAATAGATTTGGGAAAGTTGTTTTTTTTATGGAAGACCCAAAGGAAGAATATAAAAGAAAACTTCATAAAATGGATGTAAGTATTATTAGTAGTACTCCTATAAATCCCAGATATCCTCATAACAATAAGGTGCGTATGCTGGAAATGGATTTAGGATACGATTATTATGTCTTGCTAGACCATGATACCATAGTGTGTAAAAATTTCATGAATTTTTTGAAAAAGAAGGAATTTAGGGCTAAGCCAGTGGATTGGGCTGGGCCAAGTATGGAGTTTTGGAGAAAAATATTTAGAAGATTTAATCTTGAATTACCTTCTATAAGATATACTACAACATCCGATGCAAAAAAAATAATTCCATATTTTAATAGTGGAGTATTACTTGTACCAAGGGGATATCGTAAAAAGCTCTATGACGAATGGACATATTATATACAGGAGCTGATTTCCTTCAAAGAGAAATTAAATAATTATATATTTTTTATTGATCAGATAGCACTAACACTGGCTTTGCAGAAAGCTAATGTCCAAGTTAATCCATTACCCATTGAAATGAATTTTCACATACACATACCGGTGAATAGTAAGCTTTGTCCCAAAAAAGTTGATCCATACATTATTCATTATCATAACTGCATTGATGAATTTGGTAATTTAACTTCTTGTACATATCCATGGGTTCAGAAGAGGATAGAGGAATTCAATAAATTACTGACATAAATAAGTTTGAGGACAAGTAAAATATTAAGGCATATAGAAGAAAATAAATAATCAATAGATACATTATACAATGAAGGGGTGAAAAAGTGGAACAACAAGAAATAAAAACAGTGGTAATCTTAGGAATGCATAGAAGTGGTACTTCTATGGTGACTGGAATTTTAAGTAAGCTCGGCGTTGATGTAGGGAAAAGATTGCTTTATCCAAATGCAGCAAATCCCTTAGGCTACTTTGAAGATGTTGATTTTTTTGAATTGAATAAGCAAATTCTAAGGGCAGCTGGTGGTAGTTGGAAAGCACCACCAGATATAAAAGACATTTTGGCTCAAAGGGATGAGTTTAGCAGACCAATCCGTAATTTAATTAAAAGAAAAGAATCGAAGCTTTGGGGATGGAAGGATCCAAGAACCAGCTTAACTATAGAATTATATTTACCGTTTCTAACCAATGCCCATTTCATTGTGTGCCATCGTGATTCAAAGGAAGTAGCTAGATCACTTGCACAAAGGGAGAATTGGAAAATTCAAAGGGGTATCAGATTAAAAAAAGCTTATGATGAGAGAATTAATAGTTTTTTTGAAAAGTGCAATAGACTGAATAGGTTTGATATTAATTATGAAAATATAATATCAAATTCTGAAGAAGCAATTGATGATATCATCGGATTTCTTGGTATTGAAGTTGATAACGATAAATATGAAAAAACTCTTAAAATGATTTTAACTCCAAAGGATATACAAAAGTTAAGGAATAAAACTAAAAAACAATTAAAATCCGACTATAATTTATATTGGGGAAATGATTCATAGTATTTTAAGGAATAAAACCATTCCTAAGAATGTGGGAATGGTTTTATATATATATAATTATTCCAGTTGGGATTCTATCAACTTGTTTTTGAGGAAGCGTCTTGATATTTTTATTATTTAGATTGAGACGATCTATGATACTTTTATTTGGTATCAGATGTTTCTCACCTCCATGTACAAGATATATTTCAGGTTTTTCTCCCTTAATTAATTTTGAACTTTTTAATACCTTAGGAGAGATTAATCTCTTTTTTTCCAACAATATATTACTGCTCCTTTGATGAATTTTACGTCGTTCATCATCATTAATTGGTGATCCTTCAACAAAATGAGTTATAGTTACGGGACAATATACCACTCTAAATCCCAAAAGTCTAGCCCGAAAGGTATAGTCTGTTTCTTCTGCATACATAAAATATTGTTCGTCAAAGTAGCCAATAATAGGGATATTCTCTCTTTTGATTAATAGACAGGCTCCCCACACTGTTACACAATCACAAATTTTATTAAATTTATTGGGTGAATTTTTTTGCCCAAAGCCTCGGTTTATTCGCCTCCCATTCTTTTCTAAAATTCCCCCATGAACAATGCGACCTTTTTCATTAATTTGTTTAGTACCCACAACTGCTATTTTCTTATCGCTTTCTACACAATGGACAATTTTTGTTAGCCAGTTTGGAGAAACTAGTGTATCGGGATTTAAAAAAAGAATATATTTACCTTTACCCTTTTTAATACCTTGATTCCAGGCTTTAGAAACTCCTAAGTTTTTTTTGTTATAGACAAGGGTCATATCTTTTTTCCTTAATCTATTAAGATATTTCTTACTTTCATCTTGACTGTTATTGTCAATAATAATTAAGCGGTAGGAAAATTTAGTATGTTTTTCAATGCTTTTAATACAATTTTTCAACATAGGTTGTGTGTTGTAATTTAATAGTATGATATCGACGCTGGTCTCCACTTTTATCTCTCACTTTCTATAAAATAATATTACATATACTACTATCTATGGGAAAATCGATTTTAGAGCTGTTGCAACTGTTTATCTAATAGTATATTGGCGAATTGATAGAGTTTCATATCTTTTTGGTTCTTGTTTCTTATTATTTTGATGACATCCTTAGGTATTTCTTCTACAGTTGGTCTATTCTGTGTTACTTTTCTTTTTTTATAGTTATCAATTTTCCAGTCTAGCTTCTTACCCATAACATATAGAGTTTCTTCGTACCGCTTAGTGATTCCAACTACAGAAAAATATTTTTTCAAATTGTTTTTAGCTTCCTGTAAGTCGGCATCCTTTTTTCCTGCTAACATGTGGGTCTGTTTATTAAGTGTTTGATGGTCAAATCTTTTATTAGTTACGAATTCATAAAGGGTGATATTTTTAACTATGTTATGCAGTTTATGGGGTTTTGATCTTCGTATATAGTAAAAAGCGGATATTACTCGTTCAATGGGATCCCTGAGTATAGTGATATAAGTATGTTTGTCCTGGGGCAAAAGCCTATGGATACCAAAACTAAAATGGCCTCTTATAACCTCTAGTCTTTTTGTGTCATCTTTTTTAAGGTATTGTGAAAGAGGAATTTTTAATTGTGCTATGTCATAGTAGTCCTTATATTGTTTTTCTATGATTGAGCATAGGGTAGTGCCTCCAGTTTTAGGTATGTGAACAAATATAATAACGTTATCCGTGGCTCTTTCTTTATTTGAAATGGCTAGCATGAAAAACCTCCTATGATTGTCTCTTTTTTTTTCAATATATACTATTCAATGTCCAATTTTTATGTGCAAATTTTTTGTGATTCTGTAAAGTGTGTATAGTGACACCGGTATTATGATACTGTCAGTGTCTTTTTCTTTTGCAGTATATAGTATGAAGACAATAGTATTTATGTGTTGATGGGCAGATTAAGACTATTATCTTAGAAAATAACATAATTAAAGGTGATGAATACAATAATATAGGGAAAAAAGGGGGAGGAATATGTATCATTTAGATAGACTAGAATCTAAAAGCATTTATATTTTGAGGGAAGCCTATAGTGAATTCACAAATCTATGTATGTTATGGTCAATTGGAAAGGACAGTACAGTATTATTATGGCTTGCTAGAAAGGCCTTTTTTGGGCATGTACCCTTTCCACTTATCCATATAGATACAAACTATAAAATTCCAGAAATGATTGAACATAGAGATAAATTAGCTATGGAATGGAAATTAGATATGATATATGGACAGAATAGGGATGCATTAGAAAAAAAACAGACATTTCCCGATGGTAATGCAACGAGAATAGAGTGCTGCAAAAACTTGAAAACTGAAGCTCTAGTTAACACACTTAATGGTAAATGGCCCAGATATAGAATTAATCACGAAACAGGGAGATATGAAGAGGATAGAAATACAACGCCTTTTAAGGGTGTAATCGTTGGAATAAGAGCTGATGAGGAGGGGAGCCGCTCAAAGGAAAGATATTTTTCACCAAGGGATAAAAAAAGCAGCTGGGATATAGGAGATCAGCCTCCTGAGTTTTGGAATCAGTTTAATACTGATTTTGCACCTGGGACCCATGTTAGAATACATCCCCTATTGGACTGGACGGAATTAGATATATGGGAATATATAAAAAGAGAAAATATACCTATGGTATCATTATATTTTGATCAAGGTGATGGTAAAAGATATAGGTCCTTAGGATGTTATCCTTGTACAAAACCAATAGAGTCAAATGCTAAGAATGTTGATGAGATAATAGAAGAATTAAAAACAGGAAAGTTTTCAAATATAGCGGAAAGAGCAGGAAGGGAGCAGGATAAGGAAGATGGTGGAGGACTAGAGGAGTTGAGAACAGGTGGATATATGTAAGGGAAAAATCAAGGAATCTCAAGATCATAGAGAAGATATGAATATAGTGATAGTTGGGCATGTAGACCATGGAAAAAGTACAATTATTGGCAGACTTTTGGCGGATACAGATTCATTACCAGAAGGTAAGCTTGAGCAGGTAAAAGAAATGTGCAGAAGGAATTCCAAACCCTTTGAATATGCATTTCTATTAGATGCACTAAAGGACGAACAAGCTCAAGGCATAACCATAGATACGGCTAGATGTTTTTTTAAGACAATAAAAAGGAATTATCTAATATTGGATTCGCCGGGGCATATAGAATTCTTAAAAAATATGATAACCGGTGCCTCTAGGGCAGAAGCAGCTTTATTAGTTATAGATGCAGATGAAGGGATAAAGGAAAATTCACGAAGACATGGATATATGCTATCTATGCTTGGGATTAAGCAGGTATCCGTCTTAATAAATAAGATGGATTTAGTGAAATATGATGAAGAAGTGTATAAAAATATTGTTAAGGAGCTTAATAACTTTTTTAAAAAGATAAATATATCTGCAAAATCATTTGTACCGGTGAGTGGAATGAAGGGAGATAATGTAGTAAGTTTCTCCAAAGAAATGAACTGGTATGATGGTGAAACGGTTTTAGAAACCCTGGATAGCTTTAGAAAAGAAAAAAAGCATGAAGATCGACCATTTAGGATGCCTGTACAGGCAGTGTACAAATTTACAAAGGATGGGGATTCAAGGAGAATTGTATCTGGGACTGTGACGTCGGGGAAATTGAGCGTAGGCGATGAAGTAATATTTTATCCATCTGGGAAAAAAAGTAGAGTGAAATCCATAGAAGGATTTAATAAGGAGAAGCAATTAAGTGTAGCTACTGGATATGCTACAGGATTCACCCTGGAACAACAGATATATATAACAAGAGGGGAAATAGCCACGTGCTTAAATCAGTACAAACCAAGTGTTACAAGTAGAATAAAAGTAAATTTGTTTTGGCTTGGCAAATTTCCTATGGCAAAGGATAAGAAGTATATATTAAAACTAGGAACTACTAAGGTAGATGTGAGTTTAGAAAAAATAAATATGATAATAGATGCATCCAACTTAGAAAAACAAAAAAAAGATATAGTGGAAAAACATGATGTGGCAGAATGCATACTCAAACTAGATAAAGCAATAGCCTTTGATCTTACCCATGTAATACAAGAAACAAGTAGATTTGTGATAGTAGATAACTATCAAATCACCGGTGGAGGAATTATTGGGACAGCATTAGAGGATGAACAAACATGGATAAGAGAAAAGATATTTATTAGGGATAATAAATGGGAAAAAAGCTGGATAACTAAAGAAATAAGGGCTGAAAAATATAATCAAAAACCAATCATGATATTGATAACCGGTGAAAAGGATGCACAAAAAAAGAAAATAGGTAAGGCATTGGAAAAAAAATTGGTGGACGATGGGAAAATTGCTTATTTTTTAGGTATAGGAAATGTGCTGTATGGAGTTGATGCAGATATTAAGTCCCAGGTAAAGGATAACAAAGAAGAGTGTTTAAGAAGATTGGCAGAGGTAGCAAATATTATGCTTGATGCCGGTGTGATATTAATAGTAACGGCAACAGAGCTATTCCAAAATGATCTAGATATCGTAAAAACTACTATAAACTCGGATAAAATAGAGACTATTTGGATAGGTGAAAATGTAACAACAGATATTAAATATGACCTACTTATTCCATCCCATGATTCAATAGAAAAAGTGGTAGCCAAAATAAAGGTGATTTTACAAGAGGAAGGGATAATATTTAAGCCGTGGTAATAGTAAATTATTAACTATAGATAAACATCATTAAGACTTAAAATATATTTCCGAGAAAATAATGAACGGTTCTACATTTTTTCTTTGAAATATACTAAACCTTGAAGTTGTTTATTTTTAATAAGGGTGAGTGTATTCAAGTGAGTGATAGATATGTAAAAAAAAGTACCAATATAGTATGGAGTAGGGGAAAAGTAACCTACAAAGACCGATGTCATAGGCTTGGGCAAAAGGGCTTAGTAGTTTGGTTTACAGGTTTATCAGGAGCAGGGAAATCCACTATAGCAATAGAAGTGGAAAAAGAATTGATGAAACTTGGAAGAGTAGTCTATAGGCTGGATGGAGACAATATAAGGCATGGATTATGTTCAAATCTGGGCTTTTCAGTAGAAGATAGAAATGAAAATGTGAGAAGAATAGCTGAAGCAGCGGCGTTATTCAAAGATTCTGGATTAATAATCTTGGTATCATGTATATCACCTATTAAAGAAATGAGAGAGTTTGCAAGACAAAAAGTCAATAATGGAGACTTCATAGAAGTATATGTAAAAGCAGATATAGAAACCTGTATAAAACGGGATACTAAGGGACTATATAAAAGGGCTCAAGAAGGAGAAATTATAGACTTTACGGGTATATCCTCTGCCTATGAAGAAGGGGAAAGTGTAGATTTGATAATTGATACGGATATATTAACTGTAAAAGAATCCGTTGCAAAGGTATTAGATTTTATTGTAAAAGAGGTATGTATTTCATGTCAATAAAGAAAAAACTGTTAAAGACTTTAACTTGGAGAATAACGGCCTCTTTAACAACTCTTTTTATAGTTTATATAGTAAGTGGTGAAATAAAAACTGCAGGAATAGTTACTTTACTGGAAGGGACTATAAAAATGATTATCTATTATTTCCATGAAACAATTTGGGAAAAAATACAATTATTTAAAAAAGATAACAAGGATAATTCTTCTTTAAAATAAAAGGGTCAAGTGAAATATTTCCAGAAAATTTTAAAACTATATATAGTAAATAATTTTTGTAGTAAGTAATTATGCAATTTGTTCAGATATAAAAAATTAGAGAAAGGGGGCAAGTTAATGCAGCTTTCTTTAGACTCCAAAGTCAAAAAACATAATAAAAAAGCAAACAAAAAGAAAGTAAATAATAGAAAAGTGAATAAAATAAAGGATAATAATAGACTAAAAGTAGCTTTTTTGATATTAGCCCATAAAAATCCTTCTCAAATAGTTACCTTTATAAATGCGTTAGATTGTGAGAACACTACTTTTTTTATTCATATCAACAAGGAAAGCCATATTATAGATCATAGTTTGTTACAAAATATAAATAAGAAAGATAATGTTTTCTTTATAGAGAAAAGACAAAAAGTAACTAAGGGAGGATATAGCATGGTGGCTGCCACCTTGCTTTTACTTAAGGAGTGTCTTAAAAAAGATAAATATGATTATATAAGCTTGCATAGTGGCCAGGATTTACCAATTAAAAATAAATATGAAATTTTAGATTTTTTAAAGAAAAATAGGGGTAAAGAATTTCTTCGATTCACTAAAGTGCCAAGAAAAGGTTGGGGAATTGGGGATGGATTACACAGAATTGAATATTATTGGTTCATTGATGAATTTGGATTTGATAGGTCATATAAGCTATACGAAAAACAAAAGGAATTAAACATAAAAAGAAAATATTTTGAAGATATTCAACTCTATGGAGGTTCATTATGGAACACAATAACAGGAGAATGTGCCCAGTTTATCATTGATTATGTTAGTAAAAACAAAAGCTTTTGCGATTATTATAAATATACCCTATATCCCGATGAAGAAATTTTCCATACAATTATTTTAAATTCCCATTTTAAGGATAGAGTAATAAATAATAATCTAAGGTATATAGACTGGCGTTCTGGGCCACAAAAACCTAGAATACTAACAAAAAACGACTATAAGAAATTAATCATTAGTGATAAGCTATTTGCTAGGAAATTTGATATTAATGTGGATAATAAAATTATCCAAAAGATCACAAATAGAATTATGGGAAATTAATATAGGGAGTACTCAAAACTTTAACTTATACATGGACAAATATGGGATGGTTATGGGCATTTTGGACTTATATGAGTTAAAGTCTATGCTAAAATCCCTATACATGTTATGTATATAAAAAGCATTAAGATGTATATATATCTTTTTATTAAAGAGAGTCCAAATTATTTGGGCGCTCCTTTTTGCATGTATTAATATTTGAGCAAATTGCATAATTACCTTCTACAAAAACTATCTACCATATGTAGTCTAAAATTCTTCAAAGCCATACCATATGTATTATGCAATTCTGCCAAGTAAGAGTTATGCAATTTTCTCATTTGATTTTTCATGTGGCAAAAGAGTTAAGTTAAACGTAGTATGAAGTAGGAAATTGGAAATTCTAATAATAAAAGCCATTACAAATAAATTTGATTATAGAGCAAATTGCATAATTACCTTCTACAAAAACTATCTACCATATGTAGTTCTAAAATCCCAATAGCTATACCATCAAATATGCTTATATCTTAAGCAATTAAATATAGGATGATATTCGCATATTAGGTTTAGCCAAGTAAGAGTTATGCAATTCCTCTATAGATTTTTTTGTTTTTAATTCATAAAAATTTTCTTTAAATACTTCTAACATAAATGAGGGATATCTATGAAACTGGTTATTTTAGCAGGTGGTTATGGAACAAGGCTTGGTGAAAGGACTGCGTTTATTCCAAAACCTATGATTAAAATAGGAGAAAAACCAATAATTTGGCATATAATGAAAATCTATTCTTCATATGGAATTAAAGATTTCATAATCTGTTTAGGTTATAAAGGTGATGTAATAAAGGATTATTTTTTACATTATAAATCAAAAAACAATGACTTTACCGTCGATCTTAAGGATTTAAGTATCACATTTCACAATGAGCATGATGAAAAAGATTGGAAGGTTACTTTAGTAGATACTGGACTAAATACCCTAAAAGGCGGAAGATTGAAAAGAATAGAAAACCATCTGGATGATGATATAAATTTATTAACCTATGGTGATGGTATTGCAGATATAAATATAAAGGATGTCATGGGTTTTCATGAAAAATCAGGTAAAACAGTCACTATTACAGGGGTTCATCCCCCGGCTAGGTTTGGAGAACTAATTGCTGATGGGGATATTTTGACATCTTTTAAAGAAAAATCACAAACATCGCAGGGGCTTATTAATGGTGGATTTATGGTGTTTAACAAAGAACTTCTAGATTATTTATCCCATGATGAAGATTGTGATTTAGAAAGTGGTATATTTGAAAATTTAGCACTGCAAGGGGAAATTGCTATATATAAGCATGAGGGATTATGGGCGTGCATGGATCACGAAAGGGATGTTAAATATTTAAATGATTTGTGGAAGGGAAATAAGGCATTTTGGAAGATTTGGTAAGATAGAAGATCAAATAATAAAATCTAAGAAAATCAATTTAGAAAGATTTTGATTAGATTGAGGTGATAAATTGAAAATATTGATAACCGGTAATTTAGGATATATAGGGCCTGTGGTGGTTAGACAGCTAAGGACTTGTTTTCCAGAAGCCACAATCATTGGGTATGATATTGGTTTTTTTGCTACGAATTTAATTAATACTAACTATTTGCCAGAGTGTGCAGTCGATATTCAATATTTTGGTGATGTAAGAAATTTCCCCGAGGAAGTGCTTAATGGAGTAGATGCTATAGTTGCTTTAGCTGCAATATCAAATGATCCAATGGGAAATAAATTTGAAGAAGTTACTATGGAGATAAACTATAAATCAAATATTGAATTGGCCAATAAAGCGAAAAAAATGGGCGTAAAAAGATTTGTTTTTGCATCTAGTTGTAGTGTATATGGGAGCGCAGAGGATGGATTTAGAACTGAAAAATCCAAGGTTAATCCCCTTACCACCTATGCAAAGTCAAAATTATACACTGAAGAAGCCCTTAGAAATATGGCCGAGGATAATTTTATAATAACATGTCTTAGATTTGCTACTGCTTGTGGGATAAGTGAGAGACTAAGGCTAGACCTAGTATTAAATGATTTTGTAGCTGGAGCTATAACATCGAAAACAATTAGAATATTAAGTGATGGAACCCCTAATAGACCATTAATAAATGTTAAAGATATGGCAAAAGCAATAGAATGGGCGATCACAAGAAAGCCTGAACAGGGGGGAAACCATCTAGTTATTAATACAGGGTCAAATGAGTGGAACTATCAAATTAAGGAGCTAGCATTTGCCGTAGGTAAAATAGTGAGTGATACACAAATTGAAATCAATAAAAATGCTCGGGCGGATAAAAGATCATATAAAGTAAGTTTTGACTTGTTTAAAAAGTTAGCTCCAAAATATCAACCATGCTATGACCTTATTTCCACCGTAAAGGACTTGAAAAATGGTCTTGAAGAAGCAAATTTCAATATAAAAAATTACAGAAAATCAAATTTTATTAGGTTGAAAACTTTAGAAAAGCTAGTAGCAAATAAATTATTAGATAAGGAATTGAGATGGACTTTTAGGAGCTGGGATAAATGAAAGCACTAATTACTGGGGCAACTGGCTATATTGGTTCTAATTTAGCAAGACGTTTAGTAGATGAGGATTGGGATGTTCACATAATAGTAAGGTCAAATTCAAATTTATATCTTATAAATGATATTTTAAATAAAATCAGTATCCATATACATGATGGGACAACTGAGGGAATGATTGATATATGTAAAAAAGCTGACCCAAAAATAGTTTTTCATTTAGCTGCATCATGCATACCCAAACATGAACCGAAGGATATATGCTCACTGTTTAGTAGTAATATTTTATTTGGGACTCAGTTATTAGAGGGAATGTCTAAAAACAATATTAGGTATTTAATAAATACAGGGACATCTTGGCAGCATTATAAGAATAATGAATATAATCCAATGTGCTTATATGCCGCCACCAAGCAGGGGTTTGAAGATATTTTAGAATATTATATTCAAGGAGAAGGTTTGAGAGCCATTACATTAAAACTCTTTGACACCTATGGGCCAAACGATCCTAGAAGTAAAATAATTAATCTACTTAAAGATGTCTCTATAAGTGGAACAGAATTATCCATGTCTCCCGGTGAACAATATATTGATTTGGTCTATATAGATGACGTTATTGAGGCCTTTTCTCAAGCTGCAATAGCAATAAGAAGTAATTTTTATATGAAACATGAATGCTATGCAGTTTCATCGGGTAAGCCAATGAAATTAAGGGATTTAGTCAAAATATTTGAAAAAGTGTACGGCAATAGATTAAAGATAACTTGGGGAGGAAGAGCTTACAGGAAAAGGGAAGTAATGATTCCTTGGAATACTGGGAAATTATTAGTTGGATGGATACCTAAAGTGAGTATAGAAGAAGGAATATATATAATATTAAAAAATAAAAAAGATAAATGTGAGGCGAGAATTGAATAATGAAAATAGTGACTACTAAAATTGATGGCGTTGTCATGATTAAAAATAGGGTGTTTAATGATAACCGAGGAATTTTTTGTAAAACATATAACAAAGATATTTTTGAGAAATATAACCTATGTACTGAATTTAAGGAAAGCTATTATTCAATTTCTAGAAAAAATGTAATTAGAGGTATGCATTTTCAATTGCCACCATTTGACCATGATAAATTAGTATGTGTTCCCAAGGGAAAAATATTGGATGTTATATTAGATTTAAGGAAAAAATCAAGAACATTTGGACAGTATATAAGTGCAGAATTATCGGAATACAATAGATTTAGTATATATATACCTAGGGGATGTGCCCACGGTTTTAAATCCTATGAAGACAATACCATATTAATAAATAGTACTACAACAGTATATAATCCAGAGTATGATACAGGTATTAGGTGGGATTCCTTTGGTATGGATTGGAAAATAAAGAATCCAATTATTTCAGATAAAGATAATAGTTTGCAATATTTTTCAGAGTTTGAAAATCCTTTTTGATAAAGGGGATGAAAGAAAAACAGAGGGGGGATAGTATTGGTTGAAAAAGTCATCCTGGGAGCAGGTATAGCGGGGATTTCAGCAGCCTATCATGCTAATAAATATGGATATAAGACAACCATATATGAGGCTAGGGATAGCTGGGGTGGATTACTAGATAACTTCTTCATTGATAGATTTAGATTTGATACTACTGTCCATCTATCCTTTGCCAAAGATAAATATGTCAGATCTATTTTTGATCAAACAGATTATTACGAATATATCCCTGTTCCATATAATTATGAAAATGGAGTATGGTTAAAGCATCCAGTACAAAATAATCTATACCCCATATCAGCAAGTGAAAAAGTAGAAGCAATAAAGGGTTTTATAGAAAGACCCAATCTAGATAAAGTCTCAAATTATTATGAATGGCTGCTTCGGCAATATGGAGGCTATATAGCAGATCGATATCCAGTTAAGTATACACAAAAATATTGGACTGTGCATCCTAAAGAATTAAGTGTTGATTGGGTTGGCATAAGAATGTATCGACCTAATATAGATGAAGTATTAATTGGTGCCTTGACTGATGAAACACCTAATTTGTATTATGCAAAGGAAATGCGTTATCCTCAAAAAGGTGGATTTAAAGCTTTTCTTAATCCCATGGTTGATTTTTGTGATATAAAAACTAAAAAAAGGGCAATCAGAATAAATCCAAAACATAAATATGTAGAATTTGCTGATGGTGAAAAGGTTTATTATGAAACTTTAATAAGCAGCATTCCTTTACCTAATTTAGTTAGCATGATAGATGAAGTCCCTTTAAATATCATTGAAGCTGCAAAAGAATTATGGGCAACTTCAGTTGCTATAGTGTCTATAGGCTTTAACAGACCTGATGTAGCAAAACATCTTTGGTTCTATATATATGATGAATCTATTTTGGCATCAAGGGTGTATTCTCCGAATTTAAAATCGCCGGACAATGTTCCAGATGATTGCAGTTCATTACAGTTTGAAATATATTTTTCTAAACATCGGCCTTTAAAAATACAATGTAATAATTTAATTGAACATATTGCTAATTCAATAGAGAAAATGGATTTAGCTAGTAAAAATGATATTATTGTGACTGATTGTCGCATTGTCCCCTTTGGGAATGTAGTATTTGATCATGGCATGATTTCGAGAAGAGAAGCGGTGAAAAAATTCTTAAAGACAATTAATATTCATACTATAGGGCGTTTTGGTGAATGGGCTTATTTATGGAGTGATCAAAGCTTATTAAGTGGTAAAAGAGTAATTGATGGTCTATTTAATAAAGGGGTTAAATAATGAAGAACATTTAGAAAAGTTATATAGATGTTCCAGTTAAACAGTTAATTTATACCCATCAAAAATCCCTAGAAACATCGGATATTTTGAGATGTATAAATTAAGTTTAACTTGGGATATCTATATTTATAGATCAACCAAAATATAATAAAAATATACAAAAAAGTAATTACCCCAGGATGTAATTACTTTTTTGCATTTGGAAAAATATGTTAAAGGCGTATAGAACCCCATCCAGATTCTTTTTCTGACTTTTTTGGGGTAGCTTTATTTTTATTGTTTTGGCTCCTATTATTTTGTTTGTTTTTATTTATATTTCTCTTTTTCTTGTTTTCCTTATTGGCATTTTCCTTTTTTCTATTTTCATTCTTTTTTTTGCTTTTATTACTACAATCTGTATTATTTTTTACAGCAATATAGTCGGTATAGTCGGTTATGTTTCTAGCAACAATTCTATAATCTTCTAAAAAGTCTTCCCTATCTATTTTGAAGTCAGAATCATGGGTTATATGCTTCACATAATTACATCTACCTGTAGAATATATTTTAAATCCATAATTCAAACAATAAATTTGAAATTTATTTTCAGCAAAGCTTGTATTGGGAAAAATTAATTTATCAAGTAACTTTTTCTTGAATACCATGGTTGAATTAACTACTCCAGGTGAATATTCATTTTCATAGCTATAATTACGATTATTTACAGCTAAAAATTTTCTTTCTTCGAAGTATACATATGTTTTTAATTTACCCACTATATCACAATCAATTTTCTCAAAAGTCCCCATGGCTTCATTTAAGTAATCAGAAGCATAAAAATCCTCATCAAAAAAAGCTATATAATCAAAATTAATATGATTGAATGCAAAATTTTTACATTCTCCACTATTTAATTTTTGATTAAGTTTAAAAACCCTAATGTGATTATATTGTTCTGCTCTTTTTTGATATTTCTCAAAATCCATATCGCTACTATTTAGTATAATAATTAATTCCCTTTTTTTATAATTTTGTTTCAAGTAATTGTCAAATGTTTTGTCAATACTATTTGGACGATTAATAATAGAGATAACAGAAACCCCTGAGTTAACAAGCATATCTTTTTTTGTATCAATATTTTGTATATTATCTTCAATAGAGTTCGATTTCAAATTATTTCCCCCTTGTACAGAGAGTTCCAAGTAAATCCTAATTTATACATATGGAAATATAGGATGTTTCTATGGAGTTTTGATATGTATAAATTAAAGTTTTGACCGGAATCTCTATATTAATATAAATAATTAATTATTGTCCTTAGTATATTAATATGATTGATTGTAGATTATAGTGTGAATTATTTACCCTTTTCTAAGTTAGTAAATAGGGTATATTCTTTGCCAAACTAAGTTCATAGCTTGATAGACGAACCTATAGAGTATATTGACATATTATAGGTAGTGAAGAGAGGGTACCAAATATATGGGGTGATGTTTTTTGTATCTTGTAGTTGGATGTGGCTTAAGTGGTGTTGTAATAGCGGAAAGAATAGCAAGTATATTAAAAGAAAAAGTACTTATAATAGATAGGCGTAATCATATTGGAGGGAATGTATATGATTATCAAGACAAAAATGGAATTTTAATTCATAAGTATGGACCCCATACCTTCCACACAAATAATAGGAAATTAAAGAAATATCTAAGTAATTTTACGGATTGGCATATTTATTTTCATAAAGTTAAAGCAAAGGTAGATGGATTAGAAATTCCGATTCCATTTAACCTTAATTCATTATATAAAGTTTTTTCAAAGTCCTATGCCGCTAAACTAGAAAATAAATTAATTGAAGTATATGGAATGAATGCTAAAATAGCTATTTTAGATTTATTAAATGATGAAAATGTAGATATAAAAAATCTATCCCAATATATATATGAAAAAATATTTTTGGGTTATACAAAAAAACAATGGGGTGTTTTACCCGAGGAATTAGATAAAGCCGTTACTTCTAGGGTGCCTATATATATAAGCAGGGACAATAGATATTTTCAAGATAAATATCAAGCTGTACCTAAAAAAGGATATACAGAAATGATTAAAAACATGATTTCTAATCCCTTAATAGAAATACAATTAAATACTGATTTTAGGGAGGTCAGTAAATTTACAAAATATAAAAAAATATTTTATACAGGGTCAATTGATGAATACTTCGATTATAATTTTGGAGAACTACCCTATAGAAGTTTAAGGTTTGATTTCAAGACATTTAACCAAGAATACTTTCAATCAGCTTGTCAAATCAATTATCCCCTTAGTCGGGATTTTACTAGAATTACTGAGTATAAGTACTTCTTAAATCAAGCTACAAAAAAAACAACAGTATCCTTTGAATATCCACAAGAATATATTTATAGAAAAAATGAACCATTTTATCCAATTCCTAAAATGGAAAATAAAAATATTTATGAAAAATATGTTGATTTATCAAAAAAGGAAAAGAAAACAATTTTTCTGGGGCGGTTAGGAGAATACAAATATTATAATATGGATCAAGTTGTTGAAAATGCAATTAACATTTTTAGGGGGATAGTTTGATGGGGAAAAAAGTATGTATAGTGACACCGGATTTGGTAGGGCCCATAAAAAATGGTGGAGTGGGAACTTATGCCTATTACTTAGCTTTAGAGCTTACAAAAAATAATTATATCACTACAATTCTTTTTACTGGGCCTTGTTTTAACCATAATAATAAATATTGGACTAAATACTATGAGAAATTAAACATAGAGTACTTGCATATTAATGAACTTCAGAAGCCCGAATATGATATGAATAATGATTGGTTTCTTGTAAAATCATATGTTATTTATGAGTATTTAAAAAAGAAGGATTATGATTTTGTCCACTTTCAGGAGTGGAAAGCAAATGGGTTTCACACTATACAAGGGAAAAAAAATCATGATAATTTTCAAAATACACAACTAACTGTAACAATGCATTCATCTACCCAATGGATAAATCAAGGAATGCATTGGTGGAATAATAGACCTACTTCCGATACAAAACTAGAATGGTGCGAAAGATATTGCTGTAAAAATTGTGACTTGTTGATTAGTCCTTCAAAGCATATGTTTGATTGGGCGAAAGTAAATGGTTGGGAATTAAATGAAAATAGAAGCATAATCCCCTACTGCTTCCAAAATCATCTTAGAACCAGTTTAGATAAAAATTTAGACTTAAAACACTTAATATTTTTTGGCAGACTAGAAACAAGAAAGGGTTTAGAAATCTTCTGTGATTCTGTAGTATATCTGAAAGAAGTGCAACCTAATTTATTTAGTGAAATATCATTTATTGGGAAAAATCATGAATGTAATGGAATACCATCCAACCAATTTATAGGGGATAAATTCAAAAATATTGAAATAAATTACAATATATATTCAAATTTTAACTCCTTTGAAGCCATACAATACTTAAAGGAGCAAAATGGTATAGCTGTAATCCCTTCAAAGCTAGATAACTATCCATTCACAGTAATTGAATGTATAGAAAACAAGATATCCTTTATTGCATCCAATGTGGGAGGCATACCAGAGATGGTTAATAAAGATATTCTATTTGAACCCACTGTAGATTCTTTGTCAAATAAGTTATTAGATTTAGATAAAGTATTTGATGAGAAAATCATTCATAGGTACTCAAAGGAAAAGGCGAGCCAATATTGGTTAGAATTACACAGAAAAAATAAGGAATTAGTAAAAGATCATATAAAAGAAAAACTTTTACATGATAACCCCTTAGTTTCGATTTGTATCCCATATTATAATTATGGTCAATATCTTCCACAATTATTAAAGTCAATTTCAATGAATACCTATAAAAACCATGAGGTTATTGTTGTGGATGATGGAAGTACTGAGGAAGAATCCATAGAGGTTTTTGCAAATATGAGAAATACTTATGATAAACCCAACTGGACTTTTTTGCACAAAGAAAATGGTGGAATAGGAAATACAAGGAATTTTGCAGCTGAAAATGCAAAGGGAGATTATATTATTTTTATGGATGCAGATAACATTGCATTTTCAAACATGATTTACGATTTTATATATGGTATTTATAAATCCAAAGCAGATTGCTTAACATGTCATTATAATGTATTTAAGAAATATGATATAGAAAATAATAATCCTAGAGTTGAGTATAGAAATATGCCTATAGGAGCGGCTCTGGAATCAGGTATTTTACAAAATGTTTTTGGGGATGCCAACTTCATAATTAGAAAGAAAGTATTTTTTCAAATAGGAGGCTTTACAGAAGAAAGAACAACATCCTGGGAAGACTATGACTTTCTAATAAGATTAAATCTCTTAGGTTATAAGCAGGATGTAATACCCGAATCTCTTTTTTGGTATAGATTAACGGAGGATGGCTTTAGTCGAAATACAAACCTATACGATAATCAGCAGCGAGTTCTTAAAGCATACCATGACAACTCACCGAATTATGTTAGATTTTTACTAAATTCTTTAATACTACCTTTACACTATAAATATAAGGAAAGTCATAGGAAATAAATGTAGAGAGTTCCAAGTAAATCTTAATTTATACATAGACAAATATACGATGCTTCTGGGGATTTTTGATGTGTATAAGTTAAAATCTACTTTAAACCCTCTATACGATATTTCTCACAAAATACCTACAAGTGCGTAATATGAACTAGAAAAAATTCTAATATAAGGTTGGGTGGGTAAAAATGAGAGTATCAATTATTGGAACCGGTTATGTAGGTTTAGTAACTGGTGCTTGTTTTGCTGATGTGGGAAACAACGTAATATGCGTTGATAATAATATAAACAAAATCGCTGATCTTAGAAAAGGTATTTTACCTATATATGAACCGGGGCTTGAAGCATTGGTTAATAAAAATTATGAAAGTGGCAACTTAATATTTACAGTAGAAATAAGAGAGGCTTTAGTTCACAGTAATATATGTTTTATTGCTGTTGGAACACCCATGGATGAAGATGGAAGTGCTGACTTACGGTATGTACTATCCGTTGCCAAGACTATTGGAGAAAATATGCAGCATCATATGTATATTGTGGATAAGTCAACTGTTCCCGTAGGTACTGCCGATATGGTAAGAAAAACTATTCAAGATGAGCTTAATAAAAGAAGATGTGATCTCACCTTTGATGTAATATCAAATCCAGAATTTTTAAAGGAGGGTACAGCAATAGAGGATTTTATGAAACCAGATAGAGTAGTTGTTGGAACGGATAATGAGGATTCAAAGGAAGCCATGAGAAGGTTGTACAGTCCTATTGTCAACAATAATAATAACTTTATTTCTATGGATATAAGGAGTGCAGAAATGACAAAATATGCTGCGAATTCAATGCTTGCCACTAAAATCTCATTCATAAATGAAATAGCTAATATATGTGAAAAAGTAGGAGCAGATGTAAATAAAGTACGTATAGGGATTGGAAGTGATAATAGAATTGGTTACAGTTTTATTAATCCTGGATGTGGATATGGAGGTAGTTGTTTTCCAAAGGATGTAAAGGCCCTAATAAAAACCGCAAAGGAAATAGAGTATAAACCTAAGATCATTCAAGCTGTAGAAGACGTAAATAATGCACAAAAGAAAGTATTAGTCGAGAAAGTGACACGAAGATTTGGAGAAGATTTATCGGGAAAAACCTTTGCTGTATGGGGGCTATCCTTTAAACCGGAAACCGATGATATGAGGGAAGCCAGTTCCTTAACAATTATAAACGAATTAACAAAAAAAGGAGCGAAGATCAAGGCTTATGATCCCGAGGCCACAAAAAATGCAAAAAATTACTTTTTGAAGGATAATACTAGTGTTGAATATGTTAGTAATAAGTATTCCGCCTTAATTGAATCAGATGCACTCATATTGATAACAGAATGGAAGGAGTTCAAAAACCCAAACTTCCATGAAATATCAAAGCTACTTAAAGAAAAGATAATCTTTGATGGAAGAAATCAATATGGTGATGAATACTTAAAGGATATGGAATTTGAATATTATCAGATAGGTGTTGCAAAATGAAAAAGAAAATTTTAGTGACAGGGGGAGCCGGGTTTTTAGGTTCACATTTATGTGAGAGGATTCTGAATGATGGAAATAAAGTGTTGTGTGTAGATAATTTATTTACTGGTACCAGAGATAATATTAAACATTTACTAGAAAATAAAGATTTTGAATTTATAAAGCACGATATAATTTATCCCCTATATCTAGAGGTGGATGAAATATATAATCTTGCTTGTCCAGCAAGTCCACCCTACTATCAAATAGACCCCATTCAAACTATTAAGACGAATGTTATTGGATCAATGAATATGCTAGAGCTTGGGAGGAAGCTTGGTATTAAAATTCTCCAAGCCAGTACAAGTGAAGTTTATGGGGATCCAGAAATCCATCCTCAGCCTGAAAATTATAGAGGATGTGTTAATCCAATTGGCCCAAGAGCTTGTTATGATGAGGGTAAAAGATGTGCTGAAACCCTATTTTTTGATTATTACAGGCAGTATAATTTAAAAATAAAGGTCATTAGAATATTTAATACCTATGGGCCTAGAATGAATCCAAATGATGGCAGGGTAGTTTCAAATTTTATCGTTCAAGCACTACAGGGCAAGGACATTACTGTCTATGGCGATGGAAGTCAGACCAGGAGTTTTTGTTATGTTGATAATTTGATTGATGGAATAATAAAAACAATGAATTCAATGGAATATATTATTGGCCCTGTTAATTTAGGTAATCCAGAGGAATATACTATTTTAGAGCTTGCACATAAAATAATTGATTTAACCAAATCTAAATCTGGAATTGTGTATAAACCATTACCTCAAGATGATCCAATAAGAAGGCAACCTGATATTAGATTAGCAAAAACAGAGTTGCAATGGAGGCCTACAACTAAACTAGATGAAGGGCTTAAAAAAACTATAATGTACTTTGATGAATTATTGAAGGTGAGGCAAGGATGATCCTCATAGTGGGTGGTGCTGGATATATAGGAAGTCACGTAAATAAGGAGCTAAATAAAAGGGGATATAAAACTGTAGTTTTCGATAATCTAATATATGGTCATAAAGAGTTTGTTAAATGGGGAGAGTTTGTTCTAGGTGATCTAAATAATAAAGAGCATATAAGACTAGTTTTTGAAAAATATCCAATTGATGCAGTGATGCACTTTGCAGCCTTTGCATATGTGGGAGAATCTGTAATCCATCCTGAAAAATATTATATAAATAATGTATTAAACACTTTAAATTTACTAAGTATCATGAAAGAGTATAATGTCAATAAATTTATTTTTTCATCCACATGTGCAACATATGGTATACCAGAAGAACTACCAATAACTGAGAATCATACCCAAAATCCAATAAATCCCTATGGACAAAGTAAACTAATGATAGAAAGAATAATAAATGACTATGATAAAGCATATGGTTTTAAATATATAACCCTACGCTATTTTAATGCTGCGGGAGCAGATATAGATGTAGAGATAGGAGAACTGCATAATCCGGAAACCCATTTAATTCCACTTGTTTTGGACGTTGCGATGGGGAAAAGGGAAAATATAAAAATATACGGAACGGATTATAATACATCTGACGGTACATGTATTAGGGACTATATTCATGTATTGGATTTAGCAGATGCACATATTTTAAGCTTGGAATATCTTCTTAAAGGAGGAAAATCAGATATTTTCAACCTAGGAAATGGAAAGGGGTATTCTGTTAAAGAGGTTATTCAAGCCGCCAGAAAAATTACCTGTAGAGATATTAAGGTCGTAGAAACTACTAGAAGAATTGGTGATGCAGATGTTCTAATAGGGAGTTCAAAAAAAGCTGAAAATGTTCTTTGGTGGAAGCCAAAATTTTTTGATGTGGATACTATTATTAGAACTGCATGGAATTGGCACCAAAAAATAAATTGTAGCAAAATATAAGTCGATCTGTAAAAATGTACGTACATTTTGGAGGATAATTTTATGGGGAAAAAAATATGTATCGTTACATCTGATATAAAACAATCTAAAAAAAATAGTGAGTTCAGTAATCATGTTTATTCTCTATGCAAAGAACTTGCTAAAGCCAATTATGATATGACAATTTTATATATTGGGAACCAAAACAAGATGAAAAATATATATCAGTCAAAATATCATAAAGTACCAAATATAAAATTTGTTTACCTTGATGAATTAGAACAACCAAATTATTATTTATATAAAGAATGGTTCATTGTAAGAGCCAATATTATATATAAATATTTAAAAAAGAAAAGCTTTGATTATATTCATTTTAAAGATTTACAAGCTAATGCACTTCATACTATTCAAGCTAAAAGAAATAGTAAAGAGTTTGAAAATACATTTATAACCGTGACCATGCATTCCCCTACCCAATGGTTAAATGAAGGAATGGTAAAAAGGAATGAGTGGGACTTTTCTAATTCTATGCTTGAATGGTGTGAAAGATATTGCTGTGAAAATTGTGACTTGCTCATTAGTCCTAGTGATTACATGTTTAATTGGGCAATAAAAAGGGGATGGCATCTTTCAAAAAATAGAATGGTTATTCCTTATTGTATTGAAAGTGAAAAAGGAACAAGGGGAAAATGGTTAAAGTTACACGATCAAAATATTAAATATAGTGACATAAAAGTAATAAATAAAATAGAGAATGAGGAAATACAGGTATCTATTTGTATCGCATATTACAACTATGGGAAATACTTACCCCAACTCCTAAAGTCAATATCAAAGAGCAAATATAAAAATTATCAAGTTATAGTAGTAAACGATGGAAGCACAGAAGAAGAATCAAATAGAGTATTTGGTGAAATGAAAAAAGTATACAATAAATGCAATTGGCATTTTATAGAAAAAGAAAATGGTGGAACAGGAGAAGCTAGAAATTTTGGGGCTAAATATTCCAGTGGTGAGTATATAATTTTTATGGATGCAGATAATATTGCAACTCCAAATATGATAAAAGATTTTCTATATGGTATATGCAAATCAAAAGCTGATTGTTTGACTTGTCATTTAAATGCATTTATGGGAGATGAAACAGTTCATGGTGGGACAAAAATTGCCTATAAATATATGCCAATTGGACCAGCTCTTGAAGTAGGGTTTATACAAAATATCTTTGGAGATGCAAACTTTATTGTCAAAAGGGATGTGTTTTTCCATATAGGAGGTTTTATCGAGGATAGAAATGCTACCTGGGAAGATTGGGTTTTTTTAGTTAGACTTAATTTGCTTGGATATAAGCAAGAAGTATTACCAGAACCACTTTTTTGGTATAGGCACCATAATGAGAGCTTTTCTAGAAATTCAAACTACTTTAAAAACCTAGATAATGTAATTAAGGAATATCGCAATAATAACTCATTTTTTGTTGGGAATTTGATTACTTCATTGGCAATACCCTTTAGTAATAAATATAATGAAATACTTAATGATAATCATTTGAAAAGAAACAGAATAAAAAAACTTATGAAGTAAATATAAGCTGAGGAAATTGCATAACTCTCACTTGACCAAGTTCCGTATGGACATATCATCCTTGATGTAATCACTTAATCTATATGGTTTTTTAAGAAAGAAATTATGCAATCTGCTCAGTCATAAGAGACTCTCTTAGGTTCTAAGAAGTAAATTTATAATCTTCATATAATGTATAGATTTAAGTGGGAAATTTATTTTATATCCTTTGCTTTAGAATAAAAACCACTAATTTCTATTTGTTTGCTTAATAGTTTATTGGCAAATTTATAAAGCTTTATATCTTTTTGATTTTTATTCTCAATGATTTCTATAATTTCATTTGAAATTTTATTTAATGGGGGTTTGTTTTTGGTAATATTTTGGTTTTGGTATTTATCAATTTTCCAACCATATTTCTTTTCAATAATAAATAAAGATTCAGAGAAACGTTCAGTGATACCAACTACAGAAAAATATTTTTTTAAGTTATCTTTAGCAATTTTCAGATTTCCATCCTTAATTCCTGATATTAAATGGGTTTGCATATTTAGGGTTTGATGATTAAAGAATTCATCTGTTACAAACTCATATAATGACATGTTTTTTACAATATGATGTAGATTGTCTTTGTCACAATCTCTCATATAATAGTATGCAGAAATTACTCTTTCAACTGGATTTCTAAGGAATGTAATATAGGTATATTTTTTTTGTGGTATATGTTTGTGAATACCGAATATAATATGACCCGTTAAAACTTCAATTTTCTCTATCCCTATTTCATGAAGGTATTTCAACAAACTATTTGTGTCTTCAGGGGCACTCCACCAAAATGGCGTTTTTATATCATATTTATTTCCATATTGTTTATTAATAATTGAATGGAGTGTACATCCTGCGGTTTTTGGTATATGAAGAAAAATAATAACATTATCAGTTTCTTTTTCTCTATTTAAAATCATATATATTCTCCTATCCATAGAGATTTTATGGTAAATCTTAATTTATACATAGCAGAATACCCGATGTTTCTGGGAAGCTTCGATATGTATAAATTGAAGCTTTGACTGGAATCTCTCTATATATTTTTTTTCAATATATAGTATGATGACAAAATACTTTTGTGTCCTAAAATGACTTAACTATATATTTTAAATAGTAGATATAATCTATAGAATGATATATTTAAAAGGCCTATTATGCAAGCTTCTCAATTTCGTAAAACTTTATTTTAAATTTTAAAAGTAAATTATGGGGTAGTAAAGGGGATATTTTGTATGAAAAAAAAAGTATGTATAGTGACGGCAGAAATTGTGGGACCACATAAAAATGGAGGGGTAGGTACCCATGCTTATCATTTAGCCCAAGTATTAGTAGAAAATAACTATGAAACAACGGTTTTATATACGGGGGTCTGTGAGAATAAGAGTAATGAATATTGGATTGAATACTTTAGGAAAATAAATGTCGAGTATGTACAGCTAGATAGATCACTGAATAAGGATTTTAAGGTTTATAGCGGAAATTGGTTTATGGAAAGATCACAGTTTGTATATGAGTTTTTAGTAAAAAATAATTATGACTATATCCACTTTCAAGAAATATTGGCCAATGGGTTTAAAACTATATATTCCAAAAAAAACAATAATGAATTTCAGAATACTTTAATAACTGTAACTATGCATGGCTCAATTGAATGGGTGAAGCAGGCTATGAAATGGGTTAATAGTGGCCCAGTTTTCCATCCAAAACATGAATCGTGTGAAAGATATTGTTGTGAAAATTGTGATCTTTTGATAAGCCCATCTAACTATATGTTTAAATGGGCCATGGAAAATGGTTGGAAACTTGCCGATAATAGAATGGTAATTCCATATTGCTTTAATAATTTACTTAAAACAAATGTGGATAAAAATATAGATTTAGAACATCTAATATTTTATGGAAGATTAGAAACTAGGAAAGGGTTAGAAATCTTTTGCAAGGGGATACTTAAAGTAATACAAAACCACAAGCATTTAATTAATAAGGTATCCTTTGTTGGTAAAAAAGGAATTATGAATGATATAAGTGGTGATAATTATATTAAAAGCATACTAGAAGGAAAAGATATATATTATCATATTTATGATGACTTTGATTCCTTTGAAGCAATAGAATATTTAAAACAACAAAATGGTGTAGTTGTGATACCTTCATTAATGGAAAATTATCCTTATACAATAATCGAAAGTATAGAAAATAATATAGCCTTTATTGCTTCAGATGTAGGTGGTATTCCCGAATTAGTTGATGAATCCATTCTATTTAAGCCCAATCCAGAATGCCTAAAGGATAAAATATTGTATCTAAATGAAGTTTCCTTTGAAAAGGTTAAACACAAGTACTCAAACAAATATGCAAAAGAAAAGTGGTTAAAGATACACACATAAAATATAAAGAGAGTGTAATATTTACATTTACACTCTCAGGCTGTTGACAAATCCGAATTTCTTCGTTGTTGCTTCAACCAAGAACCCTTACGTATGTCTGTATACGCTACGGCCTCTCGGTTTCAGCACGCCTCGAACTTCGAATTTCTCAACAGCCTAACATCTTGTTGACTTTGTCAACAATCTGAGAGTGTAATATTTACATTTACACTCTCTTTATTATTTCAGGTCATTATATGGAGAGAAATCTGACCCCAGATTAAGGAGATCCATAGGTCTAAGCTTTTATTGTATTTTTTAAAAATTATGAACTGAAGATTTGAGCATAGACTTGAACATTAATTCTTGAGATTGGGATATTGACAATTTAGAGGTTCTCTTTTTAGGCAAAAGAAGCGCTAATGAGAAGCCTCCCCACATTTCTTTATAGAAATTCTCTATTTGATGAAAAGTACCATGGACAAAGTCCACCTCTACAAAATGCACATAGGGGGATTTATTCCAATTTGCTTCCAATATTCCAGACCTACAATTTGGGTGAAAGCTATCATGCATCAGAATATATAAAGGTTTTTTTGGCTTGTATTCAAGAATATTCTCAATATCTTTTTTGACACCAGGCTTACTATGATCACCATCTATTAATACAAATTCTAAGGCTTTAATACTCTTATTAAGCTCTTTAATTATTTTAGGTAAAGATTTTTTAGAATTTCCAGTTATAAATTCAACATTATCGTAATCTAATTTACTAATATAATTATGATCAAGGTCAAATGAATAAACTTTTTGTGAAAAATCAGATATTGGCCTTAGGCTCCCACCATGGGATGTTCCAATTTCAATAGATATTTCAGAGTTAATATTATTCAAAATATATAGCATTGCAGCTTTTTCTCCGGGCTCCATCTGCCAATTACTATTTATATATTTTTTGTTAAAAAAATATTGTTCAAATTCCATGTTTTTTCTTGCCTCCTAAGAATTAGTTTACAAATAAATATTTTGATAGTAAAAACTAAGATTTACCCTAAACTCTCTATAGTATATTCATCTTAAAATTATATGTGAAATCTAGAATTATGTATTTATATTTGAGTATTATCAAATTATTAAGTACTCGAGCAAATTGCATAATTACCTTCTACAAAAACTATCTACCATATGTAGCCTAAAATTCTTCAAAGCCATACCATCAAATATGCTTATATCTTAAGCAATTAAATCAAGGATGATATTCGCATATTAGGTTTAGCCAAGTAAGAGTTATGCAATTTCCTCACTCATCTATAACATGGTGATTCTATAGAGTGTGTATTTAATTTATAGAATTCACTTAAACCCTATTTAATTCATATTATATAGCAGAAAATGATTACTAAGACAAAGATAAATTTTTAAAACTATTAAATTATAGTCTTATAATCCCCAGGAGGAATAGAATAATGAAAAAAAAAGTGTGCTTAGTGACAAGCGAAATCATTGGGCCCCATAAAAATGGAGGTATAGGAGCCCATGCATATTATTTAGCTCAAGTACTAGCAGAGAAAAATTATGAAGTGACTGTTCTTTATACAGGTGTTTGCGAGAATAAAACCAGCTCATATTGGATTGAATATTTTAAGAAAATCCATATTAGATATATACAGCTGGACGAACTTGTAAAGCAAAATTTTGCAATATATGAAGGACGTTGGTTTATAGATAGGTCTCAGTTTGTATATGAGTTTTTGCAAAAGAATGATTTCGATTACATCCACTTTCAAGAAATGTTAGCAAATGGTTTCAAAACTATACGGGCAAAAAAATTATTCAACGAATTCAGTAATACTTTACTAACTGTGACTATGCATTCATCAATTGAATGGATAAAACAAGCTATGAATTGGGTAAAAAGTGGACCGATTTTTGATCCAAAACTTGAATGGTGTGAAAGATATTGTTGTGAGAACTGTGACATCTTAATAAGTCCATCAAAATATATGATTGATTGGGCTATAGATAATGGGTGGAAGTTAGCAGATAATAGAAAAGTGATACCCTATTGTTTTGAAGAGTCGGTTAAGATTGCTGTTAATAGAGATATAGATTTAAAACACTTAATTTTTTTTGGAAGGTTGGAAACTAGAAAAGGATTGGAAATATTTTGTGATGCAGTGTTACAAGCTAGGCATAAATACCCGGACTTAATAGACAAAGTATCCTTTTTGGGTAAGATATGGTTTATAAATGATACAAAGGGCGATCAATATATAATTAATAAATTAGGAAAAAAGGGAATAAATTATGAAATATTTTCAGACTTTAGTTCTTTTGATGCATTAGAATATCTAAAACAGCAAAATGGAGTTGCTGTAATGCCTTCTTTGATGGAAAATTTTCCTTATACAGTGATTGAAAGCATAGAAAACAATATATTTTTTATTGCTTCAACTGCGGGGGGAATCCCAGAATTAGCTAATGATGATATCTTATTTGAACCGAATGTAAATGCTCTCATTGATAAAATAATTCATTTGGATGATATATTTAATAATAAAATTATCCATAAGTACTCAAAGGAAAAGGCGAAAAAAAAGTGGCTGGAATTGCATAACTAAAGAAATGGATTCATTATAGGAGGGAAATATCAATATGAAAAATGAAGTATGTATAGTATCTCCAGAAATAATAGGTCCCCATAAAAACGGAGGAATAGGAACCCAAACCTATTATTTAGCACAGGTTTTGGGGGAGAGTGATTATAAAACAACAGTTTTATTTACTGGAGTATGTGAGAATAAAAATGCCTCATATTGGTATGAATATTTTAGAAAATTAAATATAGAATATGTTCAAATAGATAATTTGAAAAAAAATAATTTATCAATATATGGTGAAAATTGGTTTGAAGATAGATCGAAATTAGTATATAGTTTTTTGAAAAAGAGGAACTTCGATTATATTCATTTTCAAGATTGGGAAGCCAATGGTTTTCATACTATACAAGCAAAATATAGATCTAATGAGTTCGATAATACATTAATTACTGTAACAATGCATTCATCAATGGAATGGGTGAAACAGGCTATGAATTGGGTTGATGGGGGACCTGTTATTGATCCAAAACTCGAATGGTGTGAAAGATATTGTTGTAAATATTGCGATCTTTTGATTAGTCCATCGCAATACATGTTTAAATGGGCAATAGAAAATGGCTGGGAACTTGCAGAAAATAAAAAAGTCATCTCCAATTGTTTTGAGAAGCTAATAAAAATCACATCAAATGAGAATAGAGACCTAAAGCACTTAATATTCTTCGGGAGATTAGAGACTAGAAAGGGTCTAGAATTGTTATGTGATGCAATATTAGAGGTCATTCAAGATCATCCCAAATCCATAAAGAGAGTATCCTTTGTGGGGAAAAATGGTGTTGTAAATGATGTAAGTGGCGATAGGTATATAAGTAATAAATTTAGGGGGAAAGGGTTAAATTATAATATATACTCAGACTTTGATTCCTTTCAAGCCTTGGAATATTTAAAACAACAAAATGGCGTTATTATAATGCCTTCTTTAATGGAGAATTATCCATATACGGTGGTGGAAAGTATTGAAAATGATATGCTTTTTATTGCTTCAAATGTGGGAGGTATTCCAGAGCTAGTAGATGAAAATGTTTTGTTTGAGGTTAATGTTAAGTCCCTTGTAGATAAAATTTTACATCTAGAGGAGATTTTTAATAGGAAAATTAATCATAAGTATTCAAAGGTAATTGCTAGGGAAGGATGGTTAGCAATACACAGATAAAAGATGTTTACGTAAATTTCATATAACCAAGAAAAGAAAGGGAAACGGAGTATAAGAGATTCTTATACTCCGATAATATTTTTTGGCCCATAATATCCTTTACATAATTTCATTAAAAATAAAAGCAAGGGAATGTTGACAAATTTACTTGGGTATAATATACTTAGAATGAATTCCAACCAAATCACTTGGGATTATGGAGGGAGTGGGATAATGAAACTTTCAACAAAGGGTAGATACGGTTTAAAAGCGATGTTTGAGTTAGCCTTAAGTTACGGAGAGGGCCCAACACCTTTAAATAATATAGCTCAAAAACAAAATCTATCATTGCATTATCTAGAGCAGCTTTTTGCTACTTTAAGGAAAGCTGGCTTAGTTAAAAGTATCAGAGGCGCTCAAGGCGGATATATTTTAGCGGATAAGCCTGAAAATATTACCGTTGGTAATGTACTCAGAACCTTAGAAGGGCCTATTGCTCCTTCGGATTGTGTTATTGAGGATGAGGAGAGTGAATGCTCTAGATTAGGACATTGTGTTACAAGAACTATTTGGGGAAGAATCAAAGATAGCATAGATGAAGTAATTGACTCCATAACCTTACAGGATATGGTGGATGATCATAAAAAACTTAATAATTCAGATTCACTTATGTATTATATTTAACTGAGAAACTTGCATAATTGACATTACTAATACATTTTGTATTGAAAAATTCTTTAAATGTATTATGCAATTTCTTCAACTATTATCGAGGTGGTGAGCTTATGAAAAAAAATATTTATTTAGATTACGCAGCTACAACTCCTATGAAGAAGGAAGTCATAGATGAGATGATGCCTTACTTTAGTGAACAATATGGAAATCCTTCCAGTATACATTCATTTGGTAGACAAGCTAAAAAGGCTCTTGATGTATCAAGGGATAGAATTGCCAAAGCCATAGGAGCTACATCTAAGGAGATATATTTTACTGGTGGAGGTTCAGAAGCAGATAACTGGGCTATAAAAGGAGTTGCCTTTGCCAATAAACACAAGGGGAATCATATAATAACTTCTAAAATAGAACATCATGCCGTATTACATGTATGTCAGTACCTTGAGAAGCATGGATTTGAGGTGACCTACCTCGATGTAGATGAGTATGGAATGATAAATTTAGACCAGCTTAAGGAAGCTATTACAGATAAAACAATACTTATATCTATAATGTATGTAAACAATGAAATTGGAACAATTCAGCCTATTAAGGAAATAGGGGAGATAGCTAGGGAGAGGGGAGTATATTTTCACACTGATGCTGTACAGGCACTTGGAAATGTACCAATAGATGTTAAGGAGCTTAATATAGACCTTATGAACTTTTCTTCCCATAAAATATATGGGCCAAAGGGCATTGGCGGTATGTATGTGAGAAAAGGTGTTAGGATTGATCCTTTGATTCACGGGGGGGCACAGGAAAAAAGGAAAAGGGCTGGAACGGAAAATATCCCAGGGATAGTTGGATTTGGAAAGGCAGCAGAAATTGCCGTAGAAAATCTTGATTCCCACGTAGCTCATATAAAAAAGCTTAGAGACAAACTGATTAAGGATATTAGGGAAAATATAGATTATGTAAGATTGAATGGACATCCAACTGAAAGACACCCGGGAAATGTTAACTTTTGTTTTGAATTTATCGAAGGGGAATCCCTACTACTTAGCTTAGATATGGTTGGTATTGCAGGGTCAAGTGGGTCAGCCTGCACATCTGGATCATTAGACCCATCCCATGTTCTTATGGCCATAGGGCTTACCCATGAAATAGCCCACGGATCTTTAAGACTTACAATTGGTGATTTGACTAAGGAAGAAGATATTGACTATGTTGTAGAAAATTTAGTAAAAATTGTTGATAGATTGAGACAGATGTCTCCATTATATGAAAAGGTAAAGGGAGGACAATAATAATGTATTCAGAAAAAGTAATGGATCATTTTATGAATCCTAGAAATGTCGGTGAAATTGAAAATGCCGATGGAGTTGGTCAAGTAGGAAACGCAAAATGCGGAGATATAATGAAGATATATCTAAAGGTTGATGAAGGTATTATAACCGATGTGAAATTTAAAACCTTTGGATGTGGTTCAGCTATAGCTACATCAAGTATATCTACTGAAATGATAATTGGTAAAAGTATAGAAGAGGCCGTTAATTTAACGAATAAGGCTGTGGTAGAAGCCCTAGATGGTCTGCCAAAGCCAAAAATTCATTGTTCAGTTCTTGCTGAGCAAGCGGTTAAGGCTGCATTATATGATTATGCACAGAAAAACAATATTGTGATACCGGGTTTAGAGAATTATGTACCTGTAGAAGATGTACATGACCATGATGATCACGACGAAGATGACGAAGAGTAGCTGTTGAGCCTGGGTTATATCCTAGGCTTAATTTTTTAGATGATCATAAAAAATACAGGGTAAATCCTATATAGTAGGTGAAAAAATGAATGGGTTAGATAGGAACAAGGTTGTAATAGGTATGAGTGGAGGAGTAGATAGTTCTGTTGCCGCCTATATATTAAAAAAGCAGGGATACGAAGTCATCGGAGTTACAATGAAGGTTTGGCAGGATGAAGATGAGAATGATCATGGAAATGAAAATGAGGATGGTTGTTGTGGTCTATCTGCGGTAGAGGATGCTAGACGGGTTGCCAATAAGCTTGATATTCCCTTTTATGTTATGAACTTCAAATCGATTTTTAAAGAAACTGTTATTGATAATTTTATAGATGAATATATGAATGGTAGAACACCTAATCCCTGTATCGTATGTAATAAGCGGGTGAAATTTGGAGAACTCTTAAAGAAAGCCCATTCTCTAGGGGCTTATTATGTAGCTACAGGACACTATGCCAAAATAGAAAAAGATGAAAAGACTGATAGATATTTGATTAAAAAGTCATCAGCCAAGGCAAAGGATCAAACTTATATGTTTTATAATCTTTCTCAAGAACAAATTAGCCATATACTTATGCCCCTTGGGGAATATGCTTCAAAGGAAGATATAAGGGAAATCGCAAAGGAATTAGGGCTTGATATAGCAAATAAGCCCGATAGTCAAGAAATTTGTTTTATACCTGACAACGATTATGGTAAGTTTATTTTAGAAAAAAATGACAAAAACATTATTCCAGGTGATTTTGTGGATACCGAAGGTAATGTCTTAGGAAAACATAAAGGTATTATTCATTATACTATTGGACAAAGAAAGGGTCTAGGGATTTCCTTTGGAAAGCCAGTTTATGTAGTGGATATCAGACCTGATAAAAATCAAGTTGTTCTAGGGGATAATGAAGATGTTTTTAATGACAAGCTCATCGCAAGGGATGTAAACTTTATACCCTTTAAAAAACTGGAATCACCAGTAAAGGTGAAAGCCAAAATAAGGTATTCAGCAAGACCGGCGGATGCAATTATTTATCCTTTAGAAGAAGAGAGGATAAAGGTTGAATTTGAAAAGCCCCAAAGAGCCATCACACCTGGACAGGCCATAGTTTTCTATGACGATGATATACTTGTGGGTGGGGGAATAATAGTAAAGACTGAAGAATAAACAGCTTAAGATAATAAACAATAGGATAGTGTCTGGAAATGAAGAATTCCATTTGTTTTGAAACACATGGGGCTGAATTAAAGGGATTGTCCCTTGGCACAGCCCCAATATTTATGATGGGGAAAAAGAAATATATTTGCTATTAGATATTCTAAGTGCCATTTAGTTTTATACAGATTATATAATTGATTCATATACTCTGACATGTTCTTTTATAAACCTTTCTGGATTATATTCCTTTATGTCCAACAATCTATTTTTAAAGCAATTGTTATGTTTTTTATCCATGGTTTCTATTAAAGCATTTTTCAATCCATAAAAATCATTATTATTTATATAAGCTAGACCATGACCAGGAACTTCTTTGAAAGAAGAGGAATGGCTGCAAATAACAGGAGTATTACAAGCAAGGGATTCCAGTGAAGAGATAGGGAATCCTTCGTAATCAGAAATGTTTATTGTACATAAAGCACCATTGTAAAAATATGGCATATCCCTATATTCTACGGAACCTGTAAATATAACCTTGTCATCGATATTCAGATTTTGTGCATATTCTTTAAGCTCTAAATAATAGGGCCTTCTCTTACCACTATAATTACCTACTATGACTAGGTTTATATTACTATAGTATCCTAATATTTCCTTAAAAGCCCTTAATAATAGCATCAAATGTTTTCTAATATGTATACTTCCAGAGAAAAGTAAAAAATCTTGTTCAATCATATATCTGCTTTTCAAAATGGCCTTGCAGCGTGGTTCATTTAAAGGTCTAAACATATGTGAAATACAGGGATATATAACATGGATTTTTTTTTCATCTATATTGAAATAGTTGATTAGTTCATCCTTTATAAATTTAGATACGACAA
This sequence comes from Maledivibacter sp., assembly GCA_025210375.1. Lineage (NCBI taxonomy): Bacteria > Bacillati > Bacillota > Clostridia > Peptostreptococcales > Caminicellaceae > Maledivibacter > Maledivibacter sp. The sequence continues at coordinate 243,450 of JAOASB010000037.1, read as the reverse complement.
TTATTTTATGGGAGTTTTCTAAAGCCCTTGGTACTACATTTAGAAATTTAGCCGAAAATTTTTTGTCTGCAAATTGAGGGTAGGTGATTGGTAAAAGTGTATCTATAGTTAATACATATTTACAGACTTTATTCTGAGGTATACTAAATCCATTATTAAGGGAATGATATATATTTATTCCGTTAGTGGTAATGTATTTTTCTAATAAGCTATAATCATTTTCCCTTCTATTTAAGTCAATTTGAATCAAGTCGATTTTTTTATTTCTAAAGGGATTAGAAGTAATTGCCTTATTAGAAATCACCCTATACTGTGATTGTGGATATAAAGTAGAAAGTTCATTTAATAATTCAAAGGTGTAGGTATATAGACCAGTGTTTTTAAAATGGCTAAGACCTATACCATCGAAGCATATTTTCATGGAATATCACCTCACAGAATTTCTTCATCTATATCTATTAAGCTATTAGAAGGTTGGGATTCATAATGTTCCTCGGATATAGAAATCTCATCTAGCCTATTATTCACATAAATTTCATGGGATAATATTTTTTTTTCTTTGTTCATGGGTAGGTTCGATAAAGGACTGCTATTATTATAATTCCTGTTATATATAACATCAATAAGGTATATAAAATGACCATATATAGTTTTTCGATCCAATAAGTTAAAATATGCATCGATAATATGGACTTTTATATTTGAAGTGCAATAATTTCCCTTGGGCAATTCTGTAAATGCGTTAAATGGTATATCTAGGTCTAGGATAGATGCATTTTGCGAATCCGTATTTTTAGTAAATAATATCTTAAACTTTTTGATTCCATCTAAAACCATAATTCTTCCAATAGGAGTGGATATAAGCCTTTGGGAAATTACATCGATATCTATTGAGATTTCATATATATTCTTAATTTCCTGTTCAGAATTTGGAATGTTGATGTACTCAATATCTGAGTAGATGATCATATGACCATTATCATTCTTTTCTAAATTTTCTTCCGGTGTTATTCCTTCAATGTTGATAAAATTTCTTATTATACCCAATAAAGCCACCTCCCCACTAATTTATTTATATTATTACTTGGACAACTTTATTAATACTTTTTCTAGTAAGCTATGGAGAGTTTGGGGCAAATCTTTAACTTATACTATGAAAACCCTATATTTGTAATAATAAAACCTTTGAAACATATAATGTAATGATAAAAAAATAATCTTTGACAATATAAAAATAGAGGGGGATGTTAATGGGACATAGATTGATAAGCTTTGATTTTGTTCCCGATAAGAACGAACAAATTGAAGCTGTTATAAAGGTTCCACAGGAACCTAGAAGTGTGATTCATGGTATTGTAAAAAATCATAAGAACCAGGTTGTAAAGGATGCAGTTGTAAAATTATTTAAGGCAAAGGGTTGTGATCCATGTGATTTAGAGCCTATAACTCATGCCTTCACTGATGAATGCGGACAATTTCTATTTGGACCACTACCACCAAAACAAAAGTATGTCATTAAAGTTTGGATAGGTGATGTGAAAATTCGTCAAATTATAATTAGACCTGACAAATGTGAAGGATGTAACGATGAAAAGAATGTACATGATTGCAATTGTGAAAGTGATTTTGAAGAAGATGAGATATAGGGATATCCATAGATTAAGATTTTAAATCTTTGGCCAAATTATAGATATTCATAAAACAAAAATTTGTTTTTAGAGAATCCTAAATTGTTAAAGGGGCTCTCTAAATTTTTATATAAATAATTTACATGTTACAATACTTTCCTGGGATAATCATGGGAATAGGGGCTATGGAGGATTTTATATGACTAGTATTATAAAGAATGCAATACAGTATACGGGGTTATCAAATAAAGAAGATTTTTGTTTAATAAAGGAAAGCTTTAATCATATATTTATACAGGAAGACCTAATAGTACTGTATCCTAAACCCAATATTAAGAAAGTGATTAAAGTCATGACCGATATAAGTATAACCGATGAAAGGGTAATCTCAACAGCTGTAGGGACTTCCCTTGAAGGGCAAGTATTGACAGGTAAAAAAATAATAATTGAAGGAGAACTAGTCGAGCAAATTGAATATGCATGTGACGATATAAAACAATCAATTTATACGGCATGCTTTAAAATCCCTTTCTGCAGCTATATTGTAGTGCCTAATAATGTTACCCAGAATAGTGTTATTGAGATAAGAGCTTATATTGAGGATATATTTATTCAGAAAATTGATGAAAGAAAATTATTTTTGAATGGAATTTTGCTACTAGAAGCGGTGGTAAAGGAATAATTATTTGCAAGGTATTAAAATGAAGTTTGCATGGATAGATTTAGGAGGAAGGGCAATGGAGTATCAATATAATAAAATGCTTGAAATAATGGGGACTTCAATAGAGGATATGTCTAATCTAAAAAATTTTAAACAGATTCAAGTTCAAGGGATATCAAGATTGATAGACAAAAAAACTGATATTGGATTTCTTCTACGGGTTAATGCTATGGTAAAAATAAATGAAAAAAGATTAATAAATTCACCTAAATCCATTTCTTTAGGAGGCCAGAGATTAACTGGGAAAATATTAGTTGTCGATGGAGAGGTTATTCATACTATTGAGTATGTGGACTGTGATACTTGTCAGGCAGTTCATTCAGCTAATCTTGGTCTGCATTTCTCTACTTATATAGTTTTAGATAGTACATTTGAAACGGAATCCAGGGTAGATATAGTGGCTTATAATGAAGACATATTTATAAAACAGATAAATAAACGAAAAATTTATTTTAGTGATATGATTCTATTAAATGTTGTCAATTTAGATTCCATTTAGCTTGATTACTATATAAAAAATGATTTTAACAGTGGGGGATATGGTAATGGGTAAGGCCTCTATCAAAAAAAATGGTATATCAAAATTTAATAAAGAGAAGATAAAATATTTTTCTCAAATCGGCTTCAGGGAAATAATAACCCTATGTGATAATATGCCAGATATTCAACAGATAATTTCAGTTATAGCTGATCCTCAGATACTATCTATGAAGATAATTGAGACTATGGAGGGGAAGTCACAAGAAGGGCAATACATATCGGGATGTAAGCTTATTGCTGAAATTGAATTAAAACAAAAAATTCTTTATTCCACTGACTCCACGACGCAGAGCATCCATGTTATAGAAAACACATTTATACAGAGTGCTTATATAGTAGTACCTAAATCCATAAAGGGAACAGATATAAAATGGCTCTTAAAGGAAAATCGTTATTATTGTAAGCTTTACATAGAGGATATAGTGATAAAGAAAATTAATGAAAGGAATATATTTACAAATGTATTTTCACTTCTACTAGGAACTTTTAGACCAACATTTGAAATTTGCTATTCAAATGTTAATTCCAACCAAAAGAGTGATGTTTTCATCTGCTATGATAATGGTATAAATCCAACAAATTTGACCATAAAGGAAAAGGACAAAAACATATGTCCAAAATGGTCTCCCACAGGAAATGAAATTTCATATTTAGCTAAGGAAGAAGGAAAATTTTCATTATATATTTATAATTTGAATTCCCAGAGAACTAGAAAAATTACTGAGCATAATAGGCATGGGGGTATAACCAGTTATTGCTGGAATAATAAAGGGGATAAAATATATCTTACAGGCAATATTAGAAACACTAAAGACATTTTTTCAATAAATATAAAGAACTTAAGCTCTAAGCAATTGACATTTGGAGACGACCTTGTGAAAAGCTATAATCCAAAATGTTCCTATGATGGGGAAAAAATAGGTTATCTCAAAATCCATTATAATACAAAAAATTTATATATGATGGATAGCTTGGGAGCATATTCTCAACAAATCACAAATTGTGGTCATATAAAGGATTTCAATTGGAGTAAAGAAAATGATATAGTTTACATCCATGATAACCATTTAGGAAAACCATGTATATGTGTTATCAATATAAAAAATCTTGATGAAAAGCATGTGGCAGTCCCAAATAATATCTTTAATTTGAAAAAATTAAAGTTCTCGCCAATGGGTAAATACATAACATATATTGCTAACAATTGTTCAACGGAAGACATATATTTACATCATGTTAATAAGAATAAAACCTTTAATCTGACAAAAAATATTAGCAATATCTCAATTAGTGATTATGATTGGGGGGTGAATGAAGAGACAATATTTTATGGGGCTAATAATTCAGGATATTATAACATATATGGTTTAGATTTAAATACTAATCATACCATGCAAATTACTAGTTTAGATGCTTCCTATATACAAGTGGAATATAGACCAAGAATTATTTGATCCCATCCATAGGGACTTTCATGGAAGAAAATTAATAAAAAGAAAAGAGAATGACTTCAAGAATTTAGTAAGAAAACTATCTGAAGGATTTGTGAAAAATTCGTAGAACTGACAGGACGTCAGTTCTTAGGCCATGAGGCATGGACGCTGAACGGGAGCGTTACAAAGCTTGAAGATAAAGTTTTCTCTAAATTCTTGTCGGGTTGAACGTTTTTTTATTAATTTTCAAAATCCCACATCTATAGATATTCCAGTTAAACAGTTAATTCATACACATCAAAAATCCCTAGAGACATTGGATATTTTGATATGTATAAATTAAGTTTAACTTTAGGAAATCTATATAGATGATTTTTATAGAAAGTAATTATGCAATTTGATTAATTATCTAGAGCTTTATTAAGAAATTGACATGTGTATGAATATTGTTTATAAAAATCTTGATAGCATATGATGCTGTTATTGCATATGCCTTCAAGCAATTTTTGACAGATGTTCCTATCAAGTATCACTCTCCCATATCTTATTAATTGTAAATTAATAATGTCGTCATAACTATGGGATTTATTATTCCAATTCTTTATATATTGTATTAGATTTTCATCTAAAATCATTTCATATCTTAAAAAATATATTAGGCTCCTTAGTATACATAGTGTTGGCAAGGGATTCTTATCTAGTATTATCATTAATTTTTTATCCTTTATTCCCTTTAAAAAAACATTGGAGTACATTAAATTACAGTCCCTCTTATTATATATAATCGAGTTTATATTGAAAAAAACCGTATATGGTATATTTTTAAACTCCGGGTCCAAATTTGAATTTTTAAAACCCCATGTATTCTTAATATTCCATAGATCAACCTGCAGTGATTTGATGTTCAGACTATAACCATGAAATATATTTTTGTATTTTATATATTTTGAGAAACTCCTTTCTATAGCTTTCAAATCTACATCTGTTATTATATCTATATCCTTTGGGGTTTTGTCCATTAAATAATCCCTCAAAGCACCACCAAAATAGTATACATTACCCTTGTTTTCAAGTAATAAAATCAAATTATAAAATTCTTCATAGGAATTATATAAGTAATCGATATTCCTATTTAAAACATGTATTATATCGTTATTAACCATTTTATTCTCCACTTATGGATATTAATTTTAGAAAAGTATCATTTTTTTCCAAATACTTTATTACATCATCTAATTTTGAAATTATTTCATCTGTTTTTTCTGTATGATTTTTGAGCATCTCTATGTTTTTATCGAAGCTTTTGTATAGATTTAAAAGGAGGTCAAGAAAATAACTCAGCCATGTACCTAAATCATGCTTACCTTGATACCATCCCTTATGGGAGCTGATCAATGCTTTTACATAATTGTAACGGGTTTTATAAATATAGCTATCAAAATTTAGATGTTTAGTGTTCTCAAATCCATTTTTGTATAGAAGTAGCCTCAAGAGTAATCGAGCCATTCTTCCATTACCATCAATAAATGGATGAATATGCATAAAGTCAAAAATAAATGCTGCTATCAATATTAATTCCTCCATATTTCCCTTCATAGAATAATCATTGTAGCAGGAACAAAGATTGACAATATATTCTTCAATATGGGTTGGTGGAACGCAATACCATACAATATCCAATTTGTTTTCCCTTTGATGGCCGGCTATGGTATTATCAACTGTTCTCCAGCAACCTTTTTTTTGATTTGGAGCATTAAAGTAATCATTTAGAATTCTGTGGATTTTTAAGATGGTATCAGGACACAGCTCGAGGCTTTTATAATGTTCTCTTATAAATTTTAGACTATTCCTATATCCTAGAATTTCTCCCGAGGTAACAAGCTTGTTATTAAAATAAAATGAAATAATAGGGGCTATATGGTTATTGGGCCATAATCTATCCAATACTTGGGGGCCCCTTCTAAAGCTTTGAATTATCATAAGTTCTTCCATGATCCTATAGGGGCATGGAAAATATTGTTTTATGTATTTATGTTCTAATTCTATGTTTTGAATCTCCATTATTTTATGTAAAGTATTATTATCTATAATTATATTTTCTAAGGTGGATTTTCTGAATGACATCATAATAATATCCTCGTTATTGTTTTTTATATAGCAAAAGGTGTGGGGTGTCAGATGCTTTCTGAAATAAAGCATAATCAAAGCTAAGCTTTAAAGTATCTTGCAGTTTTATTCCCCTTCTGTGGTCATAATAATCTATCCAATCTGGCTTTGAATTTGGGATTATACGAATTTCTCCGCTGTCAACCCCTTGATTATATATGTCCGCATTGTAATCGCCAGTTGATAGATTAATTAATATACAATCCACATTAAATCTTGCGGCTTTATGGATATTATCTAATAAATCATAACAATTAAAGATATCAAAGCGAAGCATTTTATAAGACACTCTGTTACCATTGAAGTAGTTTCTTTTAATATCTAGTTTTTCACTACCCCTTAATCGAATTGGGGTGTCTACAGATGAGTCTATTACTAGGTCAATATCCTTAGGTTTTTTATTGAAAAAGGCAATATCCTTTATGCAACCACCGATAAGATATAAATCACCATATTCCATGCATTCCTTGAATAAGTTTTTTACTGTGGCATCATTTTGGATATCCCTAATATACTCCAAGACCCTGTCACAATGGGTTTTTGAAAAATAGAAATTTCCCATAAGATATATCTTCCTTTAACTTAGATTTAAGATTTTTGAAAGTATTCGATCATGTATAAAGCATGATCGAATACTCATAATTTTAATTTATATAATTAACAGTTATCATCTATTTCGGTGGGAGCATTTACAATGGCAACAATTGCCAGTGTAATATTTTTAAATAATGATCTTGGGCCACATTGTGATACAAATCCATTTTCAATAACAGCTTCTAATTGTACAGCGCTATTTGGATCATAGTTTTCAGGTAATACTATATAAGTACAGAAAGGAACATTAAAATGGGCTGCATGTATGGGTTGATCCGGTAAATCAGCAATATATTCAACCTTTTGTTTTAATATACCCTTTACAAATAGCTTTGTACCAGTAAGAATTTTTCCGTCGGGACCGGTGCCAGAAGGAGTATTAACTAAGCTTGAGCAAAGGCCATCTACCTCTAAGGAAACATTTGTGATGCTTTCAATATTTGGTTTTGCATCTGGGATTGTTAGATTTTCTTCTATTTCAAATTGTTGGAAGGGTACTTCACCATCAAACCCAGGGACTTCCTTAGCTATACCGCTTATTTGAATCATGTCCTTGAAATTACAATCGAAGCTATCTGAATCCATGCCGCATGAGGAACAACAGGGTGCGGGAGTACAGCAGGGTTCAAATTTAGGTATAGTGGTATTAAATTGATTGAGATTTACATTTAATAATATGGTTATATTTTTAAAGATACATCTTCTATTAATCTGTCTTACAAATATATCTAGGACAAATGGAGTTACAGTAACAAAGCCCTGTTCGATGGCATCTATCCAAGTGGTAATTCCCGGTGGAAATAAACCGGCCCTAGTAGTGAATGAATTTGATGGTAAAGCAATAAATGCACTAAAATTCTTTTCAGTGTGTATTGCATGGACACTTTGTTCCGGTTCATCGGCTACATATTGGATTTTTTGCTTTAAAACCCCTTCTATAGCTAGTTTGCTTCCAGAATTAGAAAATGGTTGCTGATCTTGCCTATCAAAGGGGACTACAAAGCCTTCAAAGTTTCCAGGAGTAACAGCATACATATGACTTATCTTTTCTATACATACTTCTACCGATACCGAAAGCAGCTGTTCTATATCAAGCTTTTGGGGTGGAACTTTTACAATTTCCTCAACAGTAATTTGGTTTAGAGCAACTATATCATCTTCATTGGGAAGAGTGTCAGCTATACCGCAGAGTTTAATTAAATCTTTAACTATACATGCCATATTTTTCACCTCCTACTATTCAAGTTAATGTTTGTATTCCAGTTGCATTGATCAAAATTAATTCACATTTAAACATTCTTCTGCAGTCGATCTGTTCAATGCATATATTCTCTATGAATGGGGTTACAGTAATAGTACTTGTTGGATCAAAGTCCGATGGTAAAGCCAGTATTGTACTAAATGGTTTAACAAAATGTGCCGAATGAAGACTTTGAGTTGGATCATCGGCGACATAGGTTATCACTTCACAAATTGCTCCTTCGACAGTCAGAACCCATCCTGTAGTTAAAAAGCCTGGAACAGAGGAGCCAAAAGGACCAGCAGAGTTGCTTACATTCTTAACTGCATTTGTACTAACTATTTTTACATTTGATGAAACCCTTGTGATTTGTTCTATATTAGGCTTTTGCTTTGGTATTATTAAAATTTCTTCATTAACAAATTCTGAAAAATTAGTTACCGTATCTGGAAGATTATTAGCAACACCAACATATTCAATTAAATTATTAGAAGGGCACGCAGACATTTTTTTCCTCCTTCATTACATTATTTAGGTTAGTTCAGAATACTAAAATCCCTATATAGAGAGTTTAAGGCAAATCTTAATTTATATATAGCAAAATATCCGATATTTCTGGGGAGTTTTGATATTTATAAATTAAAGTTTTGACCGCAATCTCTATAGTAGATGCCATGTTTTAAAAAAGGTTGCTTAAGACAGTAGACCTTTTTCAATTTATATTATTCTCTGATTCAAATATTGTTACATAAATGGTTCCAAGGCTTTATATTTGAATTCTATTAAAGAAAAATAGAAATTATTCTTAATTATAGGGATTTAGGTATTGGCATAACCAAGAAATAATCACTTCTGTTTTATCAATACATAAAATAGTATTGATAAGGGACAGAAAAGGAAGGTGGGTGGTGGAATGATTATGGTTGGAGAGCATAATAGATATGAATGCTATGGTAGATATGAGATTACTAAAAGGGACAGCGAATTTATAATTGGTAATGTATCAAAGGATATTGAACTCAGTGAAGATATAGAAGCAAATGAAATAAGGGCTGATATTGAAGTGCAGAGGGGAAAAAATGTAAGACTCTGGGGACTAGTAAAGGATTGCAATAAAGAACCAGTACCCTTTGCTATGGTAAAGCTAGCAAGGGAGATGAAAAAGGATTCAAAAGTGTTTTTAAAAACCATTGCTCAAAGTATATGTGATCATATAGGTTTTTTTCAATTTGATATTTGTGTTACCAATGGAGACATTCCATTAGTTGTAATTATTTTTGTAGATAAAAACAAAGATGGTTCAGAATCCTATGATTATGGAGAAGAATATAATTTGTGTCTAAAGAATTCAGAAAAGATAATATGGCTAAAGCACTAGCTTAAAACAAAAGATATTTTTAGGGTTGTCACTTTTGTAACAAGTTGTCATACTATATTATTGGAAAAGCAGAAGATCAAAGTAAAAGTTTGATTGGCTTTCCAAAAATAAAAAAAGGAGTGTAGTTTTAATGGCAAATTATAGTGAAATAAGGTGCGATATTGAATGTCCTCCAGTTAATGATACATGTGAATCCGTAGTGGGTAATGTTACAAAGGCTATAGAAATAGATAAGAACACCAAGGTATGTGAAATAAGGGCAGATTTAGAAGTGAAAAAAATTAGAACAATTAGATTGTGGGGACAGGTTAGAGACTGTGATGGTGATCCAGTAAAATGTGCATTGGTTAAGCTAGTGAAGCTAAGCAAGGGCGATTGTAAAGGTAAGGAATATGAAGGGGTAGCCCATGGTGTTACAGATTGTATGGGATTTTATCAATTTGATATTTGCGTACCAAAATCAGGGAAACCTAGTAGGTTTAGGGTCATCGTCAGCAAGCAAGCTGTGGGAACTGAAATAAAAATAAAAAAAGCCGCTTGTGACCCATGCAATGGAGACTCCTGTGATTGTGTTAAATGTTAAATCATTATATTAATATTTGTATGCCACCTATTTTATATAGGTGGTTCATCTTGTAGACAAAGTCTACAAGATGTCAGGCTGCCTAAAAATCTGAAGTTTTATGCACGCTAAAACCCAGAGTATGAAGTATATATAGATATATGTAAGGGTTCTAGATTTCAGCAACAACCAAGAAATTCGGATTCTTAGGCAGCTTGGAACACTTATTTTATATGGGTGGTCTTATTTAAAGAAGAAAGTGGAAAAGATAAGGAGGTCTTTATGAAGGATAGTAAAAATGGGGCAATTTGCTGCATTGGTGAAAACAAGCCCGAATATTTTATCAAATTAAGAAATCTATTTTTAAGTATCGATAGACAAAATGGAGAGATTTCTAAATTAGACCGGTTAGCTTTTTTTATGGCCAAACCCAAGGAAGAATATAAAAGGGAGCTTGAGAAATTAGGAGTCAAAATCATCAACAGTACACCTGTACATCCCAAATTTCCACATAATAATAAAGTACGTATGCTAGAAAGGGATTTAGGATATGATTGGTATATATTACTTGATCATGATACCATTGTATGCAGGAATTTTACAAGATTTTTAGATGACGGAGGATTTAAAGCGAGCCTAGTAGGTTTTAAAGGGCCTCCCCTAGAATTCTGGGAAAAAATTTATAGAAAATTCAATTTAGAAATCCCTTCTATACAGTATATATCAAGATATGATAGAAAAAAAATACTGCCCTATTTTAACAGTGGCGTATTAATTGTACCAGGTTATTATCGTAAAGTCCTATATGATACATGGATCTACCATATACATGAATTAATTTCTATTAATGAACAACTAGATAAGTTTGCCTTCTTTATTGATCAAATAGCACTGGCATTGGCATTGCAAAAAACAAAGATGAAAGTTACTATACTACCTATTGAAATGAATTTTTCTATTGTAACACCTATAAATAATAGTTATTTTCATAAAAAGTTAAATCCATATATTATTCATTATCATAATCATATTAATAAAAAAGGTTATTTAAATTTAAAGGTATGTAAACATCCAGGAGCAAAGAAAGGAATAAAGGAATTTAATAAACTACTCCAAGTATATAAGGGTGACGATCCCGAGCCCTTTGCTATATTAAAATTTTAGGATAATGGATATATATAAACTCTTTTTCTTGATTATCTGGGAGGTATTTGATGAAAAATAATATAATCAAAGGACCAATTGTCATTGGTGGTGTTGGTGGAAGTGGTACAAGGATTGTTGCCGAACTAATAAAAGAAATTGGTTTTTATTTAGGCTGTGACTTAAATCATGCAAATGACAACCTGTTATTTACCTTTTTATTTAAAAGACCAAGATGGTATCTATCTAACTGTAATAATTGGGGAGAAATAAAGAAGGGATTGACAGTATTTGAAGGGATAATGACAACAAGATTTGATTCATCCATAAAAGACATGGATTTTATAAATCGGATTATGATAAAAGACTTTTATTCTGATAACAAAAACAAAGCATGGGTAGATAAAAGACTGTCTAATATTCCAAAATATAAAGAGATTGATTTAAACCAATATTTAGGATGGGGATTTAAAGAACCCAACTCCCATATATACCTAGAGAATTTAAGCAAATATTTTAAGGAAATGAAGTATATACATGTAATTAGGCATGGATTAGATATGGCGTTTAGTGAAAATCAATATCAGCTTCATAATTGGGGAAGCTTATTTGGAATAAACATACCAAATGATGGGGCAAGATTGCCGAAGGCTTCATTAAATTATTGGATAAAATCTAATAAAGAAGCAATCAGAAAAGGAAGAGAACTTCTAGGGAATAACTTTATCTTGTTAAAATTTGATGAATTATATTTAGAACCTAAGAAGCAAATAGATAGAATGATTGACTTTTTAGAAGTAAAAAAACCCATTGTTAGAAAAAAATTTCTATATACTTTACCTCAAAAGCCTAGAACGTCAGGAAGATATAGGAAAAATGATTTAAGCATATTTACAGAAAATCAAATTAATGAAGTGATAAATTTAGGTTTTACTGTGGAGGGATTAAATAGATAATGAAAAGAGCAAATATAAAATAATATCTTTATTATTAGGGCTATAAATAATGTACTTTTTGGTGCATTATTTTTTTGCCTATAAGAGAAAATAATAATATTAGCAAATTGCATAATTACTTTCTATAAAAACCATCTACTACATGCAGTTTAAAAATCTTCAAAGCTATACCATCAAATATGCTTATATCTTAAGCAATTAAATATAGGATGATATTCGCATATGCAATTGTGCCAAGTAAGAGTTATGCAATTTCCTCATATCTAAAACATACTTTTAAACTTTAAAAATGATTTCAGAGATGCTTAAAAGAATGGCTTAAGTACTTGCAACCTGGCACGTGGAACTTGTAACTAAAAAGACTGGTCCATAAGAAAAAAGCGTGGTGATAAAATGTTAAAAGTAAGCGATATAATTGGTTTTCCTATAGTATGTACTGAACAAAGAAAGTTTAGAGGAGAGGTTAAGGACGCTATCCTGGATTTGAACTCATTTTGTGTAGTGGGTTTAGTTGTCGATCACGGCAGTTTAATACATCATACTAGAGTTATACCATTTAATAGTATCTATGGAATAAATAAAAATAAAGTAATAGTAAAATTTAAAAAAAATATGCAGCATATGAATAATTTTGATTTTCAAAATAATTTTATCAAAAAAAATGAAATGATCTCAGGAACCGAAGTCGTAGGAGAAGATGAAAATTTGCTAGGTTTTATAAAGGATATAATATTTGAAGAAAAAAGTGGAAATATATTAGGCTTTGTTATTACCAATGGTTTAGTTGATGACATTTTTAATGGGATAGAGATTCTTCCATTTAATAATTCAATTAGATTTGAAAAAAATAAGGTGTTCATATTGAAAGACATAAAAAATAGCATTTTGAGAAACGTAGGAGGCTTGAAAAAATTACTTGAATTAGAACATTAAATTCTCCACAAAATAAATATATAGGGATTTAAATGGAGAATTTAATTTGAACTCTCTATATATGGGCAATATATATAATAAATCTAAAGGAGTGTAAACTAATGAACAACAATAGGTTCATGACTGGTGTCATAGCTGGAAGTGTATTAGGTGTTACAGCAGGAATGTATGCTTTGAATAGATCTACACCAAGACAAAGACGAAAAATGATGAGAAAAGGAATGAAAATGGCTAGAAATGCTTCTAGAGCAATGGAAGCAGTAACAAATATGAATATGTTTAGGTAAAGAGGCTTAAGCTAAAAGCAGCTGGTTGCTATACGGCTGCTTTTAAAAAAATATGATTGTATGGTGATGCCTATGAGTGGAAGACTATGTCATATATCATTGTTTTTGGGATCAGAAACCCTAGATTATACATATATACTTTCAAAATTAATAGTTAATATCTTAGTTTTTTTGTTTTTAATTTTCTTAATATATTATTTGATTAATATTGGAAATAAATATGTTGTCTATAGAAAAAAAATCAAGCTAGATAGAAGGTATAAGTTGATAATATTTTTATCAATTGTTGTTATACTGATAATTTTACTTTTGTACATATTTAGAAGCATAATTATTTCAATATTGATACCTATACTATGGGCAATAGTCATAGCTTATCTTATAAATCCTTTAGTTAATAAAATGTGTGATTTGAGATTATCTAGGTTTTGGAGCGTTGTGATTATATATTTAGGGATTTTTTTATTGCTATTGGTATTTTCTATGACAATTATCCCAAAAATTTCAGTTGAAGTTAAGGAATTTGCAGAATCTTTACCAGAGTATACCAATGAAGCCATTGAATTTTCCAATAATATCTATATACAATATTTAAACAGTGTGAGTAATCTTCCCCCAGAATTTATTGGAGTCCAAGTAGCTTTTGGTGAATACTTAAATCGTATACAGCTATATTTAATAGATTTGTTTAAGGATATAACTGAAAAGGGATTAAATATTTTTTCAAATATTGTGGGAATAGTTTTAGTTCCAATTTATACATTTTATTTTTTGAAGGATACCAGGTATTTTAAAAGAAAGGTTCTATTATCTGTACCAAAAATAATTCGAACTGAAGTAATAAGCATATTTAAGGATATAAGCAAGCTCTTAAATAGTTTTATTAGAGGTCAGTTAGTTGTTGCAGCATTAGTTGGCATATTAAGCGTAATTGCTTTGTTGATTCTAAAGGTTGAGTTTGCACTACTTATAGGAGCTATAGCAGGGATATCTAACGTTATACCCTATTTTGGCCCTATAATGGGAGCTATACCCGGAGTGGCCATAGCCTTGTTAGACAAGCCCATTAAAGCTGTTTGGGTAATAGTAGCATTTTTCATCATACAACAAATAGAAAGTGCTATTATTCAACCTAAGATAGTTGGCGACAGTGTTGGGTTGCATCCTGTTTTTGTTATTATATCCCTACTTATTGGAGGCGAATTGTTTGGAATAGTAGGACTATTATTTGCTGTTCCAATTGCTGCCAGCATAAGGGTAGTGCTAAATCATATAATGAAAATATTAGTTAAGATATAAAGGCTCATTACGCTATTTAGGAAATTGCATAATTATAACTTGGCACAATTACACAATAAATGTGGTATGCCTCTAGGGGATTTAAGACTATATGTAGTAGTAAATTTTTGAGGATTGTAATTATGCAATTTGCTCTATTGACAAATATGTACATATTATATATAATCAACACAAAAAGTTAATTATAGAGAGTTTATTGTCAGCTCTATACTAGCTATGATGGAGAATAGTAGGTTACACCTGATTTACAGAGAAAAAGTACGTAGGGATATTTAAAGTTAGTTTTTATAATCCCTAGGCTGAAAGACTTTTAATCAAGGGTATCTGAAGCAGCTCTGGAGCTTTAGCTTTGAAAAATATACTTTAACCCATAGTATTCATAGAAAATTCAAAAATCTATTACGTCCTTTTGTTTCTAAGGCATTCATCAAATTCTCGACGTACCGTTTTGGTATGCCTTCGAACTCGATAAACACCTTAGAAATCAAAACTATCCTAAATATTTTTAAACTTACTATGAATAATCTGGGTTTAACCTAAAGTATAATTAGAAGCTAACGACTTGCATACGTTACAATGCTATTAAGAGATTACCTTAAAAGACGGCTTTCACTTTTGTCCAAAGGGTAATAACTAGGGTGGTACCGCGGGCATACTCTCGTCCCTATATGTTTATATAGGAATGAGGGTTTTTTTATTTGCACTTTTAACAGCAAGGCTAAGTTTTAGTTTCAGCTTATTGGGTAAGCTATAAAATATCTATATATGGAGTCCCAAGTAAAACTTAGTTTTCAAAATATTATACAAAATAGCATTTAAAAATTAACAAAACTTCAAGGAGGAAAATCTTATGGAAAAGATGGGTTTAAATGAAATACGAAGTAAATTTCTAAAGTTTTTTGAAAGTAAGGGTCATCATGTTAGACCTAGTTATCCTTTAGTTCCAGAAAAGGATAAAAGCTTACTACTTATAAATGCAGGTATGGCTCCATTGAAACCGTTTTTTATGGGTGTAGAAACACCACCTAAAAACAGAATGGCTACTTGTCAAAAATGTATACGAACAGGTGATATCGAGAATGTCGGGAAAACAGCAAGACATGCAACATTTTTTGAAATGCTTGGTAACTTTTCCTTTGGAGATTATTTTAAGAAGGAATCCATTTCATGGGGATGGGAATTTTGCAGTGAATATTTAAAGTTACCTATTGAGAAATTATGGGTAACAATATATCAAGAGGATGATGAAGCCTTTGATATCTGGAGTAAAGAAATTGGCTTCCCTGAGGAAAGAATAGTTAGGCTAGGCAAAGAGGATAACTTCTGGGAAATTGGAACTGGACCATGTGGACCTTGCTCAGAGATATATTATGACAGAGGAGAAAAGTATGGCTGTGGCAGTAAGGACTGTAAGCCGGGCTGTGAGTGTGACAGATATGTAGAGTTTTGGAATCACGTATTTACACAATTTGAGAAGGACGAAGAGGGAAATTATCATAAGCTTCCAAATCCAAATATTGATACTGGAATGGGACTTGAAAGAGTAGCATGTATAATGCAGGGTGTGGATACGATTTTTGAAGTAGATACAATACAGCATATTTTAAATGGTGTACTAGAGATCGCTAATAAGGAATATGGTAAAAGTGAAAAGGATGATACATCTATCAGAATAATAACCGATCATATCAAGGCAGTAACCTTTATGGTGAGTGATGGTATTTTACCAAGCAACGAGGGTAGAGGATATGTTCTTAGGAGACTTTTAAGGAGAGCTGCTAGGCATGGCAAGATTTTAGGAATTGAAGAAAGCTTCTTAGCTGGCCTTACGGATAAGGTTATGGATGTATATGGAGAGTCCTATCCCGAAATAGTAGAAAGAAAGGATTATATAAAGAAAATTCTTTCTGTGGAAGAAGAAAAATTCCAGAAAACAATTGATCAAGGTATAGAAAAATTAAAGGATTATATTCACCAAATGATGTTGTCAGATGAGAAGATCCTATTAGGTGAAGAAGCCTTCAAGCTATATGATACCTACGGTTTCCCATTAGATTTAACTAAAGAAATCCTCGAAGAAGAAAACATAGGCATAGATATAGAAGGCTTTAACAGGGAAATGGAAAAGCAAAGGGAAAGAGCAAGGGCTGCAAGAAAGGATATGGAAGAACTAGGCTGGGAATCTGGACACGAAATAGAAATCGGTGAAAAGGCTAAATCGGATTTCATTGGCTATGATAACTTTAGTATATATACAACAGTATTAGGCTTAATTAAGGATGGAAAAATGGTTGATGAGGTTCGTGAAGGAGATGAAGTAAGCATAATACTTGAATCAACACCCCTTTATCCAGAAGGTGGTGGACAGGTTGGAGATACTGGTGTAATTTATAATGAGGATGCAAAAATTGAGGTTTCTAATTCTAGTAAATTAAAGAGTGGAGCTATAGAACATATAGTTCATAAAGGTATAGTAGTAAAAGGTAGTTTTAAAAATGATGAAGAAGTAAAGGTTATAGTGGATATGGAAAGACGTATGAATACCACTAGAAATCATACAGCTACACATCTACTACACAAAGCATTGAAGGAAGTATTAGGAAGCCATGTGGAGCAGGCAGGTTCCTTAGTTACACCGGAAAAGCTTAGATTTGACTTTACTCACTTTGAAGCCGTTTCAAGGGAAGATTTAATAAAGGTGGAAGAAAGAGTAAATGAACAAATATTTGAAGCCTTAGATGTAGACATAAAAAACACAAGTATCGATGAAGCTAAAAAAATAGGTGCAATGGCATTGTTTGGTGAAAAATACGGAGAAACCGTTAGAGTAGTGAGTGTTGGAGATTTTAGTATTGAATTGTGTGGTGGTACCCATGTCCTTAATTCCAGTGAAATAGGAATGTTTAAAATATTGAGTGAAGCGGGTGTAGCAGCTGGAGTAAGAAGAATTGAAGCTATAACGGGAAAAGAAATCTATAAATATATATCATATTTAGATAATAGACTTAAGGGTATATCTGGCATACTTAAGGCGAATATTAATGATATTGAAGGAAAGATTGAGACTCTTAATAATGATATGAAGAAGCTTCAGAAAGAAAATGAAAGTCTAAAGAATAAATTAGCAAGTGGTTCGATGGATGATATTTTAGAGACTAGTAAAGAAATTAATGGAATAAATGTGGTAGCAAGTAAAATACCTAATCTAGATATGGATAGCTTAAGAAATCTAGGGGATAAATTGAAGGATGAATTAAATTCATGTCTTATTGTATTAGCAAGTGATAAGGATGGAAAAGTAAACCTAGTGGCAATGGCTTCGGAGGATTCTGTTAAAAGGGGAGTACATGCAGGAAAAATAATTAAAGAAGTTGCAAAGATTACCGGTGGAGGCGGAGGTGGAAGACCTAATATGGCCCAAGCTGGTGGAAGGGATGCTTCAAAGATAGATGATGCCCTTTCAAAGGTTGAGGAATTAGTTAAACAGCTTACAATATAATGTTTAGGGGTGTTTCAAAATATGATCCTTTGAGGCACTCCCTTAAAAAATATTAATAGGAAATTGTGGAGGTAGTGTATAATAATAGAATAAACAGCAAATAAATATTTGGAGGGAACTATATGAACGATAAGTTTGATAACTATACTATGATGTATAACGTCGAAAAAGATAAGGATAGTGAAGTAAAAAATATTCTATCAAGTGTGTTCAATTCACTTAAGGAAAAAGGGTATAATCCTGTCAACCAAATAGTAGGATATCTCTTATCTGGAGATCCTACCTATATTACAAGCTATAATAATGCTAGAAATACCATTAGAAAGCTTGAAAGGGATGAATTGTTAGAGGAATTGTTGAAGAGCTATTTAGGAGAAGATATAGAGAGTTCCAATTAAAGTTTTGGCTGGAATCCTATATAGGGATTTTAGTATAGACTTTGACTTATACTGTGAAAACCCTATACCTAAGAGATTCTTCAGCTTTAGGATTATACTTATTTATTAGCTAAAAAGTTTAAGCTATCGATTTTGTTTTTAAAGTATAGTTCTAAATCTTTTAATAGGAGCGAAATATAGTGAGAAAAGCAACAAAATTTGGGATTCTACTAAGTGTTTTTATAGTTTTAGGTTCATTCTATTCATATTCCCAGTCTAATGAAAAAAAGTTTGTGGTGTTTTTAGTAAATAAAATTGATCTTGAAGATATTGAAGATATGGCTTTTACTAAGGCTTTGGCAGAAAAATACGGTATTGGTCTTATGAATACTAGGGCCTCAGGAAGTAGTAATGACTATAGCTCCACCCTTACAATTGGTTGTGGAACAAGGGCTGAAGCTAACTTTTATACTTCCAGGTCGGTAGAGTTAGATGATGGAAATCGTTCTATTTATCAAAGACGTACTGGGTATGAGGATAGGTATAAGGAAATAGCCAATCTGGATATAGCTAGACTAAGGGATTTGAATAGTAGGAATAACTTTAATCCTATTGTGGGAGCATTGGGAAACAGCCTAGGCTTGAATGGTAATGGGATTTCAGTACTTGGAAATTCTGATACCGATGAAAGAAAAGTTAGACTTGGAGTACTAATGGGTATGGATGAATATGGACTTGTTGACTATGGGGTAGTAGATGATACAAATGTTAAAACTCTTAATTATCCATTTGGCTTAGCAACTGATTATGAGTTAATGATACAGGGTTTTAAAGAATCTCTAGAAAAATCGGATATTATTATTTTAGAGCTTGGAGATTTATATAGACTCGAAAAATATAGTTCTAATCTAACCTCGGATATGTATGAAAAGCACAAAACTAAAGTTTTAAGTGATATAGATGCTTTTATAAAAAAGGTGTATGGCTTATTGGATAAAGAAAATACTAGGGTTTTACTTTTAAGTCCAACTCCTTCTTCTACGGCTTCATCATCTGGGAAAAAGTTAACTCCAATTATTTTAGCGGGTAGTGGAATAGACGAAGGGGTCATATCCTCTGATACAACGAGGAGAGAGGGAATTATAGGGAATATTGATATTGCTCCCTATATAGCTGTTTATTTCGGTAGTAATACAAATTATTTTACAGGAAAACCATTATATATATTGGGAAAGCAAGATAAACTTTCATATATGAAAGAGCTTTATAATGATACTGCCTTTGTTTATAAAAATAGGATGTCGGTATTATTTACTTTTGCCGTATATGAAATAATTGTCTCTTTTATAGCATTTATAGTGATTCAGCTTTCTGGGAAACATAGACTTAGATTTTATAGGGTATTTGAGTATTTTTTGCTTTCAAATATGGCTATTCCAGCAGCATTACTTATTTTACCCCTATGGAAATCAGCTAGTATTTTTAATGTTTTTATAAAAATAATAATCATAACTATAGTAATGATATTTATTTCTATAAGTATTAGGAAAGAACCAATGGACAGCATAATCTTTCTATCTGGTTTGACCTGTTTATTATTGACTACCGACATTATTCTAAACTCCAGAT
Organism: Maledivibacter sp.; assembly: GCA_025210375.1. NCBI lineage: Bacteria > Bacillati > Bacillota > Clostridia > Peptostreptococcales > Caminicellaceae > Maledivibacter > Maledivibacter sp. The sequence goes on along the minus strand of JAOASB010000037.1, from coordinate 223,065 downwards.
TGATTAAGATGTCATTTCTAGGATATGATCCAATAATCGGAGCGAGGTATTATGGGGTAGGAAATGAATTTATGGGGATTTTAGTTGGGTCATCCTTAGTTTTTACTATGGCCCTATTGGATAGATATAAAATAAATAAAAATTTCTCTATTATGATATTTGCTATTATAGCTTTTGTTATTGGATTTCCTAAATTGGGGGCCAATGTGGGGGGGACAATAACCGCTGTATTTGCATTTATGTTTGTGATACTTAGGCTTTATAATTCCAAGTTGAAGCTTACCCATTATTTTTATATCATAGCATCGATATGTGTCTGCATAGCTTTGATAGCACTAGCGGACTTATATCTTCTAGAAAGTAATTCCCATCTAGCCAATGCTATTAAACAAATCAATAATGGTGGAGTAAATGCTATTTTTTCTATAATAAAAAGAAAAGTTTCAATGAATATAAAGGTGTTTAGTGTTACAATATGGAGTAAGGTACTGATTACCTCGCTTATATTTTTAAGTATCCTATTTTACAGGCCCTTTGGCATTGCAAAAAAAATATTTGATAAATACCAGAATCTTTCTATTGGGCTACTGGGAATATTGATTTCTTGTATAGTAGCTTTTCTAGTTAACGATTCAGGGGTAATAGCTTCGGCTACATCCATAATTTTTTTAGCAATAAGCTTGATGTACTTAATTTTTATAGAGGTAGTGAGATCGTAGTTTTATTATAGGAAGGTATTAATTATGGATTATAATGTACTAGGAAATACGGGGATAAGGGTTTCAAAGCTTTGTTTTGGGGCTTTAACCATAGGCCCATTACAAGCTAATTTATCCTTAAAGGAAGGTGCAAGTGTAATAAGACATGCCCTAGATAGGGGAGTCAATTTTATAGATACTGCTGAGCTGTATAGAACCCATGGTCATATAAGAGAGGCTTTGAAGAATAGGGGTAGGGATGATGTGGTTATTGCCACTAAATCATATTCTTACTCAAATGAAACTGCTGAAAAAAGTCTTAGCATGGCACTTAAGGAATTGGGTAGAGATTATGTTGATATTTTCCTTCTACATGAACAGGAAAATGAATATACCCTTAAGGGACACTATGAAGCTTTGGAATATTTTATAAAAATGAAAGAAAAGGGTTATATTAGAGGGGTAGGTATCTCTACACATAATGTGGCAGGCGTAAGAGCGGCAACAAATATGGATGAAATAGATATAATACATCCACTAATCAATAAGAATGGATTGGGAATAATGGATGGAACGGTGGAGGATATGGCCAATGCAATAAAGTCTGCTAAGGATAAGGGAAAGGGAATATACGGAATGAAGCCCTTGGGCGGAGGTAATTTGCTAAGCCGTATAGATGATTGCTTTGATTTTGTTTTAAATCTACCATTTCTTGATTCTATAGCGGTTGGAATGCAAAGAGAAGAAGAGGTTATAGCCAATGTTTGTAGATTTAATGGACAGCCCATACCCGAAGAGATAAAAAGTAAATTATCCAAAAAGAATAGAAAGCTGCATATTGATTTTTGGTGCAAAAGATGCGGCAGATGTGTTAAGGCCTGTAAATCAAATGCCCTTTCCATACAAAATGATAAATTGATAGTGGATAGAGAAAAATGTGTATTATGTGGATATTGCAGCAGCTATTGTCCAGAGTTTTGTATTAAAGTAGTTTAAAGGAGAAAATAAAGATATGAGATTAATGGGTTTAGATGTAGGAGATAAAACCATTGGTGTGGCAGTTAGTGATTTATTGGGATTAACTGCTCAAGGGGTTGAAACCATAAGAAGAACAGGCAATAAAGCTGCAATCAATAGACTAAGAGAAATAATCTCTGAAAAGAATGTAGAAAAGATTGTAGTAGGCTTACCTAAAAATATGAATGGAACCCTAGGGCCTCAAGGAGAAAAGACATTAAACTTTGTTGAAAAACTTAAAGAAAAAATTAATATTGAAATAGTTCTATGGGATGAAAGATTAACAACTGTTGCGGCTGAAAAGATGCTTATATCAGCGGATGTAAGCAGAAAAAAAAGAAAAAAGGTTATAGATAAAGTAGCAGCAGTGTATATTCTTCAGGGGTATTTAGATAGTAAGAGTATAGGTATCTAACCATGGATTTGTAAAAGTTATGAAATACAATAAATTTATATGAGGTGATCAAAGTTATGGAAGAAAGAAATATAATATCTTTAATGGATGAAAATAACAAGGAAACAGAATTTGAGGTGATAGCTACCTTAGAAATTAATGAAACAGAGTATGCTATACTACTTCCATTAGATGAAGAGACAGATGAAGCTTTAGTATTTAAAATTGCTAGAGAAAATGGAGAAGAAATATTGGAATATGTCGATAATGATGAAGAAATCAATATGGTTGCTGAGGCCTATGATGAATTACTAGAGGATGAGTAAGTAAAAAAGTTCTAAGTTGTAAGTTCAAAGTTCTAAGTTTTCAGGTCATTCTTTTGGGGTTTAAAATAAACTACCAAGCTAAGTCGCAAAGTACCTAAGAGTTACGACCTTAATTTTAGAACTTACCACTTAGAACTTAGAACTAACACAGCAATCAATTCGCTGTGTTCTAGGAGGCATGATTTTGAGGGTTGAAATAAAAGGAGATTTAATTGAAGGAGTTTTTGTTGAAAGAGTAAACAGATTTATAGCCCATATTTTGGTTGAAGATGAGATACAAATAGTTCATGTTGCTAATACTGGAAGAATGAAGGAGCTTTTGATTAAAGGGGTAAGGGTTATAGTAAGAAAGGTTGATAACCCTAAAAGAAAAACTAACTATGATCTAGTAATGGTTTATAAAAATGATATATTAGTTCTCATAGATTCTAAAATGCCTAATGAACTTCTTGAAAGGGCACTGAGAGAAGGCGGAATAGAAGGTTTCGGTAGGTATGATCATATAAAGAGGGAAGTTAGTTTTGGTAATAGCAGATTCGATATAGGACTAAGCAACAGCCAAGAAAATGTTTTGATTGAATGTAAATGTGCAACACTTGTAAAGGAAGACAATATTTCTAAATTTCCCGATGCTCCTACCACAAGAGGACGTAAGCATATCCTAGAGCTTATTAAGGCTAAGCAGCAAGGGTATAGAGCGGCTGTATTCTTTATTATACAACGGGAGGATGCTGTATTATTTACCCCAAATAGAGACATGGATGAAGATTTTTCAGATGCTGTTAAAAAAGCCCACGGGCAAGGGGTGGAGTTCTATGCATATATATGTAACGTAACATTAAATGATATTAGTATAAAAAAGAAAATACCGGTTATTATAAATTAAGGGGATTAAGTGAGCAAATTGTATAATACACAATTAACAATAATAATCATTATTAAACAATAAAATTAATATTATATGGTTGAAATATGATAAATTCAGAATGTGAATTGGAGAAAGTGTTTATGAAAAATATCCAATACAGAATGTTATATTGAATATATACTTTAAACCCTTATAGTGCAAAGGATATAGCGTTCATAAGGTTCGCTAAGGAGTATGGCATAATTGTTCAGTAAAGGGAAAAAATGATCAAAAATTCGCTGGATTTTCATATTATTATTGACAATTGATAATTAATTGAGTACACTTATATTTACAGAGATTATTAATTGATAAGTGAGGTCTTATATATGATTGATTCTGTTGACAAATTAAAGGATGTCTTAAAGGAAAAAGGGTATAAGCTTACTCCCCAAAGAAGAGCTGTTTTAAATATAATAATACAAAGTCAAGGTAAACATTTATCTAGCGAAGAGGTATATGATTTAGTAAAAAAAGATTGTCCGGAGATTGGATTAGCGACAGTATATAGAACTTTACAATTACTAGATGACTTAGAAATTATAACTAAAATCAATTTTGATGATGGGTGTGCTAGATATGAGTTGAATCTCCATACCGATGAGCATCAACATCATCATGTTATATGTACTAAATGCGGTGAAGTAATAGAAGTTGAAGTAGACTTGTTAGAACATTTAGAAGAAGAGATAGAGAAAAATTATGGTTTTGAGATAAAGGATCATAAAGTAAAATTCTTTGGAATATGCTCTAAGTGTAAATAAATCTTGTAGCTTCGGTTACAGGATTTTATTTTTAGTTTAGTATATTATAAAATCCCTATAATGCTAATGAAAATCCATTAATTATAAAGAACTAATTCAAAAAAGAATAATATCATTTTGAAAAAACAAACATATTATATATATATGGTGGATATGTGTAATATATTATAGAGAGTTTTTCGGTATAAAATTTATTTGAGAAAGTCAAGTAATCAATCTACATACTGCATTCTACAATTAATAATTTTAATCATGCGGATTTCTTAGGCATTAATATTATGGAAATATATACCGATATTATACCTTATGAAAAAATGATATTACGAGAATAATATAAAAGAATAGAAATCTAATAATACATTTAAAGATTTTCAAATATAAAAGAGAACGGAATAATAGTAACAATTCTTGAATAAAGCAAAATATTATAGAGATTCTAGTTGAACCCTCAACTTATATATTAAAAACCCTTAGAAACGCTAAGTATTTTAATATGTATAAATTAAGATTCATTCTAAACTCTCTATGATAAATACAATATTTACAGGGGATATAAAATTCACCTAACTTAAAACAGTATCGGAAGCTTTATTTAGTAATACATATTTGAATCTAGATTATTTATAGAGCAAATTGCATAATTACCTTCTACAAAAGCTATTTAAGTATTTTTTAGCTTTATATATATAATCTAGGCTGAATATAATATGTAGCTATATTCTATGCATCGAATTTTACTATTGAAATTTGCTCAGAAGTAGATTTCTTGCTAACTAATAGCACATGAAGTATAATTAATTTAATTGTGGGTTATTTCACAAAGTGAAGTAATACTTAAATGAAAGGGTTTTATTACATTAAGTTTTGATGATTTCCTTAGTATTGACCTAGCAATTAAGTTTCAATTGATATAGATCAGGAGAGTGATAATGTGGCAAAAAAAGATGAGAAACTGAAAATTATTCCACTTGGAGGACTGAATGAAATAGGAAAAAACATGACTGTATTCGAGTGCAAAAACGAAATTATAGTTGTAGATTGTGGTCTAAGTTTTCCAGAGGATGAGATGTTGGGGATAGATGTTGTTATACCTGATATAACCTATTTGCTTAAGAATAGAGAGAAGGTAAAAGCAATAGTTTTGACCCATGGACATGAAGATCATATTGGGGCTTTACCCTATGTCCTAAAGAAGATCAATGTACCTTTATACGGTACAAAGTTAACCCTAGGACTTGTTGAAAATAAGTTTAAGGAACATAAAATGCTAGGCGATGTAGAAATGAATATTGTTAAACCAGGAGATACTATAAGGCTTGGGAAATTTAGTGTTGAATTCATTAAGACAAGTCATAGTATACCAGATGCTGTAAGCATGGCTATAGATACTCCATTAGGTAAAGTAATCCATACCGGTGATTTCAAGATAGATTATACACCTATTGATGGAGATATAATGGATCTTCATAGATTTGCACAGCTTGGTGGTGAAGGTGTTTTGGCATTGTTAGCTGATAGTACCAATGTTGAGAGGCCAGGCTATACCATGTCTGAAAGAACTGTTGGGAAAACCTTTGAAAATATCTTTAAGGATGTTGAAAGTAGGATTATTGTTGCTACCTTTGCGTCTAATGTACATAGGGTACAACAGATCATAAATGCGGCATATAGCTTCAATAGAAAAGTTGCTTTTTCTGGGAGAAGTATGGTAAATGTAGCTAATGCGGCTATGGAGCTAGGTTATTTAAATGTTCCAGAGGGCATGCATATTGATATTAATGATTTAAATAGATATCCAGATAATGAAATTGTTGTAATAACAACTGGAAGTCAGGGAGAACCAATGGCAGCATTATCTAGAATGGCTGCTTCTGAGCATAGAAAAATGGATATACGTCCAGGGGATATGGTTATAATATCCGCTACACCTATACCAGGCAATGAGATAAAAGTATCTAATGTAATAAATCTGTTATTTGAAAAGGGAGCAGACGTTATTTATGAATCCTTAGCCGATGTCCATGTTTCTGGGCATGCTTGCCAAGAGGAATTAAAGTTAATACACACCTTGGTTAAACCTAAGTACTTTATTCCAGTTCATGGGGAATACAGACATCTTAGACGTCATGCATCACTGGCAGAATCCTTGGGAATGTCTAGGGAAAATATTTTCGTTACTGATAATGGTAAAGTGATAGAAATCACAAAGGACAGCGGGAAAATATGTGGAACTGTAGATTCCGGGAATATATTAGTTGATGGACTTGGAGTAGGTGATGTTGGAAATATAGTATTAAGGGATAGAAAGCATCTTTCAGAAGATGGTCTTATGGTTGTAGTAGTTACTATCTCTAAAGAAGATGGAAAAGTTATGTCAGGCCCGGATATTGTTTCTCGTGGATTTGTATATGTTAGGGAATCAGAAGATTTAATCGATGGTGCAAAGCTAGTGGTTAGAGAAGCTTTAAAGAAATGTGAAGAAAACAATGTAAGGGAATGGGCTACTTTAAAATCGGCTATAAAGGATTCACTGAGGGGATACTTATTTGAAAAAACAAAAAGACGTCCAATGATATTGCCAATCATTATGGAAGTTTAAGTCACATAAAAAATAAGCAAGTAAGATAACTAGTTCATTTTGAATGTACTTAGAGAAGATATTGGACTGGAAGACTATTATAATTAGAATAATAGCCTTCCGGTTTTTTATTTTCCCGGAAATATTTATTATCCGAGAAAATTGTATAACTCTTATTTGCTCAAATGTTTATAATTTTGTATAATTTATATGTTGCAAAAAAGTTCTGAGGTTTAGGTCATATTTTGGGAGCAGTATTTTACTAAGGGCTAGGGCTTGCATTATAGACCATTAAACTTAATCTTAAAGAAAAGGTGATAAAAATATGCGAATATTACTCTACATAGTAATTATCTCAATAGGGGCATTAATGGGTTATAAGGATATAATATCTGAAAAAGTATTTAGCAAAACGAGTTCTATTCAATACATGTGTTTATTATTCTTATTATTCATTATGGGAATAAAAATTGGAATAAATAAAGAAGTTCTTTTGTCTTTCCATAGACTAGGATTTAATGCTGTTATTATTTCCATATTTTCAATTGTTTTTAGTGTTTTAGGAGTAAAAATCATATCAAAATCTATTAAACCAGAAAAAAAGGAGGAATAGCCATGACAATACATATACTTTTCTCAGTATTTATAGGGATTATATTTGGGTATTTCTTTGCTCCAGAAGCCGTTATGAGCAATATTGATTTAATAATAGATTTTGGATTGTGTTTATTATTATTTTTTGTTGGTATAGAGATAGGGAAAAATAGGAGCATTATTAGGGATGTAAGGAGTTATGGTTTAAAGATATTTTTGATTCCAATCATGACAGTCCTAGGAACCCTATTTGGAAGTATGGTGGCTAGTCTTTTTTTAAAGCTTTCCTTGTTTGAAACTGCGGCTATTGGAGCCGGCCTGGGCTGGTATTCCTTATCGGCAATAGAACTTTCTAAGCATAGTGCGGAACTTGGGACGATAGCTTTTTTAGCTAATGTTTCAAGGGAAGTAATTGCTTTTATTGCTATTCCTATAATAGCTAAAAAAATAGGAGATATAGAAACTATAGCTGCTGCTGGAGCGACTTCTATGGATACAGCTTTGCCTGTAATCACAAAGGCAACAAAAAGCAATATATCAATATTATCCTTTTTTTCAGGGGTTATACTATCACTTTTAGTACCTATATTGGTTCCTTTAATGATGAGCTTCAATTAGAAAAAATTGTGATAATGTCTAGTGGGGTGAAGAGACTTTAGTTAGAACTCTTTATAAAGAAAAACTTGTAAAACTTTGCTGGTAAATGTATAATAATATAAGAAATTTGTCCTATTGAGAAACCTGTATAATTAATGCTATTAATCTTAGAATACAATGTGTGGATTGTTTTCTTACCTTGAAGAAATTGCATAACTCTTACTTGGCTAAGCCTAATATGGGAATATCATCCTATATTTAATTGCTTAAGATATAAGCATATTTGATGGTATAGCTTTATTATTGAATATAGATTTTGGAGGAAATACTATGAAGACCTCTACTAAAAAAAAGAGGATATTAATTAGAAACATAACAATTTTTGTTGTACTGATTTTATTAATTTGTGCCTATGGTGGTTTCAAATATTATGATTCTTTAAAACTACCCGTAGATCAAAAAAATACTGAAAGTATACTTATAAATATACCTAAAGGGGCCGCTACTTCAAAAATAGCTAATATCCTAAGGGATAATGACCTAATAAGGAATGAGCTTTATTTTAGATTCATATCAAAACAAAGAAAAATTGAGGCTGAATATAAAGCTGGTGACTATAAACTAAGCAAAGCCATGAATGTGAATGAAATAATTGATAAGTTGATAAAAGGAGATACATATCAAGAGACAGTAAAATTTACTATACCTGAAGGTTTTGAATTAAAGCAGATAGTAGATAAACTGGCTAATAACCAAGAACTCAACATAAATAAAGAAAAGTTTTTAGATATAATCGAAAATGAAGATTTTCAATTTGAGTTTCTAAAGGAAACATCTAAGGGAAAGAATAGATTGGAAGGTTTTTTGTTTCCAGATACCTATGAGGTTAAGAAGAACATAACAGAGAAAGAGCTTGTCTTAAAAATGCTAAACAGATTTGATGAAATTTTTGAGGAGCAATATTATTCAAGAACTAAAGAACTGGGCATGACCATAAATGATGTCATTTCACTGGCTTCTATTATTGAAAGGGAAGCTAGGGTGGATAGTGAAAGACCAATTATTTCAAGTGTATTTCATAATAGATTAAAAAAGGATATGCTTCTTCAATCCTGTGCTACTGTTCAATATGTATTAGGAGAAAGAAAACAAAGATTGACATATAAAGACTTAGAAATAGATTCACCATATAATACTTATAAGCATTTAGGGCTTCCACCGATGCCTATTGCGTCACCAGGTAAGGCGTCCATCTATGCAGCCCTATATCCTAAGGACTCAAAGTACCTATATTTTGTGGCCAAAGGTGATGGCTCCCATATATTTAGCAATACATATAAGGAGCATTTAAATGCAAAAAATGGGGAATAGCAACTAAATGATATCGAGTCCTTTAGTTTTGGTCAGATTTCTCTTCGAGAAATGACCTACATAATTAATTTTTTAATATTTTGGAAAAACTAATACGTGGTAGGAGCCACGTATTAATTTTTGTTGTTATATAGGGTTTTCATAGGTGGCGTTAGACGCTTTTGTTCACAAGGGAGGGTTTAGATTGAGTAATATTGTAGATAAATTAGTTGAAGAATATATAAGAGAAATTCTACCTCAAAATAAAGGGTTATTAAAGGAATTAGAAGAATTTGCGGAGAAGAATAATGTCCCTATAATTCATCCAGAAGTAGCTAAATTTTTAGAAGTGATAATCAAAACTAGTAATACTCGTAGTATATTGGAGGCTGGAACGGCAATAGGATATTCAGCTTTAATATTTTCTAATGCTATGGATAATAAAGGGAAGATAGTTACTATAGAAAAAAGAGAAGATATGCATAAAATAGCTCTTGAAAATATAAAAAAGGCAGGATTAGAATCCAATATAAAAGCTGTATTAGGAGATGCATCGGAGTTACTCCCAAAAGTTGAAGGGAAATTTGATATGATCTTTCTAGATGCATCTAAAGGGCATTATCAAGAATTCTTAATGTCTTGTATAGACAAATTAAATGATAATGGTATTATTATATCAGACAATGTATTATATAAGGGAATGGTTGCATCAAATGAATATGTAATAAGACGGAAAATAACAATAGTTAAAAGAATGAGAAAGTATTTAGAATACATATCAAATCATCCACAGTTAACTACTAGTGTTATTCCAATAGGTGACGGTGTTGCATTAACATATAAGGCATGAGTAGGAAAATAATTTATGTATTTCTTGTTTATGACTAAAATTGGGAGGAATTTTTGTGAATAAAAAAATTGAGTTATTGGCTCCGGCTGGCGATTTAGAGAAACTGAAAATTGCTTTTGCTTACGGAGCAGATGCGGTTTATATAGGAGGACAAATATTTGGACTTCGTGCCAGTGCAAGAAACTTTTCCTTTGAAGATATGGAAGAGGGAATAAGATATGCCCATGAAAGGGGAAAAAGGGTATATGTTACATTAAATATCATACCCCATAATGAAGATTTAAAGGAATTACCCGGTTATCTGGAGAAGTTAAGTGAATTGAAGGTTGATGCCGTTATACTTTCTGACCCCGGGACTCTTATGTATGTTAAAGAATATGCTCCAAACTTAGAGATTCATCTTAGTACACAGGCTAATAATACAAACTATATGAGTGCTAATTTTTGGTACAAGCAGGGAATCAAAAGAATAGTATTAGCAAGGGAATTATCCTTTAAAGAAATCAAGGAAGTAGGAGACAATATTCCTAAGGATTTGGAATTAGAAGGATTTATACATGGAGCTATGTGTATCTCTTATTCCGGTAGATGTCTTTTAAGCAACTATATGGCTGATAGAGACTCAAATAGAGGTCAGTGTGCCCATCCTTGTAGATGGAACTATTACCTTGTTGAAGAAAAAAGACCTGGAGAATATATTAGGGTGACCGAAGATGAAAAGGGCACATATTTCTTTAATTCTAAGGATTTATGTATGATAAATCATATACCAGAGTTAATTAATTCGGGTATATTCAGCTTGAAAATCGAAGGACGAATGAAGAGTATATACTATGTTGCTAATACCGTAAGAGTATATAGAAAAGCTATTGATGAATATCTTGAGTCTCCGGAAAAATTCCAGTTTAATCCTGAATGGTTAGAAGAACTCAGCAAAGTAAGTCATAGAAAGTTTACTAATGGTTTTTACCTAAACAAGCCAACTAAGGATGATCAATTATATACTTCTAGCTCATATATACGAGAATACGATTTTATTGGAATGGTCTTAGAATATGATGAAAAAACTGGTCTAGCCATAGTTGAACAAAGAAATAGAATGTTTAAAGGAGACCATATAGAGGTTATTGGTCCAGATTATAAAAGCTTCAAGCAAGAAATCAAAATAATGCTAGATGATAAGGATAATGAAATAGATGTAGCACCACATGCACAACAAAAAATTAAAATGTCTATGGATAAACCTGTTGAAAAATATTATATATTAAGGAGAAAAAGGGAGGACGATTAAGTTGAATAGACCAATACTAATTGGAATTACTGGGGGTACTGGTTCTGGTAAAACTACTGTGGCAAAGGAGATATATGAAAGCCTACCTGAAAAAAATATATGTATTATTGAACAAGACTCATACTATAGAGATCAAAAGCACTTATCCTTCGAGGAAAGAACCAAAACTAACTATGATCATCCTCTGGCCTTTGATACAGAGTTACTTCTTGAGCAGCTTAAGGGCTTATTGGATGGTAAATCAATAAATAAACCAATATACGATTTTTCAAATCATATTAGAAAAGCAGAAACTATAAAGGTTGACCCTAGGGATATTATAATGCTAGAGGGAATAATGATTTTAGAGGATAAAAGATTAAGGGATCTAATGGATATTAAAATATTTGTAGATACCGATGCAGATGTAAGGGTTATCAGAAGAATAGTAAGGGATATATCCGATAGGGGAAGAACCCTAGAGTCCGTAATAACTCAATATCTTGAAACCGTAAAGCCTGCTCATCAACAATTTATCGAACCGACGAAAAAATACGCCAATATCATTATACCAGAGGGTGGATATAATAAGGTTGCCATTGATATAGTTGTAGCTAAAGTAAAATCAATAATCTATGAAAAACAAAATGGCGATAGCTTTGCAATATAGGGCATATTTAAAAAATAAACTAGTCACCTTACTTGTACCTTTGATTCCTTTCGTAACTTGACTTGTTTATTTTTTTCATATGCCTAAAGTGGAGTATAGACCTTTTCTCTTATGTCAATAATCAATAGAGGGAAGGTGTTTTTTTATGGATAAAACCGTCAAAGAAAAAAGAAGAGTAAAAAATAATGATGGCTTGAAGGAAAAAAGAATTTTTACTGTCTTTGGAGCCATAGGCCTAGTGCTATGCCTCCTAATAATAAGACTATTTTATATTCAAATTATAAAGGGAGATGAATACAGTAAAAAAGCCTTTGAACAATGGTTTCGGGTGACACAAACTATTGCTGATAGGGGAACGATATATGATACAAATGGAAAATCTTTAACAAATAAGGGGAAAGAAAGCTATTTGATTTTAGATCCTGGATTTAATTTAAGTAAAAAAAATATTGATACCATAGTGGAGCTAACAGGATTAAGTAGGGAGGAAATAGCTAATAAAATTTTAAAGGATAAGAAAACAGAGCTTTTGATTAACAATTATGATGAAAATTTAATTAAGAAGATGATAAGAAATATTGGGGTATCTACAGTTGAGCGTTCCAGAAGGTACGCTGAGGGGGGCTTGGCATCCCATGTTATAGGATATGTAAATAAGTCTAAAAATAATGGAGTTTCAGGACTTGAAAAATCCTTTGATAAGGAGCTTGTGGAAAATAGGGAGAAAAGGATTGGTGCAATACTTGATGCCCATAATAGGATTATTCCTGGATATGGATATATACTTATTGAAAGTGATGAAGTGACCAAAAAAAATATTATTACTACTTTGGACAGTGATATTCAAAAAATATGTGAGAGTGAGTTAGATAAAAATAACTATATTGGCAGTGTTGTGGTTCTAGATAGCAAGTCAGGAGATATCTTAGCCATGGCAAGCAGACCAAATTTTGATCAAGGTAATATAGAAGCTCACTTAGATAGTAAATCAAAGGAGCTATATAATAAAGCTGTTCAAATCTCATATCCACCTGGTTCTGTTTTCAAAATCGTTGTTGCCGCCGCATTACTTGAAAATGATGTGATCGATCTGAGTGATAAATCAATCTGTAAGGGATATGAGATGTTAGGTGTAAATATGATTAAATGCAATAGTTACAAAAGAGGTGGACATGGTGAGCTAAGCTTTGAAGATGCCTTCACATTATCCTGCAATTCAATATTTATACAGGCAACTCAAGCACTTGGGGGAGAAAGGCTTCTTGAGATGGCAGAAAAGTGTGGTATTGGTAAAAAAACGGGAATTAAGATTGACGAAGAAGTAGGGGGAATTTTACCTTCACAGGATTATGTTAAAGGGCCAGGGATAGGGAATATAGCCATTGGACAAGGTACCGTTGAAGTTACTCCATTACAGGTGGCAAGATTTACTAATATAATAGCTAATGATGGAATAGATGTAGGAGTAAGACTTGTGAAGGGATTAACAGACAGTAACGGTAAAATTTTAGATAAATATAATGATAAAGAAATAAATAGAGTAGTTTCAAGTGATACTGCCACCAAGATTAAAAGAATGATGAGAAAGGTTGTTAAAGAAGGTACAGGTAAAAGAGCTAATATAGATGGTACAGAGACCTATGGTAAAACTGGTTCCGCAGAGGCAGTTGGAAAAAATGGAGAGACTGTTCATGCTTGGTTTACAGGATTTTTTCTAGGGAAAAAATCTGAATACGTAGTGACTGTAATAGTTGAAGAAAAGGGAAGCGGAGGCAAAATAGCTACTCCCATATTTTCTAATATTGCGAAGAATATGCTGGGAATGGGAATGTAAAAAAATCCTTCCCAAGACATGCACAAAATAGGTATCGCAAACATATAATTTAAAGTGACTAAAACTATGGGGGTGGCATCCTACATGTGGTTAACTCTTGTATCGCTTCCTTTATTATTTTTATCTGCATTTGTTGCAAACAATACTTCCTTTCCAAAACCTCTTAATCAAGAAGATGAAGAGAAATATCTAAAGTTGTATTCTATGGGTGATGAGAATGCTAAAAACATATTGATTGAAAAGAATCTTAGACTTGTTGCCCATGTAGTAAAAAAGTATCACAATACAGGATACAATGTGGATGACCTTATATCTATTGGTACAATTGGCTTAATAAAGGCAATAACTACCTTCGATACAAGCAAAGGCACAAGACTCGCAACTTATGCAGCAAGATGTATAGAAAATACAATGTTTACTAAAAAGCTACTCTGGATATTTTAAACCATTGTATAGGGAAGTAAAGTAGATTTTGCAATTAAGATTGTTGACAAAGTCAACAAGATGGCAGGCTGCCTAACAATTTGAAGTTCGAGGCGTGCTGAAACCGAGAGGCCGCAGCGTATACAGACATACGTAAGGGTCCTTGGCCTAGGCAACAACGAAGAAATTCGGGTTTGTCAACAGCCTGAATCCTCACTTAAAAGTGAGGATTAATGATATTATTTTTTTTCAAAGCTTTGACAATCTGTGCATTCTGGACATGTGGCAGGATTTTTATGCTTAACAACTTCAATGTGATTAAGGGAACATTGATTAACGGCTCCAGCGTGATGTCTGCACTCCGTAACATTACATCCTATACTGTTATTTGGCATTATTTCACCTCCTAGTAAAAGAATCAGATATATTATTTGATTTTTTATGGAGATATATTCAGATAATAAGACCTTATGAAATAAAAAAAAATACAAACTACTACTAGAAGCAGTTTGTAATGTTACAATTTATTGTATCAGCATCATTAATAGTCAGAAAATTTCTTCAACAATTCATCTATACAATTATGACACACGTGTTTGCCCTTAAACTCTGTCAGATCATCCTCATTACCACAGATATAACACTTTTCCTTATACTTAGCCAAAATAATACTATTAGAATCAGAAAATATCTCTATGGGATTACCTGTTTCTATAGACATAGTTCGTCTAAGTTCCGCTGGAAGAACTATTCTTCCCAACCTATCAAGTTTTCTAACAATTCCCGTAGCTTTCATACCAAAACCTCCTCTGTAATATTATAGCACATTATGACGAGAAATGGAAAAATGTTAATAATTACCACGAAATAACCTCGATAAATCTTTGCACATAGCATAAGTAATAATTATTATAGCTAGGCAGAATAGGATTTATTTTGATATTGACTTTGAAAATTTTAAGGATGAGGAAATTGCATAACTCTTACTTGGCTAAGCCTGATATGCGAATATCATCCTATATTTAATTGCTTAAGATATAAGCATATTTGATGGTATAGTTCTTAAGGTTTTTTGACTATATATAGTAGATAGTTTTTGCAGAAGGTAATTATGCAATTTGCTCGGATAATTCAAATCATAATGTTACGCATATTATAGAACAAGAAGAAATTACCATACAAAGCTAATTTATGATATTACTAGAAGAGGAAGAAAGAAGGGAATGGACTAGACTATATGCATTGCTACAGCATCGTTGGAAAGGGCTTGGGGGAATAATTCAATTTTATAACCTGTATTTATAGGTCATAGGGCTTTATAGAGATATTTACTATGGATTATTATGAAATCAAAGCATGATCTCATAGACCTATGACCTTAATTAAGATTAATTTAATCACCCTATTTATTAAATTGAGTATGCAATTTTTTTAATTCCTATTTAACAAGATAAAGACTAGACCAATTATTAATAATAAACCTATACCTCCAAAAATATAAAGTGGAAAGATGGCCATTACAGAATACCTCCCTTCTATTGAATAATTACTTAAGTATTATAACATATACTATGGGAAAAATCTGGTCATTCATCAGTTTGGAGGACAAAGTATTTTGGGGCATAGGAATGAATGCTTAAAAAATAATTTCGACACACTTCGACATATTTCGCTATGGACAAGAATGAATATTAACGATACTATAGTTTATGTAGTCAATTAGCAAAATTTAGAAAGAAAATAGATATTATTAGCTATTATATATATTTATGGATGTAAATTATTCCAATTTTGCTCAATTATTGAGGATATAGATATGTATAAATTAACTGTTTAACTGGAATATCTATATTGAGCTGTGAAATTTAACAAAGATAAGAGTGGGAATATATTGCGTTGGATATCTGCTTTGAACGACCAATACTAGGAGATGAAATACTACACTATAGTAAGAAAGGTGAGGGGAATTGAAATGAGAAAAGTTCCTTCATTAACATTAATAATCATTATGCTATTGTTGATGACTAAAGTTTATGCTGAGGATAATAATTCTTTCACTTATACATCTGAAATTAATTTTATACAAGATAAGGATACGGTAATTATATCCGCTGGAATATCAAAAGAGAATGAAGAAGATTACTATAAATTAACGACAACAAGAAGTGGAATGTTCACTTTCTTTTCATCGGGCTCAACGGATATTATGGGATGCCTATATGATAGTAATAAGAACCTTTTAGATTCTAATGATGATGTAGGGTTAGAAAGAAATTTTAGGATGGAATACAATTTAATTGCTGGAAAAACATATTATATAAAAATTCGTGGATACAAAAATGAAACAGGGCTATATGATTTTTGGATTAAAAGGCCCCAGTCTAATAATTATGAAATAATGTTAAGGAATTTTCCTTTAGAAAATCAAGAAAAGTCTAATTGGTGCTGGTCAGCTTGTTCAGTTTCGGTTTTGAAATATTTTGGAGTTAATGATATTTCACAAATTGATTTTATTTCAAAAATAAAGGGACATGACAACGATGTTCAAGGTTATCCCTTTGAAATTAAGTATGGAGTGGATAGCTATAATATAAAGTATGACTTATTTGAGTCAAAACAGCCCATTTCCTTTGATGTAATTAAAGCTGAAATTTTAAAATACAAAAATCCAATAATTGTAGGTCTTGATTTAGAAACTACAAGACATGCTGTAGTTATTGTTGGATATTCAGAGACTTCGACAATGAAAAAAGTTATGTATATGGACCCTTATACTGGGAATATAAAAACCGAGGATTATGATACTTTCAGTGTAAAGACTCTTGAACGTTTGATTAAGCAATAATTAGTAAATTAAGGGTTTATAACAGTATGATATTTAATTCTTTTCCATCCCAATTAATTTTATCAACTATATTATTCAAAAAAATTTTTTTCTCTTCAAGGCTAGAGATATCAACTGATCTAGTAAAATCGATTGTTATATCCTGTAATATATTTATATTAAAGGATTTTATTTCAGCATTATAGTTTTTAATATTAGATTCCATATCACTGATTTCTTTATCTAGCTTTTCAATTTCATTAAAAATGTATTGTGACACATTAGGATTGTCATTATAATAAAGCTGTTTTAAAAGAGTATTAATGGACTTTTTATTTTCTTTGATTCTATCGGCTGCTATGATATTTTGATGATTCTTTTTTTGCATATTCTTTTTAATTTTATCAAGGGCATTTATTGATCCGGGTTTCATTTTCCTTGATAGAGCCCTTATAACTTCAGTATCAATTTTTTCTCCTGTCAGATTTTTATTATTACATAGTTTTCCCTTAGATATTTCCTTAGAGTTACAGACGTAATAATAATGTCTTGTATCCGTTCCTACCTTCAGCCGTCCGTATTTTATCTTCATGAATGAACCGCATTTAGAGCATCTTAAAAAGTTTGATAGAAGGGCAATCTGTGAAGTATTTCTACGGGGAGCCAAGGCTTTATTTTTAGTTATGATTTCTTGAACCTTAACCCAATCTTTACCCGATATAATGCCCTTATGTTTTCCTATTGCAATTATCCACTCATCCATAGCTTTTGTTTTATTAGATTTTCCTTTTACTACAAGATTTTTATTATAGGCCATTATTCCATATTCACCTGTAAATTCTTTTTTAGAACAAGCAATTTGTGAGTTATTTACTTCAAAATATTTATAAGAATACTGATCGGCCCCTGCATATACTGGATTGGTTAGAATATTTCTTAAAGAGTATTTATAAAAGTTCTTTTCATTTTTAGTTTTAATGTAATTTTGTATACAGTAAGTTTCAAGCTTTGATAAAGATTGAAATTCTAAATATTTTTTGAATAGAAGCTTAACTAGTTCTAGTTCTTCTGTTACAGGTGTTAGCTTATACATCCTTTTTTCTTTCATATTAGAATTAAGGTAGAGTATGGATTCACTTTTGAAGCCCGTAGGAGGATTGCCACCTAGCCATCTTCCAGTCTTAGCTAAACCCAGCATGTTATCCCTTATCCTTTCGGCTATTGTTTCCCTCTCAAGTTGTGCAAAAACCGATGCAATGTACATCATAGCTCGACCCATGGGGGTAGAGGTGTCAAATTGCTCTCTAATAGATACAAACCCTATGTTCTTATTTTGAAGCAGCTCAATCAAATTCGAGAAATCTGAAATATTCCTACTGATTCTATCCAATCTATAGGAGATAAGGATATTAAATCTTTTTTCCTTTGCATCCTTCAGCATTTTCTGAAATTCCGGTCTATGTGAATTTACACCGGAAAACCCTTCATCTTCATAGATCATAATTTTATTTACATTAAAGTGGTCTTTCGCATATTGTTCACATAATTGTATTTGATTTTGGGTGGATTCACCTTTGCCAGTGAACTTGGATTTACGAGAATAAATTGCTGCTATCATGTCATCACCCCTTATGGATATATATTAAATTATATGAAGCTATTAGCAACTTAAAACTAGAATAATAGATTAGGCATATTCAAAAAAATAAACTGGTCATGGGACTGGGCACTTTAATTCTTTTCCTGATTAATTCATCCCTTGCCTACAGTGAGCATTTCCATGATGAATCACCTGGAAAAACAATGGAGATTACTTTGAGATCTGACCTGTTTATTTTTTATGTGCCTTAATATACGTATAGTACAATCCAGTATCTTCATAGGCTGTATTGAGGTGATGTAATGAAGACAAATATAATAGTGCGAGGTAAAAAGTTTGAAGAGCTTGAATTGGATGAACAAGAAGAGATAAGGGATAAAATAACTAATGCACAAAGAGAAATAGTTGTGGGGAAATTAGTTAAGATGGTTAAAGAAGGTAAAATAGATGAGATCAGGGCTTATTTGGAGGCTTGTACATATTGTGAAGAGGATATGGGGGAAGGAATAGTAAATACCCATTATCCCTTGAAGGAGTTTAAGGAATTATGATGCAGATAGATGAAAGGATTTTGTTACAAGGTTTGAAATTATAAAAAATGGTTCCAAATTCACAATGGAGCCATTTTTTATTGAGGTGATTTCTTATGAAAATCTTACCAAAAACAAAGGTATTAGATATTCCTAAACTTTTATTCTAAATATACTATTTCGTCATTCCGTTGTCCCTTTTTTGAATAATAGGATTATTGAGAAATAAATATTATATACAGGAATCAATAATAATAAACAATGTATTCCAGGCCGTCCTAGATCATGAAGTCGTTTGACTGTAATATTAATGGCGAAAATGATGACAAAAATACAAATCAATAAAAGCACAAATACTGAAAATAAATTATTAACATAAAAAATTAAAGCTCCCACAATAAATGAGATCAATCCTAATAAAAAGCTATAACCAAAATAATCAATTCTATCCATTTTGCCACTGATATTAAATATATTTTTCATAAACTCACCTTCTTCCTACTTCAGTGTATGGAGGGTTAAAAATAAGGTGAATTAATTAAAATATTTATACATAAGACATTCAAACATATACATAAATTGTTTCATTATATATAAATAATATCAATATCTTACATATATTGATGTAAAGGGGGCCAACAAATGTGAATATGTATAGAAAAAATGTTTTAAATCAATTAAAGGAGACCTTTAATATATTATTTGATGATTATAAGGACGAACTTTCTTTGCATGAGATATTCAATATGTCAAAGGAATATGAAATAGGTACTTGGAAGGAGCAGATAGAAGATTATAAATCTAATTCAGATGAAATTGATTTTGATATAAAGGATGCAATTAAATTATGTAAAACAATGATAAAGGAACTGAGTAAGATAAAAATTACAGACATAGTTAATCAATGATGGTTTAAGGAATTGCAGAACCCTTGACCTGGCAAAATTGCATATGTAAAGAGAACTTCCGCCTAAAGCGGAAGTTCCTTTGCTGTACTTTTAATATTTTAAGAGAGGAATAATACCATATATGCTGTTCCTTGTAATTATATATTAACAGCCGAATGTTAAGTATACATTAATATGATGTTAAATATTAGAGAAGTTTATAAGTAGAATATAAAAGGCTTTGATTTTGAAATATAAAAGTGGCATTTTGGTAAACATAGCAAATGAAATATTAATGACAATTAGAGCTGGCAAAAAAACTAAGAATGAAGTTTCTATCCAAGAACCTATAGGTATTGATAAAGAGGGCAATGAATTCCCCTTAACTGTTTATCGGTAGTCTATCTATATAGTATTTTCATAGGTTCTATCACAGTGCTTTATATAAAATACAACTTATTTAGGAAGCTTAGGATATAGGGTAAGTGTAAACTGGTCATTTCTTTCATGCTTCATCTTACCATATTCAGCATAATCCAAAACTGTTTTCAGAAGTCTATTTTTTTTCTCGGCATCCTTTGATCTGCTATACAAATCCAGTACCTTTTCAACCATAGGTATTATTTCTTTTTGAGCATCCATATGGTTATTTTCAGTTTCTAGATCCTTTTCTGTTTTTTCTATATTTGACTTCACTATTTCTATTCTATTGGTAAGATTTTCAGACCTTTCTAAAAAAGTATCTGTATCATAAACTCCACGTTCTAAAAAATCGTGTAGACTGTTTTTTTGTTTTTCTAGCTGGGTTAATTCAGTCTTGAGATTTTTCAAAGCATTTTTATGTATATCAATTATTTCATCCATACTATAATCATTAGAGGAAACGATTTTATTCCACTTTGCTTTATACTGCGTAAGCCATTCCTTTAAGCCCTTCAACAGTCTTTCCTCAACATATATAAATTTTGAACTTTTATTTCCACAATTTTTATAACATATAAGATGAGCCGGTTTTTCACCATAGGGTCTGTAAACCATAGAAGCACCACATAGTTTGCATTTAACAATGCCGGCAAGGGGATTAGTTATCCTTGTATTATAGGGAACATGGGAGCGTGAGCTCAATATTTCCTGTGCTGCTCTAAATACAGCATCAGAAATGATAGCCTCATGCTTTCCATCTACTGTTATCCATTGGTTTTTCGGCCTCATCTGGACTTCCTTAGTTTGATTTGGCTTACTTGATTTTTTTATTTTATTCTTCATCCATTGTACTTTACCGGTATATACTTCATTCTTTATTATGCTGATTATCGATGCATTTGACCATTTCTTACCGGTATAGGTTTTGTATCCTAACTGATTAAGTTTGTGGGAAATCTTATTACAACCAATTCCCTCTTTTGTATATAAATCAAAAATCAATTTTACGACCTCAGCTTGTTCAGTATGGGGTTTAAGGGTCCTAGCTTTACCTTCATAGTGTATTAAATAGCCATAGGGTGGTAAAGTAGCGATATAGTTTCCGTCTTCGATGGAGCGAATCCTACCACGCTGCAACCTACGATTGATTATTTTTAGTTCCTTACGGGCCATGAATGCTTCAAACTCAGAATATTCTTCATCAAACTCATCACGGAGATTGTATGTTTTACGAGGTGTTATTATTTTTGTATTGGATTTTTTAAAGGTTTCCAGTATAAGTCCTTGTTCTTGCATATTACCACGACCAAGACGATCCATATCCATACAAAGCACAGCTTCGTACATGCTTTGCTCCACTTCCTTTAGAAGCTCAAGCATCTCAGGCCTATGAACCAAACTTTCACCAGAAACTATTTCCTCACGAATTTTTACAATATTTAAGTTCATATCCTTTGCAACTTTTAATAATATTTTTTTATGCTTAGCAAGGGTTTCTCCTTCATTATACTTTTCAGCTTCTTCATCAGCCCTAGATTTTCTTAGATACATACAAATCCTATCCATATACTCACCTTCCGTAAAATAAATGCTTATAACTATATATTTATTTTAAAAAATTAAAAACATGAGATAACCTTAAAAAGAAAAGAGAAAATTCTAAGATAATGTTGTTTTCGACTAGTATGGTTTCAAGTTTTTCTATTTCAATCAATAGATCACCCTTGTCGCATGGTGAACTTACGTTCTGTTTTCAACGTATTTTTCTAATAAATGTAATTAAAATGTGTAATAAAAATATAAGATTTTTGAGTTTATATAGGGTAGAAAATTACTTGATAAGATTTTATAGATAAGACCAATAAGATATATTGTTTTTACTAGTAGTGAAGGACTTTGGCTTTACACTTATATTTTTTCTCTAAAAACAGAGGGTACTAAACATCAGCAATTTATTCCAATATATTTTTGCATTCGACAAAAACAGCTAAAGGATTTTAATGATATTTACATAAATAATTAAAAATGAGTATATATAAAATTCAGATAGCTTCCTTAAATATATTGATAATAGTAATGTAGAATATAATTTAGTTGCTATAGAATAAATTCGCAAGGGGTATCATCGTTGGTAGATGCGGTCTTTGGCATTTTAGAATAAGCATGATTGTGGATATGAAAGTCTTTACCTTGTCCTTTGTTTTCAAGGATTTTAGCAAGCTATTTACTAGCTCTTAAAATAGAATCAAAAAAGTTATTTGTTTACAATTTGCTTTCATGGGGGGCCCTCTCTTTTTTAGATTTTTAATGTACTTAGGAATATATTAATAATTCTACATTGAGTGGGGGAAATCCTTTTTGAAAGTGTTAAAATATATAGTTTTTTCAATAGTTGTAGGGTTCTGCAACTGACTATAGCTTTCAATCTTAAGGGGGAAGAAAATGAAAAAAAATATTTTGATTGTCATCTTTTTAGTTCTGTGTATACTTTGTGTCTTTACAGCGGAAGTTGTAGCTGAAGAATCTACACAAATAACAAGTGAGATGCCAAAACTTGAATCTTTAGTGGCTACAGGATCTTCTGGTACTATATCTCATTTGTTTGACTATGATCTTTTAGATCAAACACTTATTGTAAATTCAGATATGGTAACGCTGCATTTTACTGCATCGAATTCAATTATTAAAATTGATGATGTTGTAAAAAGTAGTAAAACATTTGATGTTTCCTCAGGTGATGTGACATTAAAAGTTGAAATCATATCAAATGATGAAGCAACAAGAAAAACAACTTATAACATTAGATTGACTAAAGATAGAGACTCTTTATCATTAAGTGACTTAAACTTTAATGGCTCACAAATTATTGGTTTTGATAAAGAGACAATGTTATATGATTTAGGTAGATTACCTTATGATTCAAATTGGAGTGTCAGTGGAACACCAGAAATTAAAGCATCTACTGTTACTTATGCACTTAATGATGGTCCGTATAATAGTACGTTGGATTTTAATACATATAAACCGGTGCCAGCAAGTCAAAATACTATTAAAATAAGAGTCACCAATACCAATGGTGGGACTCAATACTATAAAATTAAATTTATAAGAGATAATGGTGTGGATCTTAGTTCATTGAATTTGATCAAATTAATAAATAGTGTAGAACAACCAGCAGATATATATAGAGAACCAGCATCAACGATAAACTATAGTGTTGATTATGATGTGACCAGTTTTAAGTTGGTACCATCAAATGAAGCAACTGGTGCATCATATCAATATAAAATAGGTAATAATGATTATGATAGCAATGCAACCAAAGCCCTTGAAACAGGATTAAATACTATTCTAGTAAAGGTCACTCAAGGGACAGAAGGACAAGTTGATTACAGTTCAAGAGTATATACCATAAATGTAACTCGTCATGGAAGTGCGGACGTTTCAAATATTGTACTTATTTTGTTTGATGGTTCAAGTATGAAAAGTTTATACTCATCATATGCCTTTAATAAGAATACACATACTTATGATGTTGTAATCTCTAGTAACATGACTACCTTGGAAATGAGGATTGATAGATTAGATAGTGGTGCAGTAATCACTGCAACATCTGATATTTCCTCACTAGTTGTTGGAGCGAATGCTGTTGAAACGAAAGAACTTACACCAGGAAACTACTCAGTTACTATTAATGCTACTACAGGCACACAAGGTGAGGCTGGTTTTGCTAAAGAAACTTATGTGTACAATATTAAGGTAGTTGATGGAACTGCTTTGAGTGAGATATATTTAAAAGCAGGTAGTAATGATATTTTAAGCTTTGATCCAGCAACTTTGACTTACAATGTTAAAGCAGTGGCTGGAACTAAGGAACTAAAATTTAAAGCTGTTCCAAATAATCCAACATACACGAATATGACATTAACCTATGATGGCAATACCGATGAGGTGTATGATGATGGAACTGAGAAGACCATCACATTTAATAGTCCAGAACAGATTGTTTTAAAAGTTAAGTCGAGTATCGATGAAACCAAAACTTATACAATCAATGTGACTGAAAGACCACCTGATACAGATAGTACATTGAGTGCATTAAGGGTATCAGGCTATGGTATATCACCTAGTTTTTCAACAGGTACAACTTCGTATAGTTTGAATGTAGCTAATGGTGTAAGTTCAGTTGTTGTTAATGCTTCTAAGAACTCTCAGTATTCAACAATGACCATTGCTGGTGATAGTGTCACCAGTAAGAGTATTTCATTAGGGGTCGGAAGTAATAATGTGCCTATAGTAGTTACTGCTGAGAATGGTACAACAACTGCTTACGATTTATCTATAGTGCGTGCAGAAGCATCTTCAAATATAATATCAACTAAATCACGATCGAAAAGAAAAAGTACATCAAATTCAGTTGATAATGCTGTAACTATAGCAGAATACAAAAAAGGGGACAGTACACCCATTATTGTTAAACAAGAGAAAGTTGAAATAACCTTTAATGGCGAGGATTTCAAAGAGTTAAAGAATAAGACAGTGCAAGCTAAAATTAAGGAAGTAGATAAAAATAAGCTTCAATTATCTGATGATCTCGAACAGAAAATAGGTGATTTGCCGGTTTACGATATAAGCGTATTTGTAGATGGAGAAAAAACACGATTTAAATCTAAAACACCAATAGTTATAGAAATACCGATTAAAGGTAAATATAAAAAACACAAAGTAGTTGCTGTATATATTGATGAAAACGATGAAACACAAATCATGGAGGGTATAGTAGTAAATGGAGTAATGAGATTTAAAACGAACCATTTAAGTAACTATGCGCTAATGTATGTAGATATAACCTTCGATGATGTTTTGGAGCATTGGGGTAAAGAAGCCATAGAGATGTTAGCATCAAGAGAAATTGTAAATGGAAGAAGTGAGACCGAATTTACCCCAGAAGGAGTCATTACTAGAGCTGAGTTTATAACTTTAATGGTAAGATACTTTAATCTTAAAGCAGATGGAACTGATATAGGTTATACAGATATTGAGGAAGACAATTGGTATACAGAAAACATATGGATTGCGAGAGAAAACGGTATATTACCTGAAATTTTTGGCAAAAGCTTTGAACCCGATAGAGCAATCAGCCGTGAAGATATGATGTATATGTTATATAAATCATTAGAAGTAAGTGAAAGACTTGATGAACTAACAGATAACGGAGATAGACTTGCGGATTTTGCTGATAATGGTGAAGTATCTAGCTATGCTGTGGGAGCTATTGAATACCTGATCAATAGAGGTATTATAAATGGAAGTGGAGATGATAAATTAAACCCAAATGCAACTTCAACTAGGGCAGAGGTTGCTCAAATGTTATACAATTTGATAACAATGCTATATAATAAGTAACTTTACTCGTTGTGATAGTTAAAATTTACAAATATAAAAGCCCTAACAATAAGTATAGTTGGTGAATTAATGACTATCTATTCTGAAAATGCATGGTTCAATTTTGTAAAGCGTAATTTTAAAGATTTATTCCCATGTATAGGGTATAGAACAAGATTTAATAGAACTCGTAGAAATCTATACTTAATAACCGAAGAATTCAAACAAAAATTTTTAGTCACATTTTATGCTATCTTATAAATAAGATACTCGGCAAAGATATTGATATTGGACATATAAAGGGATTAATATTTGGATAATATATCTAGTAGCCACTAGTACTACTTTAAGGGTGGTAACTTTTGTTATTTAAATTTTACCAAATTCAAACCAAACACTATATATAACTTCATTTTCATCAGATATCTTTAAGACAATTTTACTGTGATGCAAAAGCTTAATCATATATTTATTGTTTTCAATATTTTGACATGAGCAGCAATCCCTTAATTTTCACTCTGATTTGTTTAGAAAATTTTTAATGAGTCTTTGAATTTAATCATTAAAATAATTGTTATAAGCTCCGCAGAGTCAAATAGAATTTATGCATAGAAATACAAAAAAACTTTCTTAGAACAATTTCTTATTCAGCCTCATTTATAAAAGTATTCGTTTGCTTAGTAGGACCTAAAGGATCATCACCATATTTATTTGGGCCAATAGTACCTTTTTTTATCATTAAGTGAATATAGTAACCCAATACTATCATCGGAAAAATTAGACTATCTAAGAAATTTCCCAGAAATCCTAAAATTAAAGGAATTAAGACAACCACTCCTGAAAAATTCATATCATGTAAACGTTGAACTGATTTAGAAACAAGAATAATTGCAATAGACAAATTCAAACAAGTTTTTATTAAAATTAAAAAAATATTATCAGGGTTATAAAAACTTAAGGGCAAAATCAAAATTGGGAAAACAAGTTGGTAGAAAATATACTTTTTTCGATTGATTCGTCCATTGAATAAGAATAGGTTTTTAATATTCATAATTTCACCATCTTTCTTTAAATAAAGATAGTTTATATTATAACATAATATCGTAAATTATGGTGAAAATGCATAAAATTACTTTGATTTCCAAAAAAAGATCCTGTATTAAATAAGATATTAACGTTTGTTATATAACTCTCTATTTACTATATAACGAATATAGAAGAAGCAAATAATTGAACTTAAAATAATGCCAAATAAACGTGACACGAAATGAGTAATAGTTGAAGATATAAATATAGTAAATATAAAAGTAATCATATAAACTGTCGATTTTTTCAAAATCTCACAACCTAATGAATTTTACGTCAATTATATTAGATATTACAGAAATAAGCAACATTAATATAAGAGCTAACGAAAGAAAGACTAAAGATAATCTTCAGTCTTTCAAATCTAGGAATTTTTACTAATGTATATGTTTAGTGCTTTAATAGCTTTAATCAATCCGATCATACTTAGAATGTATATAACCAATTGTAGAGCTAAAGGTAAAAAAGCTAAAAAAGATAATCTTGAATACCAAGGAGCCATGATTATGATAACACCACCTTTTTAAATAGCTAATACTAATATATCATATTTTGCATAATTTTGGTTGGAAATTTGAGGCTTAGGGAATATTTAATTCTTAAGCTGTATTAGTTTGATAGCTAAAAAGATAGTATTTGGAACTTAGTAGAAGAAAAGTACTATCTCTTTCGTCCTAACAAAAAAAGACAAAAATTCACAAAAACAGTCAGAGGGATTTTACAAAGTTTGCATAATATATATAGTTGGCTATATATTGAATAGGGGGGAATTCCGAATTATGTTTTGTAGAAAGTGTGGAAAAGAAATTAGAGACCATAGTTTGTTCTGTAACTATTGTGGTGAAAATCAGAAAGAGATAGACAACAATATAAAGGGGAAAAATGAAATTGTATTATCCCACAAAAAAATAATTATATTGAGTTTAGCCGGATTATTTATTGTGGGTGGAATATTTTTTTCTATTAAATTTATAACGAATCCAGTAAACAAATTCGTAAATGCAGTAAAGGATAGTAAGTATACAGAGGCAATTTCATTATATAATGAAAAAATAAAAGGTGACTTGGAAAAAGAAAATGAAATAGAAAAAAAGTTGAAAAATCAAATAGAAGAGATCTTAAATGATTTTAAAACAAAAGAAGTAGGTTATGATGAATCGATTTTAGCACTTGAGAGTATTAAAAAAACTAAATTGTTAGTAAGTGAAACAGATAAGGGATTGAAAGAAGTTAAGGAATTACATACTTCAAGGGTTGCCTATAAAAAAGGATTGAAGTTTAAGGAAGCTAAAAAATATGGGGATGCAGTTTCGGAATTAAATAAAGTAATTGAAGCAGACGGGGATTACGGCAATGCTCAAGAAGAGATAAAAAGCATTATTGGAGAATACAAAACTGATATTGTCAATCAGATCGAAGCTAGTGGAAAAAGTAAGAATTATGAAAAAGCATTAAAAATAATTAAAGAAGCCCTACTTATCATTCCAAATGATGCGGATCTACTTGTAAAAGAAGCTACCTATACGAAGTTAAATGATGAAAAAAAAGCTGAAGAACATAGAGTAAAGATGGAAGAGCTTAAAAGCAATCAAGAGGTAGAAGTTATTTCCACAAGACAATATACTGATAGTATAAATACTAATTTTATTGCTGTTAAAGTAAGGAATAATACTTCAAATAAAAGAGTAAAAAGCTATACTATTGGTTTTATGGCATTTGATGCAGATGGATTGCCAGTTAAAGTAGGTTTAGTCGGAGAAAATTTTGTTGGTAGAGGTAGGGCTGATCAAAATATTCTTCCTAATAAGGTGAAGGATAGCGGGGGAGGATGGTATCTGGATAACCATAATATAAAAACTCTCATTGCTTGTATAAATGAAGTTGAATATTATGAAAATAATGAGAAATGGGAAAATCCATATTATGATGTTTGGCTGGAAGAATATAAAGAAAAGCCCTTGCATTAAATAGGAGATACAAGTATAAGGAATATATATAGGGTTTTCAAAGCAGGCGAAAAACATAGACTTTGGAGTAAATGAACTATAATTAGCTGCATATCAATATGATTATATAGCATAATAAGAGTTAATTACTTTTCTAATCACTTTTGGTCACTTTTAAAAAAAGTGGTTATAAAATCCGATATATCTAGAGGTTTATAATCTGATTTAGCACTTTTCATAGTTTCAACTATCCAAAATGTACAACCAATTATGGTGGAGCATAGTATTAATAAAATCGATTCAATATCATCATAGCCAGCAATTTCTACTATGGAATATAGAATAAAGAATGATAGCATTGAAATTATAATTGAGGAAATTGCATAACTCTTACTTGGCAGAATTGCATAATACATATGGTATGGCTTTGAAGAATTTTAGACTACATATGGTAGATAGTTTTTGTAGAAGGGAATTATGCAATTTGCTCAATTGGCATAATAACACTTCCTTTATCTAAAAACTTTTCTAAAACAATATTAGTATAATACACTATTATTATGGAGTAAAGTAAAACATATACTAAGCCATAATAAAGTATTCTTTATCCCCTTTATTTCTTCTACCTATGAATAGTACAAACTGGATATTTCATAAGAATACACAAAGGGGGTAAAGACATTATGAAAGTTCGGGTAGTGGATAAAGAAAAGACCTACGATGCCACATACTATTTTGGCAATACAGTAGTCCATGTAGTTGCTCCAGAGCCAAAGACCCCAGAAGAAATAGAGAAGATACTTGAAGCCCATCATAAAGCAGGTTGGGAGATATGGAATGATATATTAGAAAGGGAAGGAAAGAAAACAAACAAAGTATGAAGGACAGGGGGAGTCCTTCACCATAGGACAAGCTATAAGTAATATAGATATTTAAAGAATAACTTTAAAATCCCTATAAGACTTCGTCGTATATATTATTTTTATAGTTGAGGAAATTCATAACCCTTGCTTGTCAGAATTGCATAATATAGCTTTGAGGATTTTAAAACCACATGTAGTAGATGATTTCTATAGAAAGTAATTATGTCATTTGCTTAGTGACATATGATTTTCTATATGTAAGAATTTCTAGCCTAGGGAATACTATATAAATTAGTATAGACATTTCAGTCATGAAAAGATTGTCCCTTTGATAATAGAGATGGTATAATATCATAGTATGCAAAGCATTTAAAACAGCAATTTATAATACTAGTTTAAGAGGGGGAAATTTATGAAAAAGGCAATATGTATAGTATTAGTTATGATGTTAGTTCTAACTGCATGCGGCAGTAAAGAAGCAACGAAATCTGAGGAAGAACTAAAAGCTGAGATCAGGGCTGAATTAGAAGCCGAGGCAAAACAAAAAGAAGAACCAAAAGAAGAACCAAAAGAAGAAGAAAAACCAAGTCAAAATGTATTTATTTTAGAAGGAACACTTCAGTCTAACGAACCACCAGAAGGGCCAGGTATCAAACTTAATAAACCAATTGAAATTAAAAGACAATGGAATGATGAAACCTATACTTTTGAGAGAGTATATTTTTCGGGAGATGAAATCTATAACTATGTAGATAGAGATAAATTTATATATGAGGAACCATTTATCTTACTTAGTAAGGATAGTGTGATTCCCGTTAAAATCAAATTCGATTTTAGTGGATTTGTGAAAGCTGAGGGAGTTATAGAAGATGGCCATATTTGGACAGATAAATATGAAATACTAGAGGTGAATGGCAGTTCAGAGCTAGTGGATAAATCCAATGAGCCCTATCCATTTAGTGTACCACAAGCATCAACTGGTATAAAAGATACAGATAATGATAACAATGCAAACAATAATGAGAATACTAATAATACTTCGGTTTATTATGCTGCTGATATAAAAGTAGGTCAAAATATTGCTGGGCTTAAGGTATCTGAGATTGACTATACTGAGGGGCATGAATTAATATTAGAACTTAAAGGGAATATTGATACAAAGGGTGTAATTACAGGGTATTATAACGAGATGTATAATGAAAATGAATTTATTTTTACACCTGCAAGTCAAATAATGGATAAACCTATTAGTTATGTTGTCAATGCTGATAGTGGTATAACTAATTTTGAAGGTGTATGTAATGTAGATGGATTACTTGACGAGCAGACACAAAATTACATATTAGAGGGTAATGAACTTTCAGTAGCTGCAACGATTACGGGTTTTAGGTTGGGTGAGAAAGTTGAAACAGAGGGTGGCCAGAGTGTAAGCCTATCAAATTGTCAAATCATTGCAGATGAAAACTATATAGGCTATGTTGAGGGTGGCAATGGTAAAAAGCCAAGTCTAGAAAACGAGACGTTCACCACAACAAATCAAGGTGATTTTTATGTGGATTATACAAACTACAAGTGTGTAATAATACCAATGCATGATACTGTAAATAGTAATAAGGCAGATACTGTATCCGTTGATTTTGGTGGTGATAATACCACTAAATTGAAATTCACTGTATTTGGAGAAATACAGGATGTTAAGATAAACTATATAGCTAACATGGGTGATGAAGGTGAGTTGAAAGACTTAGGGACTATTTCTAACTCAACTGTAGAAATAAGTGCTAGTTTACCAAATGACATGTCTTCAATGATTATTAGCGGAAAATACCATGAAGGTGAAGGCTATTACAAGGAAATCAAATTTTCTTTAGATAATATGAGAGATTTATCGGCATATGATATTATTGTGTTTGAGTAATTAGGTAATACATATACAAAGAACAGAATCAAAGGATAATATGTAACCAATGAGTGGTCTAGCTATAATCTTTCTAGTTAGATCACTTTGATATGTTAATAGTTAAAAGAGTTTATCTACAATACTTATTCAGTGTGTCATGTAAATACCCGGTCAATTTAAACTAGCATACTATAAAGATTCGGACAATGATATTATACATGATACTATTAATAAAAAATATAGAAATGAAGTGAATTGATGGAAACTGAATTACTTATAAATACATATGGGACTTATGTTTATAACTATGCCTTAAAATTATCCTGTGATCCATATGTTGCAGAAGATTTGGCACAGCAAACCTTCATTAATGCATGGTTAAAAATTGCAACTTTAGAAAACCCAAATGCAATCAAAGCTTGGTTGCGGAAAATATGCTTTAATAATTTTCTTATGATTCAAAGAAAAACTAATTGTTATAGTGAATTACTTTATGAGGATATCAATATTCTTGAAAAAGAAGAAGATTTACTTGTGAATCATCCTCCAAGACCCGAGGATGAAGTGATTGTAGAAGAAGCTATTGGAGACCTGCAAAATGGATGTTTCCTTGCAATGGTAAGACGTCTCACATTAAACCAACGAATAGCATTTTCGTTAATTGATATGTTTGGACTATCTTTAGATGAAGTTTCAGAAATAATAGGCATATCAAAAAGTGCGACAAAGGGACTTCTTTATCGAGCCCATATGAATTTAGACTCATTCTTTAGTGAACACTGTAATCTTTTAGATGTAGATAATCCTTGTAGTTGTAAAGCTTGGATTGAGTTCTCTAAAACACGAGATGATTTACAAAAGAACTCCCACAAGCATAAATTAATTGCAAAGCTAGACTATAAAGAATCAAATTATATCTTTAACTGTGAAGTACGTGGCAAAATAAATTACTTATATAAGAATATGCCCGATACAAGACCCCCTAAAGAATGGTATGAAGAAGTTATCAATATAATAAATGGAATATAAAGAAAAAAAATTTTTGTATAGAACGTGACTCTCCTCTTTTTATTGCATCTATATATATGTAGGGAAATTTTTAAGCATAATAAGAGGAGGAATTGAAATGAATAATTATGAACAAGCTATAAAGGATCTAGCTCCTTGTGGAAATGATTGTTCGAGGTGTGCAAATTATGAAAAAAGTAAAATAGTACTATTAAGCAAAGAACTTGATGGGAATCTAGAGAACTTTGAAAATATGGCTGGAAAAATGAAGGGTTTTATGTCCATATTTAACTACTATGAGCAATTTTCAGCTATTTTGAAACACTTTTCAAATGGCAGATGCCAGGGCTGTCGTTTTAGTGATAAGCCCAGCAGTCAATGTAGTATAAATACATGCCATAAAAAAGAAAAGGTGGACTTTTGTTTCGAGTGTTCTAAATACCCTTGTATTCCTACAACATACAATGAATCTCTTTCTAAAATATGGAAAAAAAATAATAATACTATGAAAGACATAGGTATCGACAATTTCTATATTGCTCAAAAACAAAAAACAAGATATTAATATCATAAAATGACTTTAATTAAAATTCCATATTTTGCAAATATTTTTTGAGCATTCATAATAATTATCATAAAGTTTCTAAAGGATATGATACTTTAGGGGACAGTATATGATCTGTCCCTAGTATCATCGATATACCTAAATCCTATATTAGGCATATTATAAACAAGTTTTTATAATCACAATTATAGGCGTATAGTTAATGAAAGAAGATATTAATAAATAGTTTTAGTTTCCTTCAGCGGCCTGTGCAATAGCCTTTGTTTCATGAATCGTACCACGTGGATGCTCAGGTGGTGCATAGATAGCATACAATTTAAGGGGTTTATCACCCGTATTGATTACATTATGCCATTTACCAGCGGGTACCATTATTGCATAGTCATCATAAACCTTTTCTTGAAAATCTAATTTATCTTTACTATCTCCCATTTTAGCAATTCCTTGACCTTCTTCAATACGTATGAATTGATCAACTGTAGGATGAACCTCTAAGCCTATATCATCTCCTACATCGATGCTCATCAAGGTAACTTGTAAATTCTCTCCTGTCCATAAAGCAGTACGATAATTATTGTTTTGCTTAGTTGCTTCCTCGATATTAATCACAAATGGTTCTGGTCCATAATCCTTTAATTTGTTAGCCTGTTTTGAAAAGTTTGAGTTATACATTAGTGAGTTAGCTGAGTAAGAATTTGGATACCTTCTATAAAAATTATTCATATAGTATAAGTTATACATTGGACTGTTAAGGTAATAAGGATATGGATATGGTCTATAAACATTAAACAAACTGCTCATTCCCTTCATAATCTTATAAAATTAATATATGCTCTTTGTTTAAAAAATGTGATTTAAATGCCCTATTCTTTAGGCTAGAATATGGAAATTAAAAATTTATAGATTGTCTAAATATGGAATATTAATCTATGGATATACATTTCATCAAGAAAGCATGTCATCTGGTAGAAGGTTGATTTATGAAGAGAGACCCGAATATAATGAAGAGGCCATTTGTTTTCATAAAAAAGCATCATTAATAGGGATAGTTGTATTAACTCTCATATTAGTATCGACTGCTTGATAATATAGGGTGCCAATTTTATATAACTTAGGAGTTCAAGACCTATTATTTTTTTAAATTCTTCCTTAATCAATGCCAGTGTAATATAACACAAATATCAAAAAAAAATTAGGTCGAGGGTTGTTGTTTATGGCGTAGTGAAATATGCTGTAGCAAAACTGGGAAAAAACAGTTGGATGATTTTACAAAATTTGTATAATCAATATATATATAGTATAATTATATTTGGTAAAATATTATCAACTCGATGAGGTATTGGAAGAAATTAAGAACAAAATCAAAGGTTAACACAATGATAAGGGTATGACTGATTTTGCATCGCTTTATAACGTCATAGACTTAAAGAGAAATTGGAGGCTAAAATTAATGAATAACTTAAAAAAGAGATGTATCATTCCCGTTATTTCTGCTGTTATGGTGATTGCTATTATTGGACTTATTAGTATTTGTGATGTAAGGGCAAAAAATAAAATCAATATTTCAGTGGAGGCTATATGTTCAGATCAATATATTACAGCCATTGAAATTCCAAATCTAAATGATGAAAACAATGCAAGGCTTGGGATGCCGTTGAAAGATGGATGGACTGCTAAGAAAGTAACAGGGGAAAAGGCAAAAGATTTCAAATATAAAATGGAAAAGAATCAGTCCTTAAAGGAAAGCATTGAGTATTATATATATAATGAAAATAAAGAAGAAGTAGGATGGTTTGGTATCATAGAAAGGCCTAATGGCAAAGATGATTCCTGTCTTCCTAGTGGATGTCAATACGAAGATATACGATATAAAGGGCCTACCCACCTGGGTAAAGGTAGAATATATTTAGTAGGGCTAGCAGATGGGACAGAAAATAGCGAACTTAATATGGAATATTTTTCTATAATTCCAATAAATGGTGAGATGTTGGCATATAACTTTTATCTAAGGATTTCTGAAGACGACAATGTAGCTGATATTCTGGAGGAAATGAAGGATATTCTTGTCACATCAGAGGATATTGAAGGACAAGTTAGAAGTCTTTTTAATGGAGATAAAACCAGTCCTGAGAATACAGAAAAGATTATCGACTTACTTCCCCTTATTAACTGGGGAAAATATGCAGAAATGAATAGTGAGGATTTTTCCAATATTACAAAATGGCTAAAAAATCTTAAAATAAGTAGCAAAGATAGCATGGAAAATCTCCTTAATGCCACCAATGGTTTAGATGGCTGGTGTACCGATGCATACTGTGCTACGCTAAAGGGTTTATTTTTCAATAATAAGGACATTTTTACAAAAGCCTTTAGTAGCTTAGAAGAGGATCAGATGAAGCTTGTGGCATCCTTTGTACAATTTGATTGTGAGCCCAGTGAAGTAACTGAGGTAGTAGAATATTTAATAGGTATATTACATTCAGAGATTTTATCTTTAGATGAAAGGAAGGCAGTTGAGTACTATTTTTTTGGATCATTAAAAATTGACTTGTCCGGGACCCTAACAACTGAAATGTTTTATGGCCGTCCAAACTATGGAGAAAACCCTGAAACCGATGAAAAGGAATATCCATATATATTAAAGCTAGATAAACCAATAAAATCCTCAGACTTAGAGATAACGAAGGTACAGGTTGTTCCCATAAGCACACCGGATACACGAGCAATACATAATTCTTTAAACAAGCATGTCAAGATAGAGGGTTCCCTATTTTTCTCTATTACTGGACATCACCATACTCCGATTTTGATTGAAGTGGATAGATTATTGGAATCAAGTTAAAGAAAAGGGATATTTGGTGAAGGTATATTAAGTGTTTTAATAGAAAAAGAGGATTTAGAAGAAAATTTTTTTTGGAAATGCGTTGTAGAGTGGAGTCGATCATGATACCAAAAATCTTTCTGATCACTAACACTGGCCAGTTAGAAATGGCTTAAGTTATATTAGGAGAGAATAAGGAGGTAGTGAATTATGATAAAACCATCAAAATTAAATAAAGGAGATAGAGTAGCTACTGTAAGCTTATCATGGGGTGGAGCAGGCGATAAAGAGTTTAGGTATAGATATGAAATTGGTAAAAAAAGGTTGGAGGAAATATTTGGACTTAAGGTTGTAGAAATGCCAAACAGTTTGAAGGGTAGCAAATATTTAAGTGAACATCCCGAGGCTAGAGCAGAGGATATAATGGAGGCTTTTAAAGACAAGGAAATAAAAGCTATATTTTCTAATATAGGGGGAGAAGATACATTAAGATTATTGCCTCATATAGATTTTGATGTTATTAAAAATAATCCTAAAATATTTATGGGGTACTCTGATACAACTATAAATCATTTTATGTGCTATAATGCTAATCTAACAAGCTTTTATGGTCCGAGTATTCTTGCTGAATTCGCTGAAAATGTAGAAATGCATGACTATACAGTTAAGTGGATAGAAAAAGTACTATTTAGTAGTGAAAAAATAGGAAAAATTGAATCAAGTGATTATTGGACTTCACAGTATTTGCCATGGAATATTGAAGAAAATAGTGATATAAAAAGAAAATTAAATATTGAGCAAAGGGGTTACGAAGTCCTGCAAGGAACAGGTAAAATTAAAGGGAGATTAATAGGTGGGTGTATAGAAGTTGTAGATTGGTTAAGAGGAACTAAATTATGGCCGGAATTAAAAGCATGGGAAAATAGGATATTATTTTTAGAAACTAGTGAAGACAAGCCTTCGCCGGATTATATAAGATGGTGTCTTAGATCATTAAATGCATTAGGGATACTTGAAAGAATATGTGGGTTAATTATAGGGAAACCCCAGGATGAAAAGTATTATGAGGAATACAAAGAACAGTATTTAAAAGTAATAAGGGATGAAGCCAAAAGAAGTGATTTGCCTATTATTTACAATATGAATTTTGGACATACAGCACCAATGTGTATATTGCCTTATGGGGTAGAAGCAGAGATAGATTGTGATAATAAGGAATTTAGAATAAATGAATCAGGGGTAGTGGATTAAGTGGAATTAAGATCAATAACCACATTTCCTACTAAATAGGTTCTCGCTGATAAATAGTTAAGGGCAATGAAATCTCCCTCATGGATATTCTTGGTACCGATTGTGATTCGGTGATTGATGAAGTGGAACTTAAAATGCAGGTTAAAAAACTATATCATAAAATGGCGAAGGTTCTAAAAAATAGAGAGAAAACTGTAATCGAGCTAAGATATGGTTTAGCTAATGGAGGGTGCAAGACACAAAGGGAAATAGCAAAGCTATTAGGCATCTCACGTTCCTATGTATCTAGGATTGAGAAAAAAGCTTTATGTAAGCTGAAAAGAGCATTCAACGGTCTAAAGGAAGATCCTAAGTAATTAGGGTCTGATTATTTTTTTGAATGTTTATCTATTGAACCATCTACCCTGTACGAAGTAATGACAGAGAGTATATCAGAACATATTTCAAATTACACATTTAGCGTAAGTAAGACATATAAACTTAAAATTTTTGAACTTTGTTGTGACAATTAAAAAAATCAAACCAGAAAATAAAATTCATTAGGAGGGAACAATGTTGAAAAAATCAAAAGAAGAGTATACTTATGATTCTTCATAGGATAGCGTTAAATTTTATATTCCTTCTAGTTCAATAATAGAAGACGAATAATTGCCTAAATAGAAAGCTTTAATTAGAAAATGAGGTGGGTGTATGATATTAAAAAAGCATACTTATAATATAATTTTACTTCTAATAATACTAGCCATTACTGGAGGCTGTAACAATATTGATAATGCGTCAAACAATCAAATAGATGTAAATGATGTGGTGCAAGAAAAACATAAAGAAGCCAAGAAAATAATAAATCTAACACATACATTAGATGATAATCAGGCTTCTTGCATTCTAAAGAAAATAAAAGATGATTATATATTACCTAAAGATGGTGAAAATTATGTATTTGATTGGATAACGATTGAATTTAATAATGAGCAATTTAAAACAGATAGTATTCTAATTGATATATACATAAATGCTGATATGAAGTTTAAATCAAAACAAGATTATGAAGAAAAATCTCATGATGGAGGGCCAGGAATAACTACGTTTCTATATAGGTTAGAAATTGAGAATATCATTAACAATAATAAAGTGACAGATGAACTCAAATACAATATATATGTTATAGGTGGTGCTGGTAGTATATCAGATAGTATACTATCTGGTGAATTGAATAGACAAACGATTGAAAAAAATATTAAAGACACTTCAAATTTAGATATTCATTTTGATAAGTCAATAAAAAGCCTAAATGTTAGCCAAGCAGAAATTATTGCTAAAGATATAAAGGATATGTATATTAAATACTTTGATAAAAATGTATATAAGCTTGAAAACTTTAATTATGAATTTAATTCAGAGGAGAATGAGGCAAAGAGAACAGTAGATGTAAATGTATATTTTGATATAACATTAATTCGTAATCCTATAGATAATCCATTTATTCTAGGAATGAAACAAGCTATTTCAGAATTAAATGATAAAGATAAAATAGCAATTGCTGAAAATATAATGGAAGGTTGGATTCAAGAATTTATGCCAGATTATAATGTGACAGATAGAAATGTACAATATTTGAATTTGAAAATTAACGAAAATAATAATAGTGTTTTAGAATATGATTTGTTTTATCCATATGTTTTAGAGGGTGAAACTACTCTATATCCTGCTAAAGAATATTATAAGTCAATAAAGAAGACCGCTGAAGAATTGAAACAAAGCGGTGAGGAGGTTATAAGACGAGAAATACAGTAAGAGAGAGAAACATACAATAATTATATTCCATTCTAAAGTAATAAATGTGTAGGATACCAACAATTCCAAGCTAGATGGGTATAGACAATATACTTATCTAGCATTTTAAATGGGAAATGATTAATATAATGATATCTAATATAGAAGAAAGCTTTACAATACTAATAAAAAAATTAAACCCATTAAGGTAATATATGATGCACAACAAGAACACTCTATAAATGCTAAAGTTATATTAGCAACTTTGCAGAAAGAAAGTTCTTTAATTGGTTCAAAAAGCGGAACAGTAGAATATAGTTCGAGAAGATTTTACTTTGCAATGGGAATGGGAGCTACAGATGGTGGTGATTATAATTCTTATACGGGATTTGATAAGCAAGTGGATAAAGGCACAAAGTTATTATATGATAAATGGTATGAGGCTACAGGGATGCCAGTTAAAATGACTGTTAATAATGGTAAAGATAAAACTTCAAAAGGAGTTACTTATAAAGGAGAGATATGGGTAAAGAATTGGGGAACATATGCCCTATACAAATATACTCCTTGGACAATAGACACATCGTTTTCACCTAAATTTGGTGGAGGTAATTATTTGTTCTGCCAAATATTTGAAGGATATTGGAGCGATGATTGGGAATAATATCTAAGTTTATTATACTCTCACAGTGATAAATTGCTACTGTGAGAGTATGTCTGAAAATAAAATAATAGGATTTATAGAATCAATTGTTTTTAATAAAGGGAGTGATAATTTGAAAAAAACTTATATAATAATAATAATCTTAATTATAGTATGTGTAGGATATTGTTGAGAATGCTTACTTTAATAATAAATTGCAAATATCTTTTTATCGTGATAATATCAGTGAAGAGAGTAGTTCATTTAAAGTTAACGATCCATTAGTAAGTAAAAAGCATAAATACGCTTCAGAATATTCTGAAGGGATAATCGATGATTCAGTACTTGATGGACTTGAAAATAATAATATTAGTCAGTCAAAGTCAACTGATTATTACGTTAAAGGTAAAAGAATGAACTCACTTTTAAGCTCATCTAATTTTATTTATAACAGTGATAAAGCTCTGATTGAATCTGATATACAGAGTTTTCTTGAAAAAAAGAAATCTGTATTAAAAGACAACATAAAAATATATGCAATTAATTCGGATGGGAATGCATATGATACTGGTAGAAGTGTTAAACCTTCAACTGTTATTCATGAAGCTGCTAAAGATGGAAAAATAAATCCAAAAGTAATACTAGTCACATTACAAAAAGAAGCTAGTATTATCACTAGCTCTAATACTAACGTTAAAAGAAGAGCATTCTATTATGCAATGGATTATGGTGCAACAGATGGTGGGGATATAACCACATACACTGGCTTTGACAAACAAGTTGAGCTTGCTGCCAAATGGATGTATAGTAAGTGGCTAGATGATTCTGAATTAAGTGTTTATAAGAAAGTCAACGGAGGGAAATCTAAAACAATTGATGGTGTAACATATGCGGGTAAGATATATGTTGATACATACCCTGCGTGGGTATTATATACTTATACTCCACATGTTATAGATTATGAATTAGCACCTACAATAGGTGGAGGTAATTACTTATTCCTACAGATTTTTGAAGGTTGGTGGGATAGCTGGTATTAAATTTTGCGCCATTATCGATACCTAATTATTTTTTAATCAGGTATCTTTTTGGCGAATATACTTAAAGGAAGAGGAATAACAAAATGAAAAAAATATATATAATTGTGCTTATACCTATCTTACTGGTAGGAGCATTTCTAATAGTAAACAG
The DNA here is from genome assembly GCA_025210375.1 of Maledivibacter sp. Taxonomy (NCBI): domain Bacteria; kingdom Bacillati; phylum Bacillota; class Clostridia; order Peptostreptococcales; family Caminicellaceae; genus Maledivibacter; species Maledivibacter sp. The sequence goes on along the minus strand of JAOASB010000037.1, from coordinate 182,097 downwards.
TAATCAAGAAAAAGATAGTGACTTTAAAGCTATATTTGAAAAATGGGATAAAGGAGCTATAGAAGCTACAGAAAGCGCCGACATAATGGAATCATTAGTAAATTACTTAATTGAAAATCCTACAATTTCTAGCGAAGATATAGAGGATTTTTCACCTCTAATTAAAGTTTACGAAAAGGATGGTTTTCGAATTATTGAGTACATAGAAAATCCAGAATCTTATGGATCTAGTGCAAGAGGTAGCTACCACATTGCTATGTGTGATGGAGGAGTGGAATTAATTGACAGTAATGGGAGTACAAGAATCAATAATATGGTAAAATTAAGCGATGTGCAGTATTATATATATGTTACCGATTATAGATTCTCTAATATTACAGGGATTAATATTTACAGTATTGTAATTGATGAACATAGCATTAGACAGAAACAAGCTATAGCAAAAACTAAAATGCCAGGATTTGTATATAATGATGTTAATAATGTTTTGTATTACGATGATGAGCATATTTACTATAAAGAGATTAGTAAGAACGGGAATGAAGTTGTGCTTGAAGTGGGTAAAGTAAATTTTCTATTAATACTAGAAGAGGATAGTCTATACCATATTCATAAAAACAATTAATTAGGTGATATGCTCCCCATTCGGTAGACATTTTAAATAATAAAAATGTCTATCGTAAGAGCAATGTCACTAAGTTAAGATTTGCAAAAAAAGAAATTTATACTCAAAACAGTATGAAATTCTTTTATTATTATTTTAATATTTTGGGCATACAAATAAAACAGAGTAATTTACCTATTATTTACTTGTATACTTGACAGGGAGCACTTCATTTGATAAGAGAACTATTAGGGATAAGAATAAAATTGGTTTAGTAAAAAAAGATGTAGATTACATTATTGAGAATAACAATTCATTACAAGAAAGTATACAAGATATGGGAAGTGTATTAGAGACATTAGGAATAGAAAAAAGATGAATAATAAATTACTTTAGGGACAGGATATGATATAAGTCAAGCAGAAACAGAAGATGGAGAGGAAAAGGAACTACCAATAGCCATCACACTTAAAGTAACAGAAAAACAAGCAATCATGCTTGCCGATCTTGAAACCAACAGGAAAATACATTTAGCCTTTGTATATCGTGGAAATAGCGAGAATACAAAGGCTTTTTTAATGGAGCAAGACGAGATTTTAAAAGACTTAGCTAGTAAAGGTAATAAGGACAGTCCTATAAAGGAATCAACTAATGAACTTAATTATAACCAATCGGGGGTGAGTGGAGTTGAGTAAAGTTATCACCCTATGGGGTAGTCCCAATAGTGGAAAGACCACCCTTACAATAAAATTGGCTAGAAGATTATATAAGAATAATAACGTTATTATGCTATCTACCGATATAATAGCCCCACCTATTGGAACAATACTTCCATATACAAGAGAAGAAAACAAATCACTAGGCAAATTACTTGAAATGGTCACGCTAACCCAAGAAGACATACTTAAGAATTTGATAACATTAAAGGATAATAAAAATCTTACTTTTCTAGGTTATAGACAAGGAGAGGACTATAAGACCCATGCTGAATATACAGCCGATAGAGCAAACGAATTAATCGTTAATCTATCCCATCTAGCTGATTATCTCATAATTGATGCATCATCAATTATTCAATCAGATATACTTTCAAAGCCCAATTTATTAAGAAAAAGGAGCAGGATGATTATGAGTAAATATTTAGATTTTGCAGAGGTACTAAGGCGTGTACAAGAGCATATTTCAAGTAATTATGCCATTCTCATATCGGGTGAAGGTATAGAGAATAGCAAAATAAAGCTCAAATCCTATATTAAGAAATATATAGAAGATCATAAGCTTGATGTTGGTGTATCTTTATCTATCCGTATTGTTAACCCTAGAAAACTAACTAAAGAAGATTTTATCAAGACTGGAACTGCAACAGAGGAAATGTTAGATTTTCTAACATTGGTACATAGATATGGTGAGAGTATATGTTTTACAGGTGCAACATCCAGTGGGAAAACAACGCCAATGAGTTATATACGTATCAGTCAAAAAATCGACACCTTATACTCCAACAAGGGTGTAAATCAACTCTCGCTTAGGTTTGCATAACCCTATCTTATAGTATGTCAAAACTTAGAAATTTATCAAGGTTAAAATGCACGGATAACTCTGACCTTGACAAATTTCCAAGTTTTATAGATTGGCTGGTTAATAGTGTTATGTAAAAATATGGTTAACCGTTTAAGCACAGGTTTAGATACACTCGCATTTTGGATAATAAAAAATAAGCCTAATAGAAAAAGGCTTATTTTTATTTTATTATTTCCATTGTTTCAGTTAAACACATGACACCTTCAGGTATGTTTAACTGACCATTATCATTGAGTTTGTATTCTTTACCGTCAATTTTGAAAACTGACTCTGATGTATACCCTTCTTTAAAATAATCAGTGTGATTTAACGCAAATCTATGAGCTTCTGATTGATATTTTGGATATAGTGTTCCATCATCTAACAAACAAAATTCATTTGTATTACCATTATTTTTTATAGTGAAAAATCCGGATTTAATCCCTATATTATTTAGCATCTCTTTTGTTTCACTATTGGAATAAGACAATCGAATCAACATACCACTTCGATCAGTCGAAAGATAAGTAAAGAACTTTTCAATTTTATCTATTTCAGCGTAAGTGGATGGTGAGAGTGAACCACTTTCAATTTCCAATTCTTTATAAGGCATAGTGATATGTCCAGAGGTATCTGTAGTAAAAATAGCCCTTGTTCCATTGATATTTAAATCATAGTAGGAATTATTTTTGAAACTAAGAGAGTTGTCGACTGCTTTTAAAGAGCTGATTTCACTACCATTAATATTGGTAATAGAAGATAATCTATTATGAGCTTGATTCAACTGTCTAGCAATATCAGAGATAGCTATGCTATCTTTTGTGAAGTTCGGATATTCCTTATAAGAGAAATTAGTTGAATTACGATAAGGTGTTTTTAGTAATTGATTTATTGAATTCGAATTTAATAAGCTATAAATATGGTTTAATCTCAAGGTGGCTCCTCCTTTTCTCAGCAACATAAATTATGAGGTGTAGTAAGTAATTATCATATCATATTAATTTGGTAGCACAGGATATACATAGTAGAATTGAATTTTAGGTGATAAACTATAAGGTCTTGAACTACTGTAAACTCTTCCTTCAAGTCTTAATTCCCATCTACTCTTTAATAGTTTATTCATTGAAACAGGAACTTCGGCTGTCCATGAGTACATAGATGCATTAATCCAACTTTAATCACTTTCTAATTTTATACTTCTTCTTTCGCTTGAAGCACGATTAGTTTTATTTCCTTTAATTGTAAGATTATATAAACAACGGCTCCGTTCTTAATTACTATACTACACTCCACAAAATATATCGGTTTTTTTTCAAAGATAATTATATAAAATGGGATAATAATGAAAATATTACTAAATATTGACCATGCCCACCTAAAAATCAAAAAATATAATGCAAATTAATCTATTTTCCAACAAAAAAATGGTCGTGCAATTAGAACGGAAACAGATACAGCGGCCATATCTATTTTGGATATACGAGCTAATAGAAGCTATAGGCAGATTGTTAGACAAGCTCTGCCAAACTGTAGGTATTCATATGACAGCTTATGAACCCTATGGTTTTGTGAAAGACAAGGATAAAAAACTAACTCCTGATGGTGAAAGCTCATCTATAGTGAAAAGAATCTTTGACATGTCGGATATGTAATATGGTTTGAAGAATCATAGACAGAGAGAGTGATATAAGTTAAAATAAGGAAAAAGATGTGATGGTGGGAGATATGTTTGATAAGGGGTAAGAATTATATTTTATGGGCTTGTTATCTATTACGATTAAGTGAAGTTGCTTTAGTATACAAATGAATAGGAGGCTTATATGCAGAAAATAAGTAGACAAAAAACTGTAGAAGGAACTAGAATTCCAGCGATAATTAGGAATGGGAATTTTCATTATATCAATATGGAAGTCTATGAAGATGGTATGGTAAATTGTTGGGATTTAGTAGATATTAAAGGGTTAAAAGAGAAACTAAAAACTAATTGGCTAGTAACACAAATACCAGAAGGTGAAAATATATCAATTTTTCATTTAGGCAACTATAAAGTCATTGAAGCTAGATGGGACCATGACAATAAAAGCTATTTCAACTATATCAAGAAGACTATCAAGAAGCTTAATCCAAAGCTAACAAATATATACACTGTTACGCAAATGGAAGAAGAAAAGCTAGAAAGACGAAGAATTAGGTACTCTCCTAGTCCTAAAGAGTTCTATGTTAAGAGTGAGTTAGGATATCGCACAGTAGGAGGTGGAGGATTCACAGTATTTTTAAAACATGATTCTAAAACTTATTTGGTAAATTTGGTTGTATATAAAGATGGTAATATCGTGTGCTATAATGCTGAATTTGAAATAAAGTATACGATTGAGAATATTAAAGAAATGTTTGATGAAGGTATATTTTTTACAAGTTTTAACCAACCTATGCCTGTAATTTTCTCTGGTCTAGGAGAATTAACATTGTCTAATAGTTCAGGTGGTTCAGTAGATATATATGAGAAGTATAAAGAGTTAAAAGACATACATGACAAGTTGAATGGTAGTGAATCAATCTTAGATAGATGTAGAAATGCATACCTACAATATTTGCAATATCCTTCTGAAGAGGCTAGAGAATGTCTGCGAATACTATATGAACAGGTTCCAGATCATGAAAGAATTTGTCTAGGTGATATGGATAGTAGAAACACTGACTATGAAAGAATTTTATATCATCCGCAGCATAAAAGAGAAGTTTAGTTTAATAAATACAAATAATAGTAGATTTCAGAAATGACAGATGAATGGTTAGATTTTATTGCAATGGGTAATGAAGAAAAAAATGACCTAAGATACGTTTGCAGTCTTATAGAGTATATTGCAAGAGTTACGAAGAATAAAGTAGCTGATATAGTGAGATTACTTGGTAAGAAAGAAATCGATAGACAGCTGGAATTAGCTGAAGTAAATCATTCATTATCTTTTGAACAAGTTGCGGATGAGATTATAGAAGCATTTGGCATTAAAGAAGGTAGCTTTGATTCAGTAGGAAACTGTGAATACAAAGTCCCAAGTAATATAGCAATAGGCAAGAATTATCAAAGGCTTATTAAAGATGTAATGGGGGATAAAAGCATTGTTGATAGTTAATACGAAGTAATGACCTCCTTTATAGCTGAAGAGATATCGAATTATAACTCTTCACTATATTATAGTAGCAGAGAATATTTAAAGGCTTGCTATGAAGCGGGAATTATATTAGATTAAAATTGTTGTTTGTTGTATTCTAGCATATGAGGGAGGTAGTACTTATGAAAGATAGGAAAAAAGTTATTTATGTTGCCATTTCAATAATTGCAATACTATTTCCTATAGGCTTTTTGTTGGGTGTAGTAAGTGCAAAAGTGGCATTCCCAATAATATTTACATTATCGGGGTGTCAACAGTTATTTAATGGATTGTTTCTAGTGTCGAAAGAAAATAAACACCTTAGATTATTTTCTGTTGTTTTTGGAAGTCTGTTTATAATATTTGGAATCTTCATCGTCTTTCCAACATATTACTTGTAAAGAAACTATGAAAGGGATGCTAATAGTGTTCCTTTCTTTTTTTATTAATAAAAAGATTAAAAGTTTAAAACTTGATTTTTTAGCCCTTCCTTGACAGTAGGGTATGTATCTAGGATTGAGAAAAAAGCTTTATGTAAGCTAAAAAAAGCATTCAACGGTCTAAAGGAAGATCCTAAGTAATTAGGGTCTAATTATTTTTTTGAATGTTTATCTATTGAACCATTCTACCCTGTACGAAGTAATGACAAAGAGTATATCAGAACATATTTCCAATTATGATTATTGAAATAGTGTAGCAATATGATCTCAAGGTATGTATTGAAGCTAAAGTACATTTGGTTAACATATCCATAGTTTGATTATTACGCTTTTTTGGATAAAATAATAATAGAATGATAAACATATAGGGAATGAAAACATACCTTTGACTGGAGGGAGCAGGTGGATATTTATCTTAGCAGTCATGTTAAAGTCCATAAACCAAAAATCTTAAAAAGCAATCGCTTATTGGATTGATGATAATGTATATAGTACAGTAAAACTCTTTGAAACATATATTATTAAAGATATTGATAGATATATAGAATCAAGAGTGAATTAAACAAAAAAACTTAGGTAAACTTTATTCTCTTGATAATGGAAGGGTTAATGGGTTAATGTAGATGAGTCTTGTAAATGCAAGGCTCTTTTATTATAATTTAGAAGAGAATCATTCCTAGGATATTCTACACCTTCAGCTGATTTTGTTCACTAAGGGGATCGACAGCAGGCTGATTGAAGTAAAAATACTAAAAAGAGGTGAAGGAAATGCGTATAAAAAATACACTTAAGAAATATTATTCTGACTACAAAAAGTCCAAGCAGGATCAGATAGACGATTATATAGAAAACGGCGGAAACATACTGGGTGTTTTCGAAGACATAGATGAAAAATTTGATTTTAACATATACAGTTACAGCTGGAACAATCCTGAAGATTTCAAGGATAGGGAAAGGAATATCCGAATGTTCAAGGTATATTCACTATTATTGGAGCCAGAAAAGATACAAGAACTTCGGAAAGCATGGATAGACATATCCTTCCAAGATGATCCCATGCTTGTATCATACCTTTATGTTCTTGCCAACTTTAGGTTTAACATAGCAAAACTCATAAGAGGGCATGAAGACGTATCTGAAAATGGACGATGGTATCTTAACAACTATGAAAAATACAAGGAGCATATGGATACTCTTTATGAAAACACTAAAGATGATTTGATAAAGGCGCAAATACAGTTTTGTAGGTATATAAACGAAGGAAGAGAAGAATCATTCCAGTATCTTGTCCAAAACGCACCGAAATACGCACAGGATATGACAAAGAAAAAAGATGCATTTGCCCTCATCGTATATTATCTTTATAAGAGCGGAAGAACGCAGGAATACACCGATGCGGATAGAGCATTTATAATAGCCAATAAAAAGCTGTATATGCTTTCAAACATAGTAAAGGATGAGGCAATAGAAGATTTCTACATGGACGAATACAAATACATGAGTTCAAAGTTTGAAATGTCTGAGCTGTTGATACGAGAAATAGCAACAAGAATGATAATAAGAGAGTATAGGACGATGGTAAGCCTTGAAAAGATAAGATTTTCAAAGGAACAGTCCCAAAGGCTTATGGATGTTATAGTCTCATTGGAAAAGACAAAGGATATAGCCTATTCCCTTATACTGTATGCTGTTCTTATAAAGCAGTCTGAGGACAAAGGGAAATATGTGGCAGAATTCGACTCAAAGGTGAAAAAACTTCTGATGGAGGAAAACAAGGGGAAAAACAATGCTTCTATAGTAGAAGACATAGAGACGGGAAGAAATGAAAAAGATAATGCATTGTACATCAACTATTTTAGTAATCAAAGATACTATACACAAATTGATATATCTTGCTCCGTGATGTTTGGAATAAGTGATTTTGCGACAAATTACATAATATTTAGGCTAATTCATTCAAACGACTACATGGGACTTGAAAAATATATCTATGCAAGGAGAAATGAAAAGGGAAAGATAAAGGATCTGATAGACTCAGGGATGGACGAAAATAAACTTCTTTCGATGATAGAAAGAAGCTACTCGTTTAAGGGAGAGGTAAAACTTTCATATTTTGAATATCTGGATTCAGATATAGAAAAATACAAGGAACGGCTTCAAAAGGAACTAGATGATTCTTTATACGAGACCCTGTTTATGAAATATTACTATGAAAAGGAATCCGAAGACCTGGAAGTCGCCCTTGATGGATTGAAAAACAAATACAAGAGTATACAAAAAATATCAAGGGACTACTTTATGGGAAGGAGCGAGTACAACGGAGAACTTGAAAAGCTTTTAAAGGAGAAGATGCCTAAGGCGAACAAGGAGCTGGTGGAATACATAGTAGATTATAACAAGCTTCAGATGATGGACATGGAGAACACAAGCCTCAACAAGATCGTTGAGGAGTTTTACAATCCGAAAAAGATGGACAAAGCCATTGTAAAGCTTGAAATAGACACTCTTCCAGAGGTTAGGGACAAAATTACCAAAGAAGTGGTTTCCCAGGAGCTGTTGAAATACTACCTAGCCACATTCCTTCTTAGTCCTAAGGTAGAGCTTCCACTTACTGCGCATATAATAAAGTCGAGGCTTGAAAAAGAGGACTTAAACCAGCTTGGAAGATACGTATACGACAAGTGGTTCGGTCTTGGAGCTGCTGCCAAAATGAAGATGGCCATGGTGTTTGCAGTATACAATTGCGACGAGACCTTCATCGTGGATTTTAAGAAACAAATAGACGAGTGGACGCAAAATTCGAGGGGGGCCATAGCTTCAGAAGGAGTCAAGGCCATGGCGTTCCATGGAAGTGACTATGCCCTTATGCAGCTAGATTCCATAAGCAGAAAATATAAAAACAAGATGGTCAAAAAGACCGCGGCGGAGTATTTCCTAATAGCTGCTAAGAATATGGGGCTCACAAAAGAAGAACTCGCCGACCTTGTTATTCCAAATCTTGGCTTTGACCCGAACAAGGAATTGAAGCTGGACTACGGAAGCAGGACGTTTACGGCGACTCTTAAAAAAGACCTTACGATACAGCTTTTAAATCCAGACGGAAAGATGATAAAAACTCTTCCAAAGCCTTCGAAATCAGATGACGAAGAAATAGCGAAAGCTTCGAAAAAGCATCTTTCGGCGGTGAAAAAGCAGCTCAAGACAATAGTTGCAGCACAAAAGGCCAGACTTGAGCGATCCATATTCATTGAGAGAAGATGGGACATGGAGACATTCGAAAAGGTATTCGTAAAGAATCCTATAATGAATATGTTTGCTGTAAATCTGATATGGGGAAAATACGATTCGCAAAACAAGCTTGTAAGATCGTTTAGGTATATGGATGACGGTACATTTGCCGATGCGGACTACGAAGAGATAGAGCTTCAATTGGGAGAAGAGTTTGGGCTTGTACATCCTATGGATTTAAGAGAAGAAGAGCTTGAGATGTGGAAGGAAAACCTCGAAGACAATGAAATAACCCAGCCGATAACCCAGCTTGAAATAGAGATCGTCGAAATAGATCAAGATAAAATGAACAATACCCTATATGATGCCTTCAACGGAACCAAAATTCCTGCCATAAGCCTTGTTTCAAAGCTTGAAAAACAGGGATGGTACAAGACGTCCATAGTAGACGGAGGAGGATATGAGGGACTTTATATAGAGTTTGAGGAGCTTGAATACGGAGCGCAGATAGACGCGGAATATTTGTATATAGGGATGGGAGACGAAAGCGTTACTGTTAGGGATCTCAAGTTCTATAAAAATGGAACTATAGAGCGTGGAAGTTACATGTACGCCGATGTGAATGCTTCAAATGCGGCAAAACTATGGGAAGTTGAGCCTAAGTTCCTAAACGCTGTGATATGGGAGATTCGGTCAATATGCATAAAATAAATCGACGAAAAAGGTGAATGAAATGGAAATTCAAAAACTACCTGTGGAAAGGCTTTATGAAGACGAGATAAAAAAACTTATAGAAAACGAGGTAGACACATGCCCTACGGGTTGGCAGATGTCTCCGAAATCCGTGAGGAAATTCATACTTGGGGATGATGAGCTAGGAATAAGCAAGAAAATATACGGGAATGACAAGGTTGTAGAACGTTCCATAGTCACCCTCGCTACGAACAGGGGACTTCTTCTGATAGGAGTTCCGGGAACCGCAAAAACGATGCTCAGTGAACTTTTAAGCGCTGCAATATGTAATAACTCCCTTAACACTATACAGGGAAATGCAGGAACAAGTGAAGCCGATCTTAAATACTCATGGAACTACGCCCTTTTGATTGCCAATGGCCCAAGCGATAAGTCGATTATCAAGTCCCCTGTGATGAAGTCCATGATGGACGGAAGCCTTATGAGATTCGAGGAGATAACAAGAACTCCTCAGGAAGTGCAGGACATGTTGATATCGGTAATGAGCGACAAGGTGATGATGATACCTGAGCTACCGGAAAACAACTATGTCTTTGCAAAAGAGGGATTCAACATAATAGCGACTGCAAATACCCTTGACAAGGGAGTCAACGAAATGAGTAGCGCGCTAAAGAGAAGATTTAACATAGAAGTAGTAAATCCTGTAAATAATATAAAGCTTGAGAAGGAAATCGTCAAAAATCAGGTAATGAAGCTAGAAGAAAATATAGTTATAGATGAAGATGTAATAGACATGCTTACAACTGTTTTTGTAGAGATGAGAAATGGACAGGCGGTGGACGGCAAGAAGCTTGAAAAGCCCACGAAGAACCTTTCAACTGCGGAACTCGTAAACGTCTACCACGAATGCACCATGTACGCAAAATTCTTCAATGGTAGCCAGATGGATATGCAAAGCGTATCACAAAATCTCATAAATAGTTTCGATTTTGAAGACGAAGCCGATGTAAACGCACTTAAATACTATTTTGAGAAGGTAGTAAAGGAAAGGGCTAAAAAGAGTGAGATTTACAGCGAACTATACAAATCGAGAGTTAAGATAAGATGAAGATAGACCTTAATCAATTTAGAAATGAAGAGATATTCTTTTTCCCCGTAAGGCACCACAGTCTTGTGAGTTCAAAATTTGTGAAGGTTGCCATAGACCAGTTCAAGCCAGATGTGATACTGATAGAGGGACCGAGCGATGGGGATCACCTAATAGAAAACATTGCCCAGTCGAAGATGCCCGTTTCCATATACGGGAATATGGATAATAAGGAGATAAAGGTTGGAGTGAACTTTCCGTTTTTCAACACCTCTCCAGAATATGTAGCCATAGAGCAGGGGTTCAAAAAGAATATAGAAATCAGGTTTATAGATATTCCCGTATACGACATTGATGTCATAAGGGAGGAAAAAATAGACTTTGAGTACTCGAACTATATCTCGGAGCTGGTAAGAAAAAGTGGGCTTGAAAGCTTTGATGAGTACTACGAAAAATACTTCGAGATAGGACTTAGTGGAAAGAAGATTGAAGATTACATGATGCAGATGCTGACATACTGTAGTGTTACAAGGGAGTTAAGCCCTTCAAATCAATACAACGACCTTCGGGAGTCGTATATGGCAAAGAAGATAAAGGAATACAAACAGAAGAGAACCCTTGTGATAACGGGGGGGTTCCATAGCGTTGTTCTTCCAAAAATGATCAAAAGAGGCACAGAAATCGATGAAAAGAGGAGAAAGACCCTTACCAAGGATAACAAGAACTACCTGATACCCTACAACGTCCAGAATATATCAACTTTGAATGGATACGGAGCAGGAATATACTACCCTAACTACTACAAGGTGTTTTTAAAAAACGGGCTAAATCCGAGGGATACCTTCGTAGAACTACTTACAAAATACATAAGGAAGGCGAAAAAACAGGTATCTATATCGAAGATAATAAGTGCTATAGATTTGGCATACGGACTTGCATTACTTAGGGAAAAGAAGCTTCCAGGAGTATATGAGCTTTTCGATGGTGCTATAAGTGCATTTACCGAATTTAACCAGTATATGAATACTAACGCCATACTTGAAGACTTCAAGATGTACTTGATAGGAGACGAATATGGACGGGTTCATGACATATCGAACCTTCCGCCTATCGTCGAGGATTTTCAAAAGCAGCTTGTCAAAAACAAGTTCACTAAGTCCAACAGCATTTATACGCTGAACGTGTTAAATAACAGGAGTGCATATAAACGAAGCGTGTTTTTGAGCAAGCTGTCCTATATTGAAATAGAATTCGCAGAAAGGGTCAAGGGGATAGACTTTTTCGATATAGACATAGACGAATACATGACACAAACATATAAGATAACGAGCAAGGAAAAAGTAATGCCTGCTGTGATAGAGGTAGCGTTTCTAGGTGAAAGTATAGACATGGCAGTTGAATCAAGGTTAGAACTCAAGATAAAGGAGTGCGATAGCTTTTCAAAGGCCGTATCGTGTCTCAAGGACTGTGTGGTGCTTCAGATTGAAAGCAAGACAGTTGAGGTTGTAGAGACGATAAAGTACGTTATGATGAAGGAGAGCAACCTATTGGAATTGACAAGAGCGTTCAATGAGATAACTAAGACGGCGTACCACTACGAGACCTTCGGAAACAAATACAAAAGAGAACTGGACGATTTGGTAAACGAGCTTTATATAAAGCTTATGGTTTCATTCCAGACCCTTGAAGAACTTAGGCTTGAAGACGAAGTTAAGCTTTCAGATTCCATAAACGACGTATACTCGTTTATAAACGCATCAAAAAACGAAAACGTGGACAGGGAATTGTTTGCGGATACCCTTGAAAAACTTCTCGCTGCTAGATGGACGACATCATTAAAGGGAATAAGTCTTTCCATACTGTATATAATGGGACGTGTCGATGAAGAGGAGCTGACATGGACGATAGAAAACAACTTCGTTTTAAGTGAAACCCAGATTGAGGGGACGATGCTATTTCTTTCGTATCTGTTATTGAACAACTATCAGATACTATTAAGCAACCACAGGTTTCTTACCGTATTAAACAAGTTTGTGGAAGACCTTGATACCAAAGAGTTCTTCGATATACTTCCAAATTTTAGGAAGATATTCACGAAACTTAGACCCGTCGAGACGATGAGACTGAGCAAGGACATAGGGAAGCTGAACCATATATCTGAAAACCTTCTTGTGAAGTTCGATATAAGTGAAGGGGAATTTGAAAGGAACAGGAATATGGAAGCCATTTCCCTTGAAGGATTGAAACAGCGAGGTATTTATTATGAATAATCTTGAAAAATGGAGACTAATACTGGGTAAATTCTCGAAGAAGAATCTGGAGGTAGATATGTCCCAAGACAACCTTGCGGTTGAAAGGCTTCTAGATAGCGTATATGACAGTGAGTATTCCAATGAAAAAGGCATGTACGGAGGGGAATCAAGCGGCGTAATTGTCATCAAAAACCTGAAAAACGTGCAAAATATTCTCAGCCAGGAGATAGTGAATAAGATCGCAATCGACGCATTTGAGACATATGGAATGTATGAGGTGCTTGCTGACGATAACTACTTGGAAAATGCAAAGGCTGATATAGACCTTCTGAAAAAACTAATAATGTACAAAGATTACACCAAGGAAGAAGAGCGTAACAAGATAAAGTACAAGATAAGGCAGATTGCTAAGGCGATTAAAAAAGAGCTGCTATTCGAGATTGACTTATCCAGGGTGGGAACGATAAATAAGTCTAATTCGTCAAGATACAACAGATCAAAGGCCCTAGATATGAAAAAGACAATAGAAAAGAACATGAAAAACTACAACAAAGAAGAGAAAAAACTTTACGTGGAAGACGCATACTTCTATCCCAACAAGGCGAAAAACAGGCCAGCGGACATAGTTTTGGTGGTGGACTGTAGCGGAAGCATGGTGGAGTCTTTGATCTACATAGCCATAGTATCGTCAATATTCTACAACATAAGCCACATAGACATAAAGATAGTGCTATTCGACACGAGGATAGTAGATCTATCCGATGCTAAGGAAGACCCCATAAACATACTGCTCGACGTCCAACTAGGGGGAGGAACCAACGTGGCACGGGGGCTAGCTTACTCAAAAAACCTCATAAAAAGGCCCGACAAGACGCTTTTTATAGTGATAAGCGACCTGTTTTCCGAAGAAACTTCTATGTTGAAGGAGTTCGAGGAAGTCAAAAACACAGGGGCAAGGACTTTAGTGTTAACGGGAATACAGAATGATTCTAATTCATATTACAATTCCAACTTTGCAAGGAGACTCGATAGGATAGGAATACCCGTTGAAGCGGTCACAGTGAAGCAGCTGGCCAACTACATAAAGGGAGCTGGAAAATGATAATAGAGCAGATAAAGCTGATAGACGAGGAATATATAGTAAACCTTACGAATAAGGGGATGTACAAGCGTGCATCGAAGGCAATGGACAGGGAAGCGATTTCTATGATAAAAGAGTGGGAGTTCAAGATAGGCGACGAGACCGTAGTATTCAACGGAAAGCTAGAAGACTTCAACTGCACCTGTCCCGCCAAAGACTATTGTAAGCACGTGATAATGGCATACATTTACATGATGGATCACAGGGAAGAAGGCAAAGGGGAAGAGGATGCACCCCTTACTATCGAAGACTTTGCCCCGATAAATGAAGTTACATCGAAGGAAATAAGGAGATATACCACACAGAAGACTATAAACGATGTGGTAATAAATTTCGATTGCATGAAGATAAGCCATGGGATGGGATCGCTTCTTAAGATTGACCTTGGAAAGAAAAAGCATGTCAACTTCACATACCCCTTCAACATTGAAGAAGCCTTCAAGCGAAATGACGAAAAGGACGTCATATATGCCATAAAATATATCCAAAATCTTAAGGGCGTTGACAATCTAAAGGTGGAGTTTAAGATACCCGATAGGAAGGTCTTGAAAGAGGTTATGGAATACTTGGAAAATCTGATAGGGATAGGGCTGTACTCCATAAAGAAGAGGGAGATAGACAGGATAGAGTTCTTGAGTATAAAGCTGAAGCTTGAAAAGTACAATTTCCTGTTCAAAAAGGCGCAAAACTTGAAGCGTACTATAAAGAGATACCTTGACGATGATATAGATAGTAAGCTTGAGGACATAAACAACCAGATAATGGACATTCTTCTTAATGTATATATTCTTCTGAGCGAGGCTGAAGACTTGGAAAAATATAAGCTGTTCAAGAGGACAGAATACAAATACGAAACCAGCGAGCTTTCGGGATACGGACTTAGTTACGAGGTCGTCAACCTAAAGGACGGGTCAAAGCTAATAAACATGTTGGTTTTGGACAGGGAAGACGGAGAGATATACGAAATAACGAATCTCAGAAGAAATACCAATCAGAAGGTAAGCCATATACCATCCATGGCATTGTTCGTCCAAAATACCCAAAGTGCCCTTTCCCTGGGCGACAAGAGCTTCACCCTCAAAAACGTCGTGATGAAGGAGGAAAACAGGATATCAAACTCTTCGAACCAGAAGATTTCGTTTGCGGAGGAAGAGGAGCTTGACCTTAGGAACTACGAAGTTTCTATGTCCCAGGCAATAGACCGATTCATAGATGAGAACCAGCGATGCTTCATACTTTCCAACGAGATCGACGGGTTTTACGACTTCGGACTTAGGGAAGAGATCCAGCGTTTCGAGATAAGTGTCGGGGGTGTCTTTGCATACTTCAAGTACGAAGGAAAAAAGGACGATAAGATGATTGAATATCTTAAGTCGCTGAAGAAGGTGGATCATATGCTTGTGAAGCTTAACAGGAAAGACTTCCATATAGAGGCAAAGATGATTGCAGTATGGACCGGTGGTAAAAAAACTATTTTAAGGGAGAATTAATATGGCTTTAGACAAGGCAACTGATATAATCAAAAGAACAAAGAAATATATGGACGAGATAGCAAGCTTTGGGGTAAACAACATGGGAAGGATGGACAAGACTTTTCAGGGTAAACTCGAAAAGAACATAGATGACTTGAGCCGCGTCGGATTTGTGCAGATATCAGACATGGTTGAAAGGCTTATGGAAACGAGGGACATAAAGACCTATGTTCATATAGGATTTGTTTTAAGGGAGATGCAAAATAATATTCTCAAAGCTGTGAAATAGAATCAAGATTGAATTAAACAAAAAAAGATTCTGGTGAACTTATTTGCTTGATTGTACTTTACTTAATTGTAGGGTATATTATGTATAAAAAAGATATTGAGAATAGTGTGATACTTCATAGTATTTTTAATGCAACTTTAGGAATTGCGACAATAATAATTCTAAAATTTGATAGTTTCACAATTTGTTAATATAAGAAATATATTTAGAGACAGTTCGGCTAGACTTTTTTTAAGTTAGCAACACTGTCTCCAAAACATTACATGGACAATAGCTTATACTACGGGGTTAGAAAATCATATGACCAATCAAAGCTGCAAGCACTAATGATAATATAGTTCGTTCTATCCAAATTATGATAATGTCCTTTATAGAAATAGGAATATCAGTTGAAACAATGCATGGTATAGATGCAGAAAAGAATAGTATGGAAGAAACGGAGATAACTCCCGTAACAAATTTTGTGACTATAGGTGTATCAACCACCAATAGTGCAGGTAAAAACATCTCTGCTATCTCTAGTGCCGATGCCTTTGCCGCTAGGAAGGGCTCTGGTATTCTGAGTAATAATGTGAATGGGTAGAAAATATACCCTAGTATATCAAATAGAACTGTATATTCAGCTAGAAGAAGTCCAATCAAACCTACTGATAGGATCGTAGGTAAAATTCCCATTGCCATTTTAATGCCGTCTTTAAAGTTAGAAACGATGTTTTGAACAAGGGGTTTAGACTGTGATGCCATTTTGATACCTTCATTAAATGCAGCCTTAAGTAGTGAACCTTCAGGTCTAACATAAGGCTTAGGATCATTTGTTATATATTCATCACTTTTCTTACTTAATGGATATATCCGGACAGTTATTGCTGTTACTAAAAAAGTGATAATCAGTGTACACCAGAAATATGTATTCCAAATAGGCATTAAATCAAGGGTTCTTGCAACTACTATCATAAAGGTTGCAGATACTGTTGAGAATCCCGTTGCAATAATACATGCTTCCTTTACAGTATATTTCCCTTCATTATATACTCTGTTTGTTATTAGAAGTCCTATGGAATAGCTGCCAACAAAGGATGCAACAGCGTCAATAGCAGAACGCCCAGGGGTTTTCCATATAGGCTTCATGACAGGCTGCATTATTATACCTACAAATTCCATTAATCCGTAGCCAACTAAAAAAGATAGGAATATTGAACCTATGGGAACGATAACTCCAACAGAAACAACAAGTTTATTTAGTAGGAAAGGAAGCATACCAGGTTCAAATAAAAACTTGGGGCCTATCTGAAATACTGCCATAAATGCAACGACTATACCAACTAATTTCAATATGGAAAATACTATGTCTGTTGTTGACTTATTCCAGGTTTTTTTAATGAAAGGATACAATCCCCCGGCTATAATTACTATGAGTGCATAATATTTCACTATACTGCCCAGTGAACCTGTTATGAAAGTAACAAGATGATCAATAGGGATAGTTGATTTTCCCATTAAATTAATTGGGATAAAAAACATAAAGATACCAAACAAACTGAAGAAGATAAATTTGTAAGTAACAAGCATTGATTTTTGACCACTTTGATCCATAAAAAATCCCCCTTTTTCTAATTAATTATATTTATGTGAGCAAATTGCATAATTATCTTCTATAAAAACCATATATATAGGGTTTTCATAGTATAACTTAAAGTCTATACTAAAATCCCTATACTGCATATAGTTTTAAAATCCTCAAAGCTATACCATGAAATATGCTTATATCTTAAGTAAGTAAATTAAGGAATTAGGCATAGCCAAGTAAGCGATATGCAATTTTCTCATGTAATATAATACTAAATAGACGTCTATAAAACGTCGAAATTATTTGAATATTCAAATGAAATAAGCGAGGCATTTAAAATGTTATAATCCTATTAGTGGGCGTCCTTATCACTGTATGATAACCTATATAACCATTATACTTACTAGATATATAACGATTTTAATGGGAAAGAGAAAATTTTTGGACCTGTGGATAATTAGACAGCTACTAAAGATTGGGTATAGCCCAAGGATTAAAAAAGCTTTGATGATTTAGGAACTGGAAAGCTAATAAAAAAAGTGCGAAAACTGGAAGGAAAATAGATAGAATAATTGAATATAATTAAATATAATTAAAATAGAGCTTTTTATATAGTGGTTTTAAGCTAGTAGAATTAATGGATTGTATGATAAAAGTAATGTATTTCTATGGAGGAACTTTATGGGCGATGGTAGATATTATACTCCAGAGCAGTTTTTTAGTGTTACATACTTAACGATACTTATTGTTTTTATGACTGTTAGTATTATGCTGTGCCTATATAAAGGCTCAGGCAACAAAATAAGCAAGCAAATACTTATACCTAATGTTACTTTATGTATAATTGCAGTACTTAGTTTTTCAGAGCAAGTCATTGTAATCCAACAAAAAGCCTTTGTTATCAGATATATTATTAGTCTATTATTTATAATTGTAAATTTTTTATTTATAAGCTTTAACTTAGATTATGTTATAGATGTATCCCATAGGAGTAAACGGATAAGGATATTAAAACATACTCTTTATATTATAATAGGATTAGTTTTGATAACAAGTTTTTTAAAGAAGGAATTAATAATTAAGAGCTATGGTTTTAGTTATGTGGAATATGGTGATATATTCTTTTTATCTATTGTAATCAGTTTTTTCTTTTTGATATATATTGTGGTTTCTGTTATACATAATAAAAATAATGAAATTAAGTTTAGCAAAAAAGTATTTTTACTAAGTATTTGTTTGTTTTGGATTTTTCCTATTATTATTTATATATCATCTATTACTTTAAATATTCTAAACATAAAGACAGTAGAACTTATTAATTATATATTTATGGCTATTTGTCTTAGTACTGTTTCAGGATTGTTTACTCCATATAGAGTAAGTGCTTCCATCTTTAATGACGTTAGAAATTTAATGATGGACTATGTTTTTATTACTGAGGAAAATGGAAAAATCATTTATAAAAATAACAGAGTAGAAAAAGTGGGTATTTTCAGAAATATAAATAGTGTTGATATAGAGGATATTAGATTAATTTTTAACAAAGAGGTAGTGATTAGAGATTCTTACAAAAACCAGTTTGTTAAGTATCTAGGCGATGAAATTATATATATGGGATACAGTAAAAAATCAATAATAAAGAATAATAAATTAGCAGGCTATATTATAACCTTTACAGATATAACAGAGCTTATCAATATGCTAGATGAACTTAATATGAAACAAAGTGAAACCGTAAAGGCAAATGCTAAGCTGTCCCATTATAAGGAGATAGTCTATGATATAGAGAAAGAAAAAGAGATAAATAATCTACTGGATGAAATAGCAAATAATCAACAGAAATCAATGCTGGAATTAAAGTGTGATATTGATGATGTAAAGATAAGTTTAGATGGGGATTTCATACAAAAAATATCTAAAATAATTACTAATGCAAAACATGACTTGCAGGATGTAAGAAAAGCAGTTACGGCGTATATGAATTATTATGGAGGCGAAAATGATTAGAATAATAATTGCAGACGACCAAGTTCTTTTAAGAAAATCTTTAGGGCAGATAATAAGCACAGATGAAAAAATAACAGTAATGGATATGGTTGGAACAGGAAGGGAAGCAATAGAATCTTGTAAGATTTACAGTCCAGATATCGTTCTTATGGATATAGAGATGCCAGAAATGGATGGTATTTCAGCTCTTAGAATTATAAAAGAAAAGTTTGAAGATGTAAAAGTTATCATACTCACAACCTTTGAAAACACAAATAATATAGTAGATTCATTTTTAGCTCAGGCAGATGGATATATCACTAAGGATATTGACTGTGATGAGCTTATAACCACTATAAAGTGTGTAAATTATGGGCTTACAGTTATACATAAAAGTGTTAAAAAAATTATGGTGGATAAGTTTAAGAAAATGTCAGATAACAAAAAAAGCTATACAGATATACTATCCCTAGAAGAAATTGAAATAGTTAAGCTTATTGTAGCGGGTAAAAGTAATAAAGATATAGCAAGGATTTTTAACTATACGGAAGGAACGGTTAAGAATAAAGTGAGTAGGATATATGAAAAGCTTGGAATTTCTGATAGACTGCGGCTTGCTGTTTATGCTGTAGAAAATGGTATTGAATGATGAAGGAGATACTTAAGCTTGAAATTCAGACCATTTGTATAGTCCATATAGTAGCTATAGTTTTATCGATCATATTCTTTATGATATTTTACATGAAGGCTAATAAGGATCACGCTTTGAAGTCTTTTTTAGCTATGCAAATAAGTATGATAGGCTGGATGATATTTAAGATATTTAAAACAGTGTCGCCTGCTGTGGTCTCAAGATGGTGGTTTATTGTAGCTTACTACCTGTGTGCTTGTATACTAGAGGTGGCCTTTTTAGAATTTGGGTATTCATACTATAAGGGTAAAGCACTATCTAATAAGACTAGATGGATTATTTACTTTTTTCCTATTATACAATTTATAGTTATTTTGACTAATCCCTATCATCACCTATTCTATGCAACCTATGATTTTGGAGGTGATAGTTTTGGTGTGCTTTTTTATGTACATACCCTAATAGAATATGTATTCATAGCTGTAGGATTTTCATATTGCTATAAGACCTTTAGGCTTAGATTTAAGAATAAGAACAAATGGTATAAATATTTCATCTCATCCGCCATATTAATACCCCTTATACTCAATTTTTTATACATAACAAAAGTAATACATAGATTTGTATTTGCAATTGGAATTCCAGTTATTTTTGATATTACACCTATTGTTTTCACATGGTCCGTTATGGTATTTGTGTATGCCACCTTTAGTTCTGACTTTTTAAGTCTATCTCCAATACTAAAGCATGAAATTGTACATAAACTAGATACGCCTATTTGTGTTTTGGATTCAAGTTTTCAAGTGAATTATGTCAATGAAAAGCTTAATGAAATCTTCTTTGGTAACGGAAAAAAGATGGTGGAAAGAATTCTAAAGAAAAAGGATTTTAGAAAGTTAAAAAGCATAGAAATACATATTGATAATTACTATTTAAATATCTATATTAGCGAAGTTAGAACGTTACTTGAAACCCAATATATACTTACTTTTAAAGATATATCTCCTTATAAGAGTATGGAGATAGAGCTTTCTAAAAGACAAAATGAACTGGACAATTCAAATGAAGAGCTTAAAAAAACAATCAACACTTTAAAAGAAACCTCAAAGATAGGTGCTAGAAATTATGTGGCAAGGGAGCTTCATGATATTATAGGACATTCCCTTGTGGTAACTATAAAACTACTTGAGGTTGCTCGACTTTATTTTACTAGAGATAAGAAGCTAAGTATATCAGCTATTTCCGATGCTTCCACATCCATTGATACAGGAATCAGTGAGATGAATGCTATAAAAAATAATGATACATTAAACAATATCTATACTGGGGAGCTTCTAAAAAAGGATATCTCAAAGATGCTTAATAATATGAAAAATATGGATTTAATAACGAATATGCATTTTAAAGGTACTTTTTATAGTATTGATGAAAAAACATTTGATATCATAAGAAAAGTGTGTACGGAGCTTGTTACCAATTCATTAAAGCATGGAGGGGCTAAAGAAATATTCATTTCAGTTAATATAAAAAAAGATGATATAAACTTACTTGTAATGGATAATGGAAAGGGTTGTAGTAATCTGATAAAAGGAAATGGTCTTAGGGGTATTGAAGAAAGATTAAAGCTAATAGACGGAACAATAGAATTTAGCACTTCAAAAAATGAAGGTTTTATGAGTAAGATAAGTATTAATAAGTGAGCAAATTACATAATTACTTTCTATAAAAACCATCTACTATTATGTAGTTTTAAAATCCTTAAAGCTATACCATCAAATATGCTTATATCTTAATTAATTAAATCAAGGATGATATTCCCATATTAGGCTTAGGTAAGTAAGATTTATGTAATTTCCTCAAGTAAATATGGATATAAAAAATGACTTGCGGTTAAGTCCAGTGACCCAGGTCATTTTTTTATGCCCAAATAAATGACCGTAGCTTTAGGGTCAGTGGCCTTCGCTATATTGAGAATAACCTACGGCTTGAATATGATTAAAGTAACAAAATATAAGGAGGATTTTAACATGGCAAAAGCACACGAAATTGACTTTAAACTTTATGGCGATGATATGCAGTTTGTGGAGGTTGAACTTGACGAAGGTGAAAGTGTCCTTGCAGAAGCTGGCGCAATGATGTATATGGACGAGAAGATTAAGATGGAAACTATTTTTGGTGATGGTAGTGGTAAGGATAAAGGGAAAGGTTTGATGGGCAAACTTCTAGGTGCTAGTAAAAGACTTGTGACTGGTGAGGGTCTATTTATGACAACATTTACTAATGTGGCTGGAGGAAAATCACATGTTGCATTTGGAGCCCCGTATCCAGGGAGTATAATACCCGTTGATTTAGAAGAAATGAAGGGAACTATTATATGTCAAAAAGATGCTTTTTTATGTGCTGCAAAAGGGGTATCTGTAGGAATTCATATGCAGAAGAAAATACAAGCAGGTTTCTTTGGTGGTGAAGGCTTTATCATGCAAAAACTTGAGGGGGATGGTATGGCATTTTTACACGCTGGAGGAACGATTATTAAGAAGAAATTGACATATGGGCAAAGCCTTAAAATAGATACTGGTTGCCTTGTTGCAATGACTGAAGGTATTGATTTTGATATACAATTTGCTAGTGATATTAAGAGTGCGATCTTTGGTGGCGAAGGCATATTCTTCGGTCTTTTAAGAGGGGAAGGCGAAGTGTGGTTACAGTCACTACCCTTTAGCAGAATGGCAGATAGAGTTATGAGTGCAGCAGGGGGCTCTAGGGGAGAAACTAAAAAAGCTACAGCTAATCCAGTAGAAGAGCTTGCAGGTCTTGCTAATTTGTTTGGAAGAGATTAAGGGGTGATATTTATGAAGGAAACTAATAAATGGATATGTGCTTTAGCGTATATTATATTTTTTGTTCCGTTACTTGTTGATAATGAAAATGATGAATATAAGTTCCACTGTAATCAAGGACTTAACCTGTTTCTACTATTTCTAGCTATTAGCATCATAGGTAGCTTTGTTCCCGTTATTGGTTGGTTTATCATACTTCCTCTTGGGGGTATAGTATCCTTTGTATTATGTGTTATAGGGATAATAAATGCTATAAATGAAAAGTGCAAAGAGTTACCTGTTATAGGGAAATACAGATTAATCAAGTAAAGGTGATGTTATGAAAATAAAATGCTTAATCTTAGCTTTGATTTTAATGATATTTACTGGATGCTCCAAAGTAGAAGAATTTACCCAGGATGCAAATGAAATTAAAGAAACCTATGATGAAGTAAAGAAGCAGGTAAATGGTGTAATCCAAGTGGTAGAAAAAAGTGGTCTTGATTTAGAGAATATTGAAACTAAGGATTTAGAAGAAGTTATTGAAGGTGTGTCTAAAATAACTGGTGATGATATAGAAAGTATAGAAGATATATCAAATTTTGGAGAATTTCAAGCCACCAAATTTGCAAGTAGAAATGAAGAAAGTATATCTAATGGCTATGTCACAGAGTATTACTCATCAGCTAGCTTTGATGAAGTTGTAACCCACTACAAAGCTATGCTAGAAGGCACAGAAGATTATGATATTATCCAGTATCCCGATAGTTATACTCGAATGTCCGGTATGATAGGTGGAGTTTTTGTACAGTTTGGCATTGAGAAAACAGAAGATGAAGAGACTTATATTGTTTATCAGTATGAAGCTCCAATGCAGGTTGCTGAAAATGGTGAAGTAAACAACACTAGGGAAAACACATTAACTGATTATAGCCTAGCCTTTGATAAGTTTTACAATAATCAAATCGAAATTTTTGAAGGTAACCCAGATATTATTATTCGTGAAGAAATAGGAAAACTTGATTTTGAAGAGATTAAGGAAGATTGGAATAGTCTTGGTTACAAGCAAAATGTTTATATGAATCTTGTAATGACATCGACGGATAGCGAAACAGGTACATTTAATTCTACTGCTGATGTTTTTATTAAAGGTGAAAATATAAATATGACTATATACACAGATTATGGGGAGATAACAGCCATATATAATGCTAGCAAAAATCAAACCTATTACAAGAACAGTAAAGCCACAGGTTTTAAAACAGAGGATGGATGTTCCCTGCCATTTAGACTATTAGATTTAAATGATTTTGAGTATATGGAAAATCATATAGCAGATGGTCAATATATGCCTCAATACCTAGAAGATACAAAAGATGGAAGCAAAACTGCATTGATATGGTTCTTTGAAGGCGATACTTGGGGTAACTTTGGTTATGACTTTGATAAAAGAATACTTGATGCTTACACAGAGGAAGGCATGGAGATGATTTATAATGACACTTATCCAGAAGGTAAGGAATTTCCTTACAGCCAGCACTGGCATGCAACAGAAATAAAGACTGATATTGATATAAATGATGATTTATTCACTTGGTAAAGGAGAGGATTATGATGAAATACTCTTGTGGTAAAAATAAATTAACAGTACTACTTATTTTATTAATGATAGTCAGTACAGCTTTAATAGGATGTGGTGCTAAGGAAAAGGTAGATCAAGCACTAATCCCAGATAACAATTCGTCAACAACTACACAATCTAAGGAAAATGTAGCTTCTAATGATGCTGTTTCTAGGGAACTTGCAGATAGAGCAAAAACCGAAGGCGTATCAATTGCTAAAATGGAGAGAATGATAGAAGAATTAACTGCTATGACTGCTGAAAAATATGGTGATACTTATGAAAACTATGTTGCTACTTTAAAATCAGAAGGTAAAACACCCTTTGACGAATTCGCTACTGCTGCCGATCATATGGGAATTACAATAAAAGAATATTACGAGTACGAAAAGCAAAAGCCTGAAATGTCAGAAGAAGATAAAGAAACTATGCAAGGCATGCAACAGGCTATGAAAGAATTAAAGGGCATTGATATATCAGCACTTGAAGAACAGGCAAATGCACTACAAAAGAATGCACAAGCCATGGAGAATTCAGGAAATACTGAAACAACTGGGAATATTTTAGAACTCGCAAAATATGAAGTGCTTGAAGTAGTAAATGAGGAAAATGATAGAGATGCTGGTTATTATGGCATTGAATATAAAAGTGAAAAAGAAGCCTCAGATGTTGTAGCCTACTTTAAAGACTTCCTAGAGGGAACAGCCAATTACTTTATCATGGATAGCTCCCCTGCTGCTGCAGTAGTATCTGGCACAGTAAATGGTAAGGATTTTGAAGTCTCCCTTGAAAGAGATTTTGAAAATAAAATAACCAATATCACAGTTGTTTATCATGGTGAAATTGAAAATTAGGAGGATATTATGAAAAAAATATTAGTTTTGACACTTATATTAACTATGCTTATGGGTGTAATTGCCTTTGCACAGGGAGAAAGTGGCTCCATCCTAAGCAGTGGATACGGGAACACATATATAATAAAAAATGATGGCACACTATGGGGGTGTGGAAGTCAATATGTTGGTAATGGAACAGGCTACAAAGAAGAACAAATAGAATTTGTGAAGATACTAGATAATGTTAGAAGTGTATCAAGTGGTGGTTCTCAGGCTAGAGTTGCAGTGAAAAAAGATAATACTCTATGGGGCTGGGGAAGTATGGAAGGATATCCAGACGGTGGCACTAGCCTTGACCCTACTCTACTTTATCCAACTAAACTTGATATAGAAGATGTGAAATCAGCGTCAGTTAGTGATAGATATATTTTAGCACTAAAAAATGATAATACCCTTTGGATTTGTGGTGATATGTATACAGGTGATGGTACTAATGAAAAGGCACTCTCAAAGGATGGTTTTGAAAAGATAGCAGGCAATGTAATAGATATGTTTGCAGACAATGATACAGTGTTTTATATAAAAGATGACAATACTCTTTGGGGTTATGGAGATAATAACCATGCACAGCTAGGCAATATGGAATCTGTAAAGGAAGATGTACTAACTCCTGTGAAAATACTAGATGATGTAAAACAGATATGTACTAATTATGGTGTAAGTGTTATAGGTGCTATTAGACTAGATAATAGCCTGTACCTGTGGGGTGATGGTGGTTTTTACACAGAGGAATATGGCTGGATAGAGGATGCAGGTAGTACTTATAAAGCTATGGATAATGTCAAAACAAGTGTAGTAGATAGTGAAGAAGCATTTATTGTCAAAACAGATAATACACTATGGACATGGGGATATAGCTACGAAGGAAAATCTGTATCCAATGAGCAATTACCCTATAAGGTAGCTGATAATGTACTTGATGTAACTATAGGAGAAAGACATGCCGCTATTATAAAAACAGATAACACCCTATGGACTATGGGTGGTGATTATAGAGGTGGTCTTGGATATAAGGCTGATGAAACATGGTACACTGTTTTGACAAAAGTATTTGATAATGTTCAAGATGCACCTGCTACTTGGGCATATGAAGAAGTAGAAAAAGCTATAGGGGCACAGCTTATACCAGAAGATATGCAAAATAATTATACTAAACCTATTACTCGTGAGGAGTTCTGTATTCTAGCTATAAGAATGATAGAAGTAAAATCGGGTATGGGTATAGATGAGTATCTAGCAGAAGTCGGGGTAGAAATTGCACCAATTGGAACCTTTAGGGATTGCGATACTAAAGAAGTAAGAGCGGCAAAGGCTTTAGGAATAACAGAGGGTGTAGGTGGAGGGGAATTTGCACCTAGTGATCTCCTTAACAGGGAGCAAGCGGCTAAGTTTTTAACTACAACTGCACTAGCTTGTGGTAGAGATGTAAAGCTTGGCGCACCAAATTATTCAGACCTTGATGAAATAGCAAACTGGGCAAGACCTTATACTGGTTATGTATACGACATTGGTGTTATGAAAGGCGTTGGCTCAAATAAATTTAATCCTAAAGGTAGTTACCAAAGACAACAAGCATTTATGACTATGTATCGTATCTGGAAAGCAATAGATGAAGCCTATCCAGAAAACGTAGAGGTATCAGCAGATACCTCTACTTCTGAAGATGGACCTCTTGGAATAGAATATATTGAAGATTATTTATCCTTCAAACCCTATGAAGAAGATTATATGTCAGTCTATACAGGTACGTACACTACAAATGATGTTGTAGAACAGTTGCAAAAGAATATCTATTATAGGGTCATAGATGGCAATATTCAGATAAGAGAAGATGACTATAGTGATAGAGGGTTAGGCGGTCTTGGTATGGTGAGTCATATAGCTATTTACAATGCCACTGCTGATACAACCTTTATGAGAATGTATAGGGCCAGTGATTATGCACAAACAATAGATGGCAACCATCTTGAATTTAAATATCTAGATCCTAACTATTTTGAAGAATTACAGGTAAGTGAAAATGTTAAAGACTTTTTGGCAACATTTCATGATGAAAGTGGAGTTATAGAAATAACACAATTTTTGCAGGATGGAACTACTATAAAAATTAATTATTCTGCTATAAATATGATGCCTATTTCATATAAGAAAACAAGTGGCAGTGGATCTGATAAAACTGTTCTTGAATATGAACTTTCAGAAACAAAAGAAAACTACGATATACTTGATTTTATAATGGATACAGACAGTATTGAATAAGAAAGAGGTTGAAAGTGTCCCAGAAACGGAGTTGTTGACATCATTCAATGTATGACTTCGTCCCCCGTCTTTCTACAGATGTGAAGGCTAATGAAAGAGATGGATTTAGAAAAGTATCACAGCTTATAGTATAGATTAAGGATGATATTCCCATATGCAACCTGGCCAAGTAAAAGTTATGCAATTTCCTCGAATAATTATTATTTTTTTAAAGTGTACCTATAGCCACATTCTATTATTTCAAACTATGATATAATCCTATTAGTGGGCGTCCTTATTATTCTATTATAACCTATATAACCATTGTAATTACTAGATATATAATGATTTTAATTAGAAAGAGAAAAATTTTAGATTTGTAGATAATCAGACAGTTGAGAAAATTGCATAACTGTGACTTGGCTAAGTTGCATAATATATATTGTATAGTTTTGTGGCTTTTAAAACTATATATAGTAGATGCTTTCTGTAGAAAGTAATTATGCGATTTGCTCAGTTATTAAAGATTGGGGGAAAATAATATGTCATATTTTTTCTATATATTATCATTTTTTTCGGGACTCACTTTAACATTTCAATTAGGAGTCAATAGCCAACTCAAAGAAAAAATCGAAAATCCATTTATTGTGTGTCTTATCAGTATCATTGGGTCATTCCTTACACTCGTTATGGTAATAATATATAAGTATATCAATGGGGAAGAGATTCTACCATCAATAACGGTATTAAAAACTACTGAATGGTGGATGTATATTGGTGGGTTTTTAGGTGCATTTTATATAATCGCAACTATATTATCTGCTTCAAAGATTGGGTACACAAAAATGTTTAGTCTCGTAATCTGTGGGCAAATACTGTTATCAACTTTTTTTGATCATTATGGAATTATGAGTAGTACAATAACTTCCATATCTCTTATGAAGGGTATTGGCGTTGGTTTATTAATAATTTCTACTTTTATTATTCAAATATGCTAGTTACTATAAATACTAATGTCTAATTTAAAACCTCTATGGCATAGGAAAAACGGATTTCTAAATCATAGTAAATGGGGTGTTTTGATGGAAATGTATCTAAATGTCATACAAGCATGTGCTTTATTTGAGGATAAAAATAAAAGGGATATTGAGATCATGCTAAAACTTACACAACATAAAGTATGTAAATATAAAAAAAATGATTTTGTTATCCCACCCAATGCACCTTTTCATTATTTAGGCATTGTATTACAAGGGAGTATTGAGGTGCGAAACAATCTTGAGTCAGGAAGATTGGTTAATATAACCTATAAAAATAAAAGTGAAGTTTTCGGCTGTTCCTTTGTTTTTTCTAAGGATTATAAAGGACAGTTTGAGATTATAGCTAAGGAACCATGTATACTCCTATTAATCGATAAAAAAAGTGTTTTAGAGGTTCTGCTAAAGGATAGTATAATTGCTTCCAACATATTAGATATCTTTTCTAATGAAATTATAAACCTAAATAAAAAAATAGTACTATTTTCTTATTCCCTTATACAGGAGAAAATAGCCCGTTTTTTATTGAACAACACAGAATCTGATAATACGTCCACTATTGAACTGCCTTATTCTAAAAAGGCATTAGCTGAGCGTCTTAATGTTCCCCGGTCAAATCTTTCTAGGGAATTAAAAAAACTCTCTATGCAAGGCATTATTGAAATCGATCATAAAACCATACGTATCTTAGATAAACCTCAGCTTGAAGCCATTCTTAGCAACTGAACTCTGGCATACTTAAAAATGTCGTGGGGACGGAGTTGTTGACACCATTCAATATGTGTCAGCAACTCCGTCCCTGCGACACTTCCCGTACTCGGTCTTCCTATATTAATTTTTTTCTAATTCATTTTTCCATTCTGTTAAAAATACTTCCGCAGCAGCAATTGTTGCTGCAAGGGATATTTCTTTATGCTCACCTCTGCCAGTCCAGTTATTACCTTCATTTGCATATAAACTTTCCAGAAATTTTTCCAAGTCCCTCACGGAATAATTATTACTATCTTCTTTTTGCCTTTTAAGATATCCATATATAGATTCAAAGGTATTGTTATATTTTTCTTCCTTATAATCAGTTAAGAACATATTACCACCTCCTAAAATTAATATAACACAATATGAAATAAAATACTATAATTCCAAAAAAAAAGTTGAAATATAACACAATGAAATATAAAATAGTATTAATAAAATAAAGTAGTCATAGGAAAGTAGGAGAAAAATGATCAATAGAATAGGATATGCATGTATAAATCAAAATTTAAAACCTAGAGGATTTAAGGAATGTAGATTAAATTCAGTTTATAAATATGGAATTAACTATTTAAGAGAAAAGATTATAAATAATCTCCTTTTGACAAAGGATATATTGGTATGGAATATTGAGAATGACATATTCATGTATAGAGTAACAAGTAAGTTAATGCCCTTAGTTACTCA
The DNA here is from genome assembly GCA_025210375.1 of Maledivibacter sp. Taxonomy (NCBI): domain Bacteria; kingdom Bacillati; phylum Bacillota; class Clostridia; order Peptostreptococcales; family Caminicellaceae; genus Maledivibacter; species Maledivibacter sp. Next base: position 151,944 of record JAOASB010000037.1, on the reverse strand, counting down.
TCCAGATATTTTGAAGGATTTCGATTGGCGTTGGCAAGAGGATAAAGAAATACTTGAGTATATGGAATCTATTAAGGATATTGTAGACATAAATAAAATAAGACTTTCTATGCATCCAGACCAGTTTACGGTTATAAATAGCTTAAAGGAAAATGTAGTGAAAAATAGTATAGATAATCTAAGATATCATCATGATGTATTAAAAAGTCTAGGGGGAACAGATATTATTATTCATACAGGTGGTGTATATGGGAATAAAAAAGCTTCCATGGAAAGATTTATAAGAAATTTTAACGAATTGGACTATAGCATACAACAAATGATTAGGTTAGAAAATGATGATGTTTCCTATAATGTCGATGATGTACTTTATATAAACAGCAAAACATCGGTGCCTATAGTATTAGACATCCATCACCATAGATGTAATCATGATAATGACCTAATGAAAGAAGATATTATAAAGATTAATGAGACATGGAATAAGGCAGGAATAACACCTAAGCTACATATTAGTAGCGGTAAGGACGGGATAAATGATAGAAAGCATAGTGACTATATAACAAATGAAGATTTTGAGAGCCTTTTGGAATTGGTTGAGGGTATTCAAGCTGACTTAATGGTAGAAGCAAAGGAGAAGGATAATGCTACTTTAAAGTTACTACAGCACTATAGCTTTTGCAAACAAAGTACAGATATATAGGGGAAGGATGAGTTGTATATGAAAGCTTTTAATAAGCCTTTGATTTTACTAAGTAGTTGCATAGAGCATGACGATTGTCGCTATGATGGAACCATGACAAAATGCGATTTAGTCAAAAAGCTAGGCCCTTATGTTGATTTTATTACAGTGTGTCCAGAAGTATCCATTGGACTTTCTATACCTAGGCAGGCATTAAGAATTGTATTCTCAAAGGATAAGGGAAAAAGTCTAGTTTTCTCAAAAACGGGAGAAAATATGACACAAAAAATGATGGAATTTTCCAATGATTTTGCAGAAAAAATATCCCATAAAAAAATACACGGGGCCATTTTAAAAAGCCGTTCTCCATCATGTGGTTTTAAGGATGTAAAAATGTATAAAGATTTTGGAAAGTCGCCTTGTATACCTAAAAAAACTACTGGAATATTTGCAGAAACAATTAAGAATAAGTTTAATCAAATAGCAATAGAGGATGAGGGTAGACTAACTAATTATAATATAAGAGAACATTTTTTGACTAGAATTTTTACAGCAGCAGATTTTGAAGAGGTTAAAGAAAAGAAAAACATAAAGGAATTAATTGGATTTCAAAGTAGAAATAAATATCTATTGATGGCATATAGTCCAGGCAACTTAAAAAAATTAGGTAGAATTACTGCTAATAATGGTAATAGAAAAATTGAAGAAATGTTAGATGAATATGAACAATATTTAAATAAAGCTTTGTCCATTGTCCCCAGCACAATGCGTAATATAAATATGCTTCTCCATTTATTCGGATATTTTTCAAAAAATATTTCTAAGGATGAAAAAGCATTTTTCCTAGATAATTTAGAAAGCTATCGTAATAAAAAAGTGCCTTTTTCTGTTCCACTAGCTATTATTCATGCATGGGTTATAAGATTTAATAATGAGTATTTAATGAATCAAACTATATTTGAGGCATTTCCAAAGGAATTAATAGAAGTTACCGATTCAGGTAAAGGAGTATAGGAATGCATGGTAATGTAATGGTATTAATGAAAAATAGTATGAAATCAGAGGTGAATTAAGCAAGGGACATTGATAAAAAATATGGGTAAGGGTACAATATTTAGAAATCTATGTTATAATATGATGAAATAAATAAATTAGTATATTATATAGGAGTAGGGGGGAAGCCATATGTGGATATTATGGTTAGTAGTTATTGCAATAGGCTTAGTTTATATTTACAATAATTATAAAACCGATGACGAAGATATGTTAGGAGCTAAAGTTTTTGGGTATTATTTCCTTGGGGCATTTCATTTGAACTTAGGTTTATTGCCCATACCATTAGGATTTATAATATATTTAATTGCTTTTAAACCAACTTTAAATAAGGATGCCAAAAGGTATGCATCATATTTAGGTCTTATTGGATTTATTATTGGAGCCATATCTAGATTTATCTAGGGATTAAAATATTTTGAAATACTATTGTGGTATGCTATTATTTAATATAGGGACATATAGTAGAACTCAATAGGAAAGGTAGGTGAAAACCGTTATAGATTTACTAAAACTAGTAGGGTTAAAAGTTAAATATTTTGAATATGTTAATATTAGATCTTAGTAGATTGAATGTAACGGGTTTTGTGTGAACCAAAGTACAAAAGTAGCAAAGATTGCTGTTAAACTAGCTATGACTAGTCGTGAAGAGGAAAACGAATTAAAAAAGAAGTATCGCTCAGAAGGTATTAAATGTGTGGCTATTGATATTGGGGGGAAACTGCCAGATATCACAAATAAAGTACTAGAACGCGCCCTTGTAGCATCTAAAAAGAATGGTATCATTAAGGATGTTCATGTACATGATGGTGCAGTAGCAGGTGCAGCAAGAGAAGCTATGGCACAAATTGCTGTCAAAACCCATGGACTCAGTGGTGGTGGAAAAATCGGCATTGCAAGACAAGGAGAGCATTTGAGTGTTGCAATTTTTATGAGCATTGGATTACTCCACTTAAACGATATTGTTATTGGTCTTGGACATAGATCTCTACCTAAATTTGAAGAGTAAAATTTTATTGGAATTAGAAGAATAGGTTGACAAAGGCATGAACCTTCTGTATAATTCATTTTATCAGAAAAAATAATAATTTATTTATTGTAGCGAATCACTAATGTGGTTCAATGTAGAGCACAAAGACAGGAAACTGTAGAGCGTGCCAATGTAGGATAGTCTCATGGTGAGGCTATGCCACTAGGATTGTGGCGGTGAAAATAGTAGCAATGGAGCATGGTAGAATAGGTGAATTCTGTTTTTAAAACAGGACTTCTTTCGCGTACACAACTCCATGCAATGGAGTTTTTTTATTGCTTTTTTATAAATGTGTATGCAATACTATTTTACTAAAATATCAAGTATGCTCCAAAACACTAATAGGAGGATAGTAGAATGAAGATGAAAAAAATTATGAAGTTAGGGGCGATTTGCCTTACAGCAGTAATGGTATTAGCAGGTTGTGGAAAATCAACGGGTACAAATGTGGAAGCTAAGGGTGAAGCAGAAAAGACCTACAAGATAGGGGTTACGCAAATCGTAGAACATCCGGCTTTAGATGCGGCAAGGGAAGGTTTTGTAGAAGGTCTTAAAGAAGCAGGGTTTGATAGCAATGTTGAATTCGTCAATGAAAATGCACAAGGAGAGATGGCAACGGCACAGATCATTGCACAAAGCTTTGTAGAGTCAGATGTGGATATGATTTATGCCATCGCAACACCAACTGCACAAGCAGCATTTAATGCTACAAAAGAAATTCCAATTATGATTTCAGCGGTGACAGACCCAGTAGCGGCGGGTTTAACTAAATCCTTAGAAAAACCGGAGACAAATGTTTCAGGAACAAGTGATGAAGCACCCGTAGATTTACAACTTCAATTACTTGGTGAGTTGGGAATTAAGCCTCAGACAATTGGCTTTATATACAATACGAGTGAAAAAAATTCAGAGGTCCAATTAGAAGTTTTGAAGAAAGAAACAGACAAATTAGGATGGAAAGTTGAAGCACTTGGTATCACATCGCTTACAGAGATAGAACAAGGGATTGATGTGCTTTTAGATAAAGTGGATGTACTATATGCACCAACGGATAACATGGTGGCATCGGCTATTCAATTGGTAGCAAGCAAGGCTATTGCTAAGAAGATACCTGTACTTGCTGGTGAACCGGGAATGGTTGAAGGTGGGGCTTTAGCAACATGTGGTGTAGACTATTTTGCCCTAGGAAAGCAAACAGGATTTATGGCAGCAAAGGTACTTAAGGGGGAAGATATTTCAGTGATGTCTGTAGAAAAAGCAGAAAATCCTGAAATCACCATTAATAAAGCAACAGCGGATGCATTAGGAATTGTTATTAGTGAGACATTAAATCAGAAAAGTAATATTATTGGAGTGAAATAAAATGAACGAACTACTCATATCAACGTTATCACAAGGGTTCATTTTCGCTATTGCGGCTCTTGGGATTTACATTACATTTAGAATATTGGATTTTCCAGATTTATCGGTGGACGGAACATTTACCACTGGGGCGGCTATTTGTGCCATTGTTATTAAAATGGGAGGGCCTCCTATACTTGCATTGGTGTTATCCATTTTAGGTGGTATTGTCGCTGGAGCATGTACTGGACTATTGCATGTAAAGCTTGGAATAACAAATATTTTATCAGGGATTATTGTGATGATTGGACTGTATTCTATCAATCTTAGAATTATGGGCAAAAGTAATATTCATCTTTTTGACGTAAACCATATGTTTACAGGGCTTAATGCCGTAGAGAAAACCCTTATTGTGCTGGTATTCGTTATATGTTTAAAGGTGATAATGGATATCTTCTTTAAAACGCAAAAAGGTTATGTCTTAAAGGCGTTGGGAGAAAATCCTCAATTTGTTGTTTCATTAGGATTTGATGCGGGAAGTTACAAAATCCTTGGATTGATAATGGCAAATGCTTGTGTGGCGTTATCTGGTGGATTATATGCACAATATCAAGGATTCTCTGACGTTGGTATGGGTACGGGTTTGATTGTAAGTGGATTGGCATCTATTGTTATAGGTGAAATGTTATTTAAACGTATAACCTTCTTTAAAGTCACAACAATTGTTGTACTTGGTTCAATGATATATAGAGCGATACTATCGGCGGCACTGAAGTTTGGTTTGAATGCGTCGGACTTAAAGTTAATTACTGCAGTTATAATGGTGGTTATCCTATCCGGGGTACTTGAAAAATTTGCTGGAATTTTTAAACCGAAGGGAGTAAAGGTACATGTTGCAACTAAAAAATCTATACAAGACATTTAATCGAAATACTCCTTATGAAAAGCAACTGTATGCTGGTCTCAATTTAAAGGTTGAAAAAGGAGATTTTATAACAATTATCGGCAGTAATGGTGCTGGTAAAAGTACACTTTTTAAGATGATTACCAATAGTATTGAGATAGATGACGGTTCTATTTTATTTGGTAGTGACGATACGACATATTATAAAGAGTTCCAAACGGCCAAACGTGTATCCTCGGTGGTGCAAGATCCTAAAATGGGGACTGTCAGTGGAATGACTGTGTTTGAAAATTTAGCTATGGCTGAGATAAAGGGAAAAAAAGCTACATTGAAATTTTGTCTTCAGAGTCAGCGTCGCACTTATTATAGCGAACTACTTAGCCAGTTTCATTTAGGCCTAGAAGATAAATTAGAGGTGCGTACGGAATTGCTTTCAGGGGGACAGCGTCAAGTTCTCAGCTTGCTTATGGCAACCTTAAATATTCCAAAGCTTTTATTGCTAGATGAACATACGGCGGCACTGGATCCAAAAACTTCTGAGAAAGTAATGGAGATAACAGAGCAGGTGGTAACACAGAATGGATTGACTTGCATGATGATTACCCACAAGTTAGAAGATGCAATCCGCTATGGAAATCGGCTCATTATGATTCATGAAGGACAGGTGCTTATGGATATTAGAGGCAAAGAAAAGGAGTCACTAGATATTCAAACTTTATTATCAAAATATAAGAAAGTGAAGTCCTCACTCAGTGATAGACAATTATTCAGCTAGGGTTTGGAAACTTATGTGATGGTGTGTCAAAGGATTATCCTTTGACACACCATCTTTTTTATAAATAAAAGTCATCAATATACAATCCACTAATAAATTTTGATTTTTAAAACAACTAATGACTTAGGATATTTGAGAAGCCAAAATATAATAAACTAATACAATAACTATGGTATACTTAATTGATGATTATAGGAATATTTAGATATAAGAATATAATAGGTCATAATATAAAATAATATTTGAGGAGGGTACAATTAAATGAGTTTTACTATCAAAGAGGCATCACAAATTACAGGTCTTGCGGCCCATACCATAAGATATTATGAGAAAGAAGGTATATTACCTCCTATAGAAAGAGATGAAAATGGAATAAGAATTTTCAGTGAAGAAAATATCTTTTGGTTAGATCTAGTAATATGTCTTAAAAAAACTAATATGACAGTAAATGATATTAAGAGGATCATTGAATTAAGTATACAGGGTGATAGTACTATTGATGAAAGAAAAAGCATTCTTCTAGGCCATAAAAATAAGATAGCATCACAGATTGAGGAGTTAGAAGAGAGTATGAAAAAGATAGAGAAAAAGATTGACTTCTATGATGGTAAAGAAAGTTGCTAAAAATTTTATAAAAAGCCTTGACTTAAAGTATACTTTAACGTTTAAAATATAATTAATTCAAACGAAGGAGTGAATAGAGGTATGAAAAAATTAGTAGTTATTACAGGTGCGAGTTCGGGGTTTGGGAAAGAAACAGCTATACAGTTATCTAACATGGGACACCCTCTTCTGCTTTTATCAAGAAGGGTAGAGAAAATGGAAGAATTAAATTTACCTAACACATTATGTAGAAGTGTTGATGTGACAGATTTAGAAGCCATGAAAAAAGCTATTGATGAGGCTGAGGCTTTATATGGAAAGGTTGATTGTTTAATCAACAATGCGGGTATTATGCTTTTGGGAAATATGAATGAGCAAGCTCCAAAGGAGTGGAGTAATATGTTTGATGTCAATGTAAAGGGACTTCTAAATGGTATTCATATAGTTCTTGATGATATGATAAAGAGGTCTGAAGGAAGTATAATCAATATAAGTTCTATTGCTGGCAAAAAAACTTTTCCTAATCATGTAGCTTATTGTGGAACTAAGTTTGCGGTTCACGCTATTTCTGAAAATCTTAGGGAGGAAGTATCAAAGCACAATGTAAGGGTAATGACCATAGCACCTGGTGCAGCTGATACAGAACTTTTGAGTCATACTACATCTGAAGACATAAAGAGTGGTTATAGGGAATGGACGGATTCAATAGGTGGATCAATGAGTGCTAAGGATGTTGCAAACGCAATAGTTTATGTATATAATCAGCCACAACATTTGTGTATTAGAGAAGTGGCATTAGCACAAACAAAACAAGAAGCGTAATGATATAAAAACAACCTTGATTTTTTCATAAAATCAAGGTTGTTTTTATATTCTACTAAACTTGAAAATATAATTCTGGAAAGGTTATAGTAGATATCAAAGTGTAAAATTAATCCTCTATTACTACTAATCAACAACTCATAAATTTTAAATTCATGTTATAATTATTTGAAATAAAGGGGTGAAAAAATGGACAAAAAGTATGTGGTTATCATTCAATGCGATATTGCCCATAGAAGATGTAGTGGATTTGCCTGTACAAATGCTTTCTATAATAGAGAAGCTAATTTCAAGGAGTATGATAGAGAAACAAGGTATATATCCTTTACATGCGGAGGGTGCTGTGGGAAAGGGATTAGTTCAAAATTAGAACATTTTTCAAAGCGATTACGAAAGGATGAAACCATTGATAAAGATGGGGTTGTAATTCATTTATCATCATGTATGGTGACTGACAATCATCACTATGATAGATGTCCCCATGTTGATTATATTAAAGGGATTATTGAGAAGAAGGGCTATAAGAATGTAGTAGAAGGTTCGTATATAAGTAAAAATTCCTTGAAAAAGAGGGAGCAAGGCATATATAATAGTTATTAAAATAAATCAAAGTAGCATCAATACTTCTATTTTCATAAAAAATATTCACAGTCCTACAAATCATCGGCGGATTCCAGAGTTGGTAAGTGAAGTGTCCATGACTTAATTATGAATACTGAGACTGGAGTTGTAGATGTGGTGGGGAATGGATATAATAAGTAAATCAATGTTATTTTCATAAATACAGTGGATATCTAAGAGATCTTAAATATAGAGTGCCCTAAGTAATGCTCTATATTTAAGATCTTTTTATTTCCCAAAAGTTTAAAAAAATCCTTAACCTCAATTGTAAAATGAATTTATAGAATGCGTTGTATATAAACAACAAAATGTTGACTATATACAACATACATGTTATACTATGAATTATACTAGGAGGTGTTGTATGGTTAAACGCAAAAAGTTATTTAATACAAAGATAAAAGCCCTTAGGGCTGAAAAAAGCTTAACTCAAGAAGAGCTGTCAATAGAGATAGGAGTAAATAGGGGCACGATATTAGAGATTGAAAGGGGAACCTTCAACCCTTCACTTAAACTTGCCTTTTCTATAGCAAAATATTTTGATAGAACCGTTGATGAAGTATTTGAACTATTGGAGGAGAGTGAAGAATGATTAATATAAGTCAACAAATAATAGGAATATAAGAAAATAGGAACAGAGGTAAACAAGAATTTTAATATTATATGGGTAATATATATCATAACCATGGTATTAATTAGTTCATATATCTTTTATCAAAAAGTGATATAGAAATTCCAAGACAAGTGAAAGAAGGAGGCTAATCCATTGAGTAATGAATTTTGGCAAGTTGACTATGTTGATTCCCTGATGATTATTGATAGACACTTTAAAATCCTTCATACTAATCGCTATAATCCACGATTTGATGATGAGCCGTACCAAAATACATCCTCTGACTATCTTAATAAAAATTTTTTTGAAGTCTATCCTCAATTATCTCAAGATCAGAGTTCAATGTACGAATGTATTCAAAATGGGCATGTGGTATACCGAGAGAACCAAATGTTCAAAGACTATAGTGGTCGTGTTTTTAATACTTGTAATCTAACCATACCTATTAATAGACGTGGTGAAATAGTTGGAGCAATAGAATTGTCAAAGGATATAACATCTATAGATGATTTACATAAGAAGGTATCCTACAGTAATAATATTAAAAAAACTACAGCTGAAGCTATTGCTAAGGATAAGATAACCTTTGAGGATATTCTTACTTCAAGTACCGATATGATTGAGAATATTAGAAAAGCTAAATTTTTCTCAAGTTCGTCAAATCCAACCTTAATTTATGGTGAGACGGGTACAGGGAAAGAACTTTTTGTGCAGGCAATGACTAACCATAGTAAAATGCTACGTGATAATTTTGTTGCCTTAAATTGTGCAGCGGTTCCCGAGAATTTAATGGAATCCATTTTATTTGGAGCTGTGAAAGGTGCATATACCGGTGCTGAAAATAGAACGGGACTATTTGAACTAGCTGATAAGGGAATATTGTTTCTAGATGAATTGAATTCGATGCCCTATGGATTACAAGCAAAACTACTGCGTGTATTAGAGGATGGGGTCATTAGACCTGTAGGAGCAAATAAAGGGAAACAAATAAATGTAAAGATTATAGCTGCTATGAATGTTGATCCTATTGAAGCCATAGAGAAAAAAGTATTGAGGGAGGATTTATTTTATAGGTTTAGTAGTAGCACTATCAAACTAGTTCCCCTTAGGCAGAGAAAACAGGATATAGTTTTGTATGTAAATAGATTTATTAAAGACTATAATTCAAAATATAAGAAGGATGTACAAGGACTATCGCAAACTATGATGGAAATATTTATGAATTATGAGTGGAAAGGGAATGTTAGAGAACTAAAGCATATTATAGAATCCATGATAAGTACATCGGAAGAAAGGGTTATGACAATAAAAAACTTGCCAATATATATGAAGGATCGTATTGATCGTGACGATGATAAATTATTAGTAGCTGAAACAATAGTATATGATCCAATCATACCCTTACGTGAAGCGTTAGAGAGAACGGAAAGAGATAGCATTGTTAAGGCTCTAACAAGGACTGAGGGAAAATTAACAAATGCTGCTAAACTTTTATGTATTCCAAGACAAACACTGAAATATAAAATGGATAAATTAGATATCCGTAAGCAGAAATTTAAATAAAGACAAAAAATTGTCTCTTAATATTAAATACGCCAAAAACATGGCGTGTTTTTTACATCATTTCAAAAATATGACGAAAATTTAGCGTTTGCTACCTTGTGAATTACATAACATGTGAAATTTATTTTAAGATGCTAGTCATATCAACGGGTTTGAAATTAATTTAAAGTTTGGTATGGATATTGCTTTATTAAGTTTTTGAAATAAATAAACAGGGAGGTAGTGATATGAAAATAGGAGTTCCAAAGGAAATAAAAAACAATGAATATCGAGTTGCCTTGACACCAGCAGGGGTTAAGGAGTTTGTCCGTAGAGGTCATGAAGTTTACTTAGAAAAATCTGCTGGAATTGGGAGTGGATTTTCAGATGATGATTATCAAAGGGCAGGGGCTCATATAGTCGATGTAAAAACTGTTTATGGAAATTCAGAAATGATATACAAGGTGAAGGAGATATTACCTCCAGAATACGGGTATATGCGTGAAGGATTGATTATTTTCACCTATATCCATTCTAATGCCAATCGTGAAATGACTAGTGTTCTATTAGATAATAAGGTGATAGGTATAGCATATGAGGATATTGTAGATAAAAAGGGAGATTTCCCATTATTAAGGCCTATGAGCGAACTAGCGGGGAAAGGAGGCTTCATAGCCGGCTTAAACTTTTGTCAAAGTATCAATGGTGGAACTGGAAAGCTGCTGGCAGGTGTACATGGTGTTCGAACTCCAAAGGTGACTATAATCGGTGGTGGGGCAGCCGGTATAGGTGCAGCTGAATTGGCCTCTGGCTTTGGGAATAAAGTTGTAGTGTTAGATATATCTATGGATAAACTAGAAGAAGCAAAATATAAACTTCCGGCAAATGTAGAGCTTTTATATTCAAATCGGATTAACTTAGAGGAATGCCTTAAAAGCTCAGATGTGATTATTAACTGTCTATTATGGGATAAAACACGAAAGGATCATTTAATCTATCGTGGGGATTTAAAACTGATGAAACAAGGAAGTATCATTGTTGATGTTTCTTGTGACGAAGAGGGGGCAATTGAAACATGTAGAGCTACATCCCATGATGATCCAATATATAGTGTGGATGGCATTATACATTATGCTGTGGATAATATCCCATCAGCTTTTTCGGAAACCGCAACTATAGCATTGTCAAATGTTACATTACCATATGCCCTAGAAATTGCAAATAAGGGCTGTGACATAGCACTCAAGGAAAACAAAGGATTGAGGAGAGGACTCACCTTTTACCATGGAGCCATGACACTAAAGGAAACATCTATTAAGCAAGATATACCATATATTTCTCCAGAAGAAGCCTTGGGAATATTGTAAAACAGTATAGGGATAGGGACTGGAGATTTAAAGTCAATATAAACTTATTCTATATTAATAAAATAAATAGATTAAAGGGAGGGAAGATTAGAAAAATATAAAGAATTATAAAATACAAGGAGGGAAATAGTTTTGAGTGAACGAAAAACAACTATTGAAGGGTCAATGTCGAAAAAAAGAAATAATTATATTGTTTTGGGAATTATAGCATTAATTTTAATTGTTGCTTTTATCAAAGGCAGTGGAATTGAAGATCCGGAAGCTGTTAGCTTTGGGGTATGGGCTGTACTACCTGCTATAGTTGCAGTTACATTAGCATTTGTTACACGGGAGGCTTTATTTTCATTATTAATTGCGGCCATTGCCGGGTTATTTATACAAGGTAAGGGTTTATGGGGACTTCCAGGATTGTTCATGAAGGCCCTTGGTAATGGTGATTTTATTTGGGTTGTTATGGTAGAAATATTTATTGGCATTTTAGTTGCATTCTTCCTCAAAACAGGCTCCACCGAGGAATTTAGCCGTGTGGCCAGTGAACGTATTAAATCAAGAAAAGGTGTTCAAATTTTAGGCTGGTTTTTAGGTATGTTTATATTCTTTAGTGATTATTTTTCTCCACTTTTTGTAGGGCCAGTAATGAAGAATCTTACGGATAAAGCTAAAATATCTAGAGAAAAATTAGCCTATATTTGTGATTCTACATCTGCTCCTATGGCTGTCCTTATTCCATTTAGTGCATGGGGAGTGTATATATCCAGTCTATTAGTTGGGCATGGACCTATCAAAGATAACTTAATGGCAGCCGAGGTGTATTTTAAGTCAGTGGGCTTCAATTTATATGCTATATTCGCTGTCCTAATGGTTGGGTTATTTGCACTTGGAATCATCCCAGAGTTTGGGCCAATGAAAAAAGCTGAAGAACGAGCTATGAAAGAAGGAAAGGTTTTAAGTGATACGGCACAACCATTGATGGGGGTAGAATTATCAGAAATTGAGCCGGCAAAGGAATTGCAAAAACCAAGGCTATTCATCAACTTCATATTACCGGTATTAATCGTTATATGTATGGCAGTTGGTACTTATATGATTCTTGGTTCAGCAAAGACTTTAGAGGCATTTATGTTTGCAGTATTCTTTTTGGGAATTGCATTATTAATTCAAAAGCTTACTATCAAGGATATATTTGATACAGCAGTTCGTGGTATAAAAGGAGTAATGCCGGCTATTCTAATTTTAGCAATGGCATATGTTATAAATACAGTTAGTAAAGAACTTGGAGCTGCACAATATATTATTGAAATCACAGAATCGTGGATGACTGCATCTATGCTTCCCGTATTAACATTTTTTATCTGTGCATTTATTTCATTCTCCACAGGAACATCCTGGGGTACTTATGCGATTGTAACACCTATTGCCATTCCACTTGCCTTTGCATTTTCAGGTGGAGCTGTTACTACATTGATATATGCCACTGTTGGAGCTGTTGCTGGTGGAGGTGTATTTGGAGATCACTGTTCTCCACTATCGGATACTACTATTTTATCATCCTTTGGAGCTGCTTCGGATCACATCGATCACGTAAAAACCCAGCTTCCCTATGCATTTGTTGCAGCTGGAGCTGCATTGGTTATCTATTTATTAATTGGAATTTTATAGTTCGATTGATATTATATTAAAATAGTGGGTAACTGTTGAAATGGCAGAGTTTGGGTTGATCTATCACCCTAAAATCTCATCTTAACTATTAGAAAGAATCTCTCCGAAATATTGACATAAAAACGAAAATATGATATACAAGAGTTATGGTTAGCACTCGAAACATGAGAGTGCTAATCATAACTTTTTTAAATTTAGCTTTATACTGAAGGGAGAGATTTAATTGGTACAAAAAGAATTTAAGGCAGAATCTAAAAGATTGTTGGATATGATGATCAATTCTATTTATACCCATAAGGAGATATTTTTAAGAGAACTTATATCTAATGCTAGTGATGCAATTGACAAGGTATATTACAAGGAGTTAACCGATGATTCTGTTACATTTGATAAGGAGAATTATTATATAAAAATATCCGTTGATAGGGAAAATAAAACATTAAAGATTTCTGATACGGGTATAGGTATGACAAAGGAAGAGCTAGAAAACAATCTTGGAACAATTGCTCAAAGTGGTTCATTAGCCTTTAAGAAAGAAAATGAGATGAAGGATGGATATGATATCATTGGACAGTTTGGCGTTGGATTCTATTCTGCTTTTATGGTATCGGAAGTAGTTACGGTTATTAGTAAGGCACTAGACAGCGAACAAGGCTATAAGTGGGAATCGAAGGGAGCAGAAGGCTATACTATCGAAGAATATGCAAAGGATTCAATTGGTACAGATATTATATTAAAGATTAAAGAGAATACAGAAGACGAAAAATATGATGATTACTTGTCAGAACATAGATTAAGATCTATAGTAAAAAAATATTCTGATTTTATTAGATATCCCATAAAAATGGATATTACAGAAAGTAGACTTAAAGAGGGAACTGAAAACGAATATGAGGATTTTACGGAAGAAAAGGTAGTAAATAGCAGGGTTCCTATTTGGAGAAAGAACAAAAGGGAGCTTACTAATGAAGACTATGAAAACTTCTACTCTGAAAAGCACTATGGTTTTGATAAGCCATTAAAACATATACATATTAGTGTTGATGGAGCTATAAGATATAATTCCATACTATTTATACCAGAAAACATTCCCTTTGATTACTATTCTAAGGAATACGAAAAAGGTCTTGAGTTATACTCAAATGGTGTATTAATAATGAACAAATGCCAAGACTTGCTTCCTGACTATTTTAGCTTTGTAAAGGGTATGGTGGATTCCGAGGATTTATCCCTTAATATATCTAGGGAAATGCTTCAGCATGATAGACAGCTTAAGTTAATAGCTAAAAATATTAATAGTAAAATTAAAAAAGAATTAGTAGGTATGTTGAAAAATGAGAGGGAAAATTACGAGAAGTTCTATGAAGCCTTTGGTAGACAATTAAAGTATGGGGTATATGATAAGTTTGGAAGTAATAAAGACTTATTACAAGATATATTGATGTTCTATTCCTCTAAAGAAAAGAAAATGGTAACCTTGGATGAGTATATTTCAAGAATGCCTGAGGAACAAAAATATATTTATTATGCTTCTGGGGAAACAAATGAAAGAATTGAGAAGCTGCCTCAAATAGAACTAGTATCCGATAAAGGATATGAAATATTATATTTTACCGATGATATTGATGAATTTGCTATAAAGATGCTAATGACATATAAGGAAAAGGAATTCAAATCCGTATCAAGCGGTGATCTTGGGATTGAGCCAGAAGAAAATGAAAATGATTCCGATGACAAAGAAAATGAAAACATGAAATTATTTAATAAAATGAAAGATATCTTATCTCAAAAGGTAAAGGATGTAAGAGTATCAAAGAGATTAAAAAAACATCCTGTGTGCTTGGCAAACGATGGCGATTTATCTATTGAAATGGAAAAAATACTTAATTCCATGCCTAATAATCAAGACATTCAAGCCGACAAAGTATTGGAAATAAATGTTAATCATGAAGTTTTTAAAACCCTAAAGGCTGCCTATGAAAAGGATGAAGATAAGCTTAAGTTATATACTAGCTTATTATACAACCAAGCATTGCTTATTGAAGGGTTGCCAATAGATGATCCAGTAGAGTTTTCAAATAATATATGTAAGATCATGGGTTAATTGTCCCTATGGACTATGAAAGGGGCATATATGTTGATAGATAATTATTCAGAAATGCTATGGGAGATATATACTGCTTCTTTCCCTCCCGATGAAAGAAGATCCTATAATCAGCAGAAGGAAATAATGAAAAACGATAAATACAATGTAATACCATATTTAAGTAATAATAAATTGATTGGATTTTTAGCCTATTGGGATTTGACGGATTTTATTTTCATTGAGCATTTTGCTTTTAGTTCAAAAATGAGGGGTATGGGCCTTGGGAGTAAATATTTAAAAGAGTTTTTAAACAAAGTCCATGGACAAGTGATTCTGGAAGTAGAGCCGATATCCGATGATATTACTTTGAGGAGAGTGGGTTTCTACAAAAGGTTAGGCTTTGAGTTGAATAGATACGACTATTATCAGCCCCCCTTTGATAAAAGCAAGGAGCCTGTTAATCTACAACTCATGTCCTATAACAAAGGCCTTAATCACCAAGAATTTCAATTGATCAAAGAAAAGTTATATAAGGATGTTTATGAGGAAATTACATAACTGTGACTTGGCAGAATTGCATATGCGAATATCATCCTTAATTTGAATATTTGAGATATAGCATATTTGGTGGTATACCTTTGGAGATTTTTAAACTATATATATTTAGATGGTTTTTGTAGGAAGTAATTATGCAATTTGCTTTATAATTATTGTTAAAAAATCAAGGATGAATTGTATTATCAAGTTCATCCTTGATTTTTCAATATGGGAATTAAAGTTTTGACTAAAATCTTCATGGTAGATATTCCTAAATGTTAATATTGCCATAAAAAAGAAGGATAATGTAAAAAAATGTTGAACTATTGTAATTATAGGAAAGCTTGATATTTTGAAAAACAAGGGGGATAATATTGATGCTAAAAAATGTCGCAGCAAGGTTTTTTGTTTTGGCTTTAGTCGTATTTATGATTACTGGTTCCGTATATGCTTTCACTAAAGTGGATAATACAAAGCTTCAAAATAATATTTTAAATGAAGGCCATGAAAAAAATGTATCCAACGGTATAGCTCAAACTAATGATAACAATGAAATAAAGGAGCTTAGGGCCGTTTGGGTGGCTACGGTTTACGGATTGGATTATCCTTCATCGGGAGCAACTACAGATAGTGCTATTCTGAAAAAAGAGATTATAGACATGCTTGACAATATCCAGACAATGGGTTTTAATACAGTATATTTTCAAGTACGACCAGCAGCGGATGCATTTTATCCATCAAAAATATTTCCATGGTCAAAGTATCTAACTGGGAATCAAACTACTGCACCTAAAGCAGGCTTTGACCCACTAAAGTTTATTGTTGATGAAGGACATAAAAGAAATATTGAGATACACGCATGGATAAATCCCTATAGGATTACCATGAAAAAAAGCGATTTAGAAGAGTTAGCCCATAACCATCCAGCAATTCTTCATCCAGAATGGGTTGTAGCCCATGGAACTGGCGATAAGGTAAGGCATTATTTTAATCCTGGAATTCCTGAAGTTGAAAAAATGATTCTCAATGGAGTTTCTGAAATTATACAAAATTACGATGTGGATGGAATTCACTTGGATGATTATTTTTATCCCGGTAAGGCCTTTGATGATTATAATACCTATGTTAAGTACGGAAGTGAATATGACAATATCCATGATTGGAGACGTGACAATATAAACAAACTAATAGAAAAGATGTACTATTTAATAAAGGCAAAGGATGAGAAACTAGACTTTGGAGTAAGTCCATTTGCTATTTGGGCTAATAAAACCTCTAACCCTTTAGGATCAGATACAAAGGGGAAAGAATCCTATTATGCTATGTATGCTGATACAAGAGGATGGGTAAAAGCGGGATATTTAGATTATATAATGCCTCAGATTTACTGGAACATAGGCTATAAGATAGCCGACTATGAAAAAATATTAAATTGGTGGGTTGATGTTGTTAAAGATACCAATGTAAAACTATATGTTGGACAAGCTGCCTATAGAACATGTAATCCAAATTCTGATAGCCCTTGGTATGGGGTCAATCAACTTAGTGACCAAGTAAAGCTTAATCGTGCTACCGATAATGTAGGTGGATATTGTATGTTTAGATATAGATCCCTATTAAGAAAACCGGAATTGATTCAACTTATGAAGGATTTAAATAAACCTATGAAAAATTCAATGCAGGGATTTTAGTATAGGCTTTAACTTATACAAGTCGAGAATGCCCAGAACCATCGCATATTTGGGCATGTATAAATTAAAGTTTTGATTGGAGTCTCTATAATTAATTGAGCAAATTGCATAATTGGAAGCTGAATATTGGCTGGATGGCCATGGTTAAAACAGCTAATATCCTATATTTCGACAATGTTTTTATGGTGGTGTGGCTTGACAGTTGTGTATATAAATGATAATCTTGCATAGTAAGTATGTTATACTACAAATTGAATTTTTGGAGGATTGTTTAATGAAAGGTAAAGTAAAATGGTTTAACGGCGAAAAGGGTTATGGATTCATCACAGGAGAAGACGGTAAAGATGTATTTGTACACTATTCTTCTATAGAAGGAACTGGATTCAAATCTTTAGATGAGGATCAAGATGTTGAGTTTGAAGTTGTTGAAGGAGAAAAAGGACCTCAAGCAACTAATGTAGTAAAACTATAATTAGAATATATAAAGTACATATTTTAATATATAGACTACTATAAAAAACCCTGACATTTTCAGGGTTTTTTATGATTTCATGGACTTGTCCTTTAGTTTTTATACAATTGAAGTGGTAAATATTTTTTGATATTATTATATTAAAAGGAAATAAGTTGGGGTGATAAGTATGAAGAAAATGAAAGAAAAAATTATTATTAGTGGTAAAGAATTGGTAATCAGTTCTTCTGGCAAGCAGGGAAGACATCTTGATATTGTGAAATCTGGATGTGGTGCCCACGAAAGTAAAAAAAGAAAAATGCAAAAAAGAAAGGGAAGATATGCACAGCGTCTCAAGAAAGACCTTAAAGGTTATTCTGGGGACGCTGTTTTATTCTTTTAAAGCACCTAAAAAGGTATTCAAGAGTATTATATTAGGGGGTGAAAGACATGCTGAATATAAAGGTTTTTGATGGGCAAATAACTAAGAACTTTAATCTTGCTGAATTCAAATGTAAGGATAGGGGAGAAGTGCTTTTGAATGCAGCAGTAATAGATCATATACAAAGACTACAAAGTTTCAGAAATTGGTACAATAGACCGATGAAGGTTGTTTCAGGCTATAGAACTGAAAAATACAATGAAAAGATCGGAGGCAGTAAGAAAAGTAAGCATATAGAGGGTATCGCCAGTGATATAGCATTACCAGATGATTTTTACGGATTTTCAAAACAAAGAAGGGATGAGTTTTTAAATAATGTTAAAAGTAAATGGATAGAATTATGTGAACTAGATGGACTAGGCGGTGGTATAGGGTTTTATGATACATTTTTTCACATAGATAGTAGATCTAAGGGGAAATATAAAAATGGCTTTTATGCATTCTGGGATTTGAGAAAAAATAAATAAGCTTAACAGGGTGTTTTAAACCCTGTTGTGATCCACCATGGTATATTGAAATGGCAAAAGATTTTTAGGAACATTTTCCATACCATTGCTTTGTGATATTTGCCATATAGCACATTTAGTGTAATAGTAGCTACAGTAGTTAGCCTTGAAAATATCCCTAAAACCTTTTTGGTGTTTAATGGTATTATTAAGATATGAGCATTCCTTTGCATAAATGCATTGAGGCATACAAATCATCCTTTCCCGTATAATTTCAATTAATATTCAAAAAAAATCAAAAATATGAATACAAATATACAAAAAATAAATTATCTACAGAATTTTCATAGTATAACTTAATTTATACATGGACAAATATGCGATACTTCTTGGCATTTTGGCCATGTATAAGTTAAAGTCTATACTAAAAATCCTTACATTAGTAGAACTATACCCCGTTTATTATGTAACTTATGCAATTTGCTCACTTGATTTCAAAATAATAAAAAAAATATAAAATTTAGCAGGTATTTCAAAAAATAGGTCGAATTAACTATTGACTAGAAAAATATTATAAAAATTCCAGTCAAAATTTTAATTTAAACTCTCTATAAGAGAACCTTAAGAACTTAATAAAACGTAAATAAGAGATGAATAGCTATATATGTACGCTTATGTTGATGTAATGGCGTAGTCAGCTAACTGTGAAATAAGGAATTATAGTTAGTTTTTTTTATTTCATATATTTCGAATTCGGGGGATAAGATGGAAAAAAGAAAAAGATTGGGAGATCTATTGATTGAAGCAGAATTAATAACATTAGAACAACTAAGTGAAGCACTAACTATCCAGAGAAGCTCGGGTAAAAAAATTGGTGAGATTCTAACTAATAGTGGTTTAATAACAGAGATGCAAATAATTGAGGTTTTAGAATTTCAGCTTGGTATACCTCATATGGATCTAGAGAAACATTATATAGATCCTGATATACCTAATTTGATTAGTGAGGATTTAGCAAGAAGACATACTTTGATACCAGTGAGTAAAAAAGCAAATAGACTTATGGTAGCTATGGCAGACCCTTTAAATATATTTGCCATAGATGATGTGAAGATTGCTACGGGATTGGATGTTGAACCAGTCATATCCACGGGAAAAGGGATACTTGATGCCATAGATGAATATTATGGAAAACAAAGTGCTGAAAAAGCCATAGAAGATTTTAAAAGTCAATACAAGGTTGATAATATAGAAAATATCGATGATGAGATTTTAGATGAAATAAACAATGCTCCTGTAGTAAGGTTAGTTAATTCCATCATTAAGCAAGCTGTAAAATCCAAAGCTAGTGATATACATATAGAACCCTTTGAAAGTAAAATAAGAGTTCGCTTTAGAATCGATGGTAATCTCCAAGAAATCATGACACCAGCTAAAACTACCCATTCCGCAATAATAACTAGAATTAAGATCATGGGCAAGATGAATATAGCAGAAAAAAGGCTTCCACAGGATGGAAGAGTAGAGATCAATATGGATGGTCAAGAAATAGATTTGCGTATATCAATACTACCGACGGTCTATGGTGAAAAGATAGTTATCAGACTTTTGGATAGAAGCAACTTTTTAATGTCGAGAAGTCAGCTTGGTTTTAATAACCATAATCTTGACCTTTTAACCAATATAATGAAAAACCCAAATGGCATTATATTGGTTACAGGGCCAACCGGCAGCGGTAAGACTACTACATTATATACTTTACTTAGGGAGCTAAACAAAATTGACAGAAATATTATAACAGTTGAAGATCCCGTTGAGTATAGATTAAATGGAATAAACCAAGTTGCAGTAAACAACAAAGCAGGACTTACCTTTGCAAATGCCCTCAGATCCATTTTGAGACAGGACCCTGACATCATAATGATAGGGGAGATAAGGGACTCTGAAACAGCTCAGATAGCAGTTAGAGCAGCTATAACGGGTCATTTGGTTTTGAGTACAATGCATACCAATGATACTGCGTCTACGGTTACCAGATTAATGGATATGGGTATAGAACCCTATTTAGTTTCCTCATCGGTAGTAGGTATAATAGCACAAAGGCTTGTTAGAAGGATATGTTCTTACTGTAAGGTAGAGTATACTCCAAGTGAAGCCGAGAGAAACATATTGAAAATAGATAAAACAGTCCAATTATATAAGGGTAAGGGCTGCAGCTATTGTAATCATACAGGCTATAGGGGAAGAATCTCTATACATGAGATAATGACTATAGGGAAGGAACTTCGCATACAAATAGACAACAAAGAGGGTGTGGATATCCTAAGGAAAACGGCATCAAAAAATGGGACAAGCAGTCTTAGAATGAATTGTGAAGAATTAGTGAAAAATGGAGTCACGACAGTTAAAGAGCTATTAAGGGTAACATACGTTATAGATTAGGTGGTGGACAATGAACCTAGAAGAACTTATGAAAACAACCAGTGAGCTTGGGGCTTCGGATATACATCTAACCGTGGGAGTACCACCGGTTATGAGAATATATGGAGAATTAAAGAAATATGGAGAAAAGCCTTTGATGCCAGAGGATACATTGGGATTAGTTAAGCAGTTAGCGAATGATACACAAATAAAGGTTTTAGAGGAACAAGGCGAAATAGATATTTCATATTCCCAGTCAAAATTAGGAAGATTTAGAGTAAATATATTTAAACAAAGGGGCAGCTATGGAATAGCTATAAGAATAGTGGCCCTAAGGATACCTTCTATGGAAGAGTTAGGATTGCCACCTATAGTGAAGGAACTGGCCATGAGAAAAAGAGGATTGGTTCTAATAACTGGCCCCACGGGAAGCGGAAAGTCAACCACTTTGGCTTCGATTATAGACTATATCAATAATGATAGAAGCTGTCATATATTAACACTGGAAGATCCTATAGAATACCTTCATAAACATAATAAGAGTATTGTAAATCAAAGGGAGATAGGTAATGACTGCAAAAACTTTGCCTATGCTTTGAGGTCAGCCCTGAGACAGGACCCAGATGTAATCCTAGTGGGAGAAATGAGGGATTTAGAAACCATATCTATTGCTATAACAGCGGCGGAAACAGGTCACTTGGTATTATCAACCCTACATACCATAGGTGCAGCAAAGACCATTGATAGGGTGATAGATGTATTTCCACCCTATCAACAGCAGCAGGTTAGAATACAGCTTGCTGCGGTTTTAGAAGGAGTTATATCACAACAGCTTTTACCTAAAAATGGGGGAGGAAGAATTGCCGCTATGGAAACGATGATAGGTACAACTGCCATCCGTAATCTCATAAGGGAAGGCAAAACCCATCAGATTCAAACTATAGTTCAGACGGGTTCAAAGTTTGGGATGAAAACCATGGACATGTCCATAAGTGAGTTGTTTAGAAGGGGAATTATTTCCAGGGAAACTGCATTATCCTATGGAGTCGATAGGAATATGATCGACAGATATTTAGGAATTTAGAGGTGAATATATGCCCGAGTACAGATATGAAGCTATAAACAAAACTGGAGAGAAAGAAAAGGGCTCCTATGAAGCAGAAAATAAGGATTATGTGCTTAATATGCTTAAGGGAAAAGAGCTTTTTCCAGTTAAAGTAGAAGAAGTAGTAAAGGCAAGGGAAATAGGAATTAAAATCTTTAATAAAGTTAAAGTAAAGGATATAGCTATATTTTGTCGTCAATTTCATGTAATGCTAAATGCAGGGGTTTCCATAATCAAATGTTTGGATATACTGAGATATCAAACTGATAACAAGAGGCTTAAGCTTGTCCTATCGGTGGTATATGAAGAGGTGCAAAAAGGACTCACCTTTTCCGAGGCATTAAAGAGTCATGGGGATGTATTTCCACCCCTATTAATCCATATGGTTGAAGCGGGAGAGGTAAGTGGTACCCTAGATATTATCATGGAGAGGATGTCAGTACACTATGAAAAGGAGAACAAGATACAAAACAAGGTGAAGGGGGCCATGATTTACCCCATAATCTTAAGTATAGTATCAATCCTTGTTGTAGTTTTTCTATTGACCTTTGTAATGCCCACATTCGTGGGGATGTTTACAGAAAGTGGAGTTCTTTTACCTATGCCTACTAGGATATTGCTAGTCCTAAGTAATGGTATAAAAAGCCATTGGTATTTTATATTACTTGTTGTAATTACGGCAATATATGGTATGAAAAAGTATATAGCTACAGATAGTGGAAGTCTAGTAATCGACCATATAAAAATGAAAGTTCCCATAGTGAAGGGCACCACACAAAAGATTATAACCTCAAGGTTTACAAGAAC
Source organism: Maledivibacter sp. (assembly GCA_025210375.1). Taxonomy (NCBI): domain Bacteria; kingdom Bacillati; phylum Bacillota; class Clostridia; order Peptostreptococcales; family Caminicellaceae; genus Maledivibacter; species Maledivibacter sp. The sequence goes on along the minus strand of JAOASB010000037.1, from coordinate 128,946 downwards.
CATGTCGACACTATTGGTCAGTGGGATACCCCTTATACAGGCAATAGAAATCGTATCAAAGATAGTTCAAAACAGGATCGTAGAAAAGGGACTATTAGATGTAAAGGAGGATATAAGAAAGGGAATAGACTTGGCAACTCCCGTGGAAAGAATAGGTTTCTTTCCTCCTATGGTTACATCCATGATAAGGATAGGAGAGGAATCAGGTTCCTTGGATGAGATATTGGATAAGACTGCAAACTTCTATGATGAAGAAGTAGAGGTAGCACTCCATAAGATGGTCACTATGCTTGAACCCCTTATGATCGTATTTATGGCAGTGATTATTGGAGGGATTGTCATTGCAATGGTACTTCCTATGTTTGAGATGGTTAATGCCATAGATATGTGAAATAAAGAGGGTATGATAAATAAAAATAAATGTTTTAATTTAATCACTTACTTTGGGAAATAAGGGGGATGAAGATGTTTAAATTTATTAGAAAACGATTGAATAAGAAAGGATTTACCTTAGTTGAGCTTATTTTTGTAATTGCAATTTTAGGTATCTTATCAGCAATTGCAGTACCTAGAATTAGTGGATTTAGACATAAAGCAAAGGATGTAGCTAATGAAGCTACTAAAAAAACCCTAGAAAATGCTGCTAAAATGTACCTTGCGGAATATGATCCACCATCTTCAAAGATAACATGGGATGGCACTTCAACTAGCAATGGGAATGATACTTGGAAAAAATATATTGATGATTGGCCATCGGATTATACATTAGAAATCACATCGGATGGAGATATTAAATTTACTGAACAACCATAAAAAAGTCAAGGAGCGATAATATTTGATATACATAATTATAGTAATAGGATTAATTATAGGTTCCTTCCTCAACGTGGGCATCTACCGCATACCAAAGGGAAAATCAATTTCGTATCCACCTTCACATTGTCCAAAATGTGAAGAAAGACTAAGGTCTATTGATTTGATACCAGTATTTAGTTATATATTCAATAAGGGAAAATGCAGATATTGTGGGGAAAATATATCCCCCCGGTATCCCATTGTAGAACTTATGAATGGGTTTATCTATATGTTTTTATACCTGCAATTTGGGTTAACTATGTTGTTTTTCAAATATGCCATTTTATCAAGTCTACTTATAGTCATATCATTTATTGACCTTAGATATCAGCTTATACCCGATAGACTCAATGTGTCTTGTCTAGTAGTAGGTATAATATCAACCCTAGTATATGGCAATAAAACATTAATTTTAAATAATATTTTAGGACTGTTTATAGGGGGAGGCCTATTTTTAATTATAGCCGTTGTCACAAGGGGGGCTATGGGTGGTGGAGATATCAAACTTATGGGAGCCCTTGGTTTTTGTTTTGGATGGACGTACATACTTCTGATATCATTTGTATCCTTTATTATAGGGGCAATAATATCCATATTTTTATTAGCATTTAAGATAAAGGGTAGAAAGGATTACATACCCTTTGGACCATTTATATCCATATCTGCCCTATTAGCCATGCTATATGGAGAAGAACTGATACAGATTTATTTAAGGCTATAAAAAGAAGCTAGGGTGAAATCGAAATTGGGGGTTGACCCCAAAATTCCACATAAATCTTGGAATCCAGAACTCAGAAATGAGGTGAAAAACTTGTACTCAAGAAAGGTTTTATCAATAGATATAGGTACAGCCAATATAAAAATTGTGGTTGGAAAACAAATAAATAAAGCTATTTCCGTAGAAAAGAAGTATATGATTCCTACACCTCCAAATTCATATGATGATGGTCAGCTTTTAATGCCAGAAAAGCTTTATCAGGAAATACATAGGCTTTTAACATCTGAAAAGATAAGAGTAAAGAAAGCAATTTGTACAGTTGAAAGCTCTTCAATCATTACTAGAGAAATTATAATACCCTATGCGAAGGTAAAGGATCTCAAAAATCTTGTTAAGTTTGAAATACAACAGTACCTTCCTATAGTTATAGAGGAGTATTTAGTTGAGCATAAAGTTATAGAAGAAATTATAGAAGAAGATACTAAAAAATTAAAGCTTCAAGTTGCAGTTTTACCAAAAAAAATTGCTTTAGCCTACCTAAAGCTTCTTCAAAGCCTAAAGCTAAAGCCCCTTGCCCTTGATATACAAAACAATGGGATTTCAAAGCTCTTTGAGTACAGTGTAGATATAAACAATGAAAATTCCAGTTTTGAAAAGACTGTTGCAGTCATAGATATGGGACATTCTCAAATAAACCTCAGTATAATTGATAAGGGAATCCAGAGATTCAGTAGGATTATACCTGGGGGTGGGAAAAATATGGACATTAATATTGCAAACTCTTTTAACCTTTCTATTAAGGCAGCGGAGGAGAAGAAAATAGAGTATGGGAGTTTAGAAAATTTAAAGGATGAATTATCTTCCCACGACATGGTTAATGAATTGATCCATTCAACCCTTGTTGTTTGGTTAGAAGATATACAAAGGATATTTAAATATTATACCAGCAGAAACACGGGGAATAGAATAGATGAAATATATATATATGGAGGGAGTTCAAAAATCAAAGGTTTGGATCAGTTTATGAGTACATTTTTGGATATACCTACCTTTAAGATAGAAACAATGAGCAATATAAAATATGTTAAGGAACTAGATATGAAGGATTTGGAATATTACCTAAATGCCGTTGCAAGTATCATAAGAAGGTAGGTGGTCATAGATGAGAGATTACAACTTTTTTTCATCCCTTATTAAAACAAAAAAAGCCTTTACCGCCAAGTATATTTCTATTGCACTTATTACAATACTTATAATCCTTACAGTAGGAGGTTTTACCTATAGAAATCATTCTAAGGCGAAGACTTTAGAAAAAGAAATAATGGATTTAAAAGCTTATTTAGAATTAAAGGAAGTGGTTGAAAAGCTAAGTGCAGTGGAAGAAAAGGGTCAAAAAATTGACGTGATGGGAAAATACTTGGAAACATTGGAAAATATAAATGTTAGCATAGATATTTCGTCTAATATAAATAGCAGTTTGATGGAGGATATAGCGTCTACAATACCAAAGGATTTATTTATAAGAACCATGTCTTTTACACTTGAGGGAATACAAGTACAAGGTATATCTAAGGAGAGAACCCCTGTTGCTGAGTTTGAACACAATCTTAAATCAATGGATACATTTAAAGAGGTGCATGTCGGCTCTATCAATAAAGAAGCTGAAGATGGAACAAATTATATTTTTTCAATGCTATGTACATTTAGGGATGTGAATAAGAATGAAGATAACTAAGCGAGAAAAAGTCCTACTATTAGTCTTGGGGGCATTAATATTGATGGTAGCATATTATAAATTTGCTTTGACACCACAATTGAACAAGATCAAGGAATTGAATTTAGAGGCTGAGGAATATAAGGACAGGGTTCAAAAAACAAAAATTGCAATATCTCCAGACAATAAACTACATAAAGATTTTAAGATTATGAACTCTAAAATAATGTATGGATGTCAGAAATTATTTCCAATGATTATTCAAGAGAAATATATAGTCACAATAGATAATATGGCGAAGGATGCAGAAATAAAGATATCCAGCATGGGGTTTACTGAAAAAAAAGTTGGGCAGATAGAGATCGTAAATCCACAAGGGGATAATAATGATTATCTACTTAAGGAGTTAGTACAACAATATAATAATGAATCGGGTAAAATTAATGGCAATAGAAAGAATACCGAGGATAAAACCAATGATAATGAGGATTCTTCTAAGGAAAGTAGAGAAACTGAACTTGAAAAGATGATAACCACCATAAATTTTGAGGGAAGCTATGAAAATATTATTGATTTCATAGAAAACATAGAGGACTTTGATAAGAAGATAGTCATTAAGAATTTAAGTTTATCGAATCCAGATAGTGGGCCAATGGTGGGGAATATTGTTTTAGATTTTTATGCTGTACCAAGGCTTAAAAATTATGATTATGATATCAATTATTTAAATTGGAATATTAGCAATGAATATGGTAGAGAAAATCCCTTTGAGGCATTTAGTGGATATGTCGGTGTGAATAGTGGTGATTCTAAAAATGCTTCTAGAAAAAACTATGATTTTATTATGACTGTAAAGCCAATTACATCTGATTTGCCAACCATTATTATTGGGAAAACAAAGGATACCGCTATGAAGACCTATGTTTATGCAGATAATGGGAATTTTGAAAATGTTGAATTTGAAATACTTGAGGAAGATAATAAATACTTTTATAGGTACAAAACTCAATCAGACAGCTGGCCAAAGGAATACAAGAACAATAAGATTGAATTTAAACCCAATGGCAAATATGTAAAGCTTAATATTATATCCCACAAAAGGAATGGGGAGAAAGATACCAGTGGAATGAATTTGTCTTTAATTAACAAGTCCAATTTACAATTAAGTATTAAGATTGATTACGATGATAGGAAAAAATCCAGGGTAAATATTATAAAAAAAATAGGTAATATAAACCTTACGAGATAATTTGGGGGCATTATAGTGATAAAGTTAGGGGATAAAAGGGGCGTAACCTTAGTAGAGATTATAGTGAGTATAGCTATATTGGGCATCATCATAACACCCTTAGCCACATTGTTTGTATCCAGCGTTAGAAACAATGGGAATGCAAGGAATAGAATGATAGCCAATCAAGTAGCTCAAAGATATATGGAAAAGGCTATGTCAAATCCTATTGTATTTAAAAACTCTATCACTAAGAATCCGTTTAATGATAGTGAGAGTGGTATGAAAGTAAGGGTAGATATTAGTGAAAATTATGATTTTCAACTTGATGCTGGTGGAAATATTAGTTATCATTTTAGCTTTGAAGCCTCTTCTAAGGATTTTAATAATAATAAATTAATTATAGAGAACAATACCATCAAATTAGGTTCAAGTACCTATCCCGTCACCTTTGACTCAGTGCTAAATATAGAAATAAAGTGTAATGCAAACATGAATAAAATTTTAAAGGTAATAAATAAATCCGGCGAAAGAGTCAATATATACAAAGTTCATTCAGCATCAGAGGGAAGTGATGTTAAGATAGTGACAGAATATGGAGAGGTATATGTATATAGGAATATCTATGATAGGACTGTAGTAAATGCAGACAAAAATAGAGTATATAAAATTAAAATAACAGTCAAAAAAGGAACTGAGACCTTAACGGAGTTAGCAAGTTTTAAAACCATTGATTAAGGAGTGCCTTGAATGCTTAGAAGAATTTTAAGATCAAAAAAAGGATCGACTCTTGTTCTAGTGTTGGTAACCCTAACTATATTGAGTATATTGGGAACCGCCATCATATCCCTAAGCGTAATAAATTTTAGGATGAAGATAGCCGATAAAAATGCAAAGACGTCATTTTACTTGGCAGAAGCGGGGCTAGCGGAAGCCCATGCATTTATTGGCAAGGAAGTAGAGGGAGCCATTAAAGCGGGAAATGAGAAAGTTAAAGATAATCTAGATAAGTTTATTGAAAAAGAGAGAAAAAAGGAAAGATTTAATCCTAAGTCCGATGATAGTGTATTTATTAAAGAATCCAATGGCTATGGAGAAGTAGTTGAGGAAAAGATGATACCGGTTATTGAGGAGTGGTTTAAGCTAGGCTTTGCAACCTATATAAATGATAATCTAGAAGATGATCTAGGGATACATGGGTATGGAATAGTAGATGAAGCTATTGTTAATGGAGATGATAAAAAAAAGGCAAGTGTTACAGTGGAAGGCGAACCCAAATTATATCAAATTCATGTTCCGATTAGAATTGCTTCTAATGGTAAGCCATCTAATGCAGTGGATATGAAGAAGGGTGGGCCAGTTCCCTACGGGATTACATTACTATCTAGCTTTGAACATAATAGTATCAAAAAGCAGGTAAGGGGACGATTCACCATAAAAATACCACCCTATAGGGCTCCATACTATGTAAAAAATATAAAGGCAGAGATAGACGAAAACATTCTATGGAAAAAGGCCATTACTACCCAAAATAATCTATATGTAACGGGGAAGGATGTGACTATTAACGGAGATGTATATGCCTATGGGACAAAGCCATCTAACCTAAAGGAGTGCAGAAAATTCGGGGGCATAGTAGTGGGATCGGGAAAAGCAGGAAGTGTCATTATCAATGGTAATGCCGTAGCCAATAGCTATATCCATACAAATTATGACAATTCCAGCATAATCATAAAAGGAAATGCCTATTGTAATAGCTTGGTTGTTCAAGAAGGCACTAGTGGGAGTTCCATTGTAGTACAAAATTCAGCCTACACAGAGGATGACATAGAATTGAATGGCAACAAAGCCAAGATAGATATCCATGGCGATTATTATGGATTTTCCGATGGTTCGAATAAAAAGGAAAAAGCCACCCATGATGAAAGTAGTAGTATTGTAATTAATAGCCAGGATATAGGACAAAGTAATGGTTCTTCCTTGAAAATTAAGGGAGATACTTATATAGGGGGAACGGTATATATTGATTTAGCCGATAAGAATTATCAAACCGGTGAAAGTGTATCTATAAAGGGAAATTATAGAGCTTATACAGAGAGTTTAAGGGGTATAGCCGATAATCCAGATACCATAGAAGAGGATGAGAGTAGATACAATAATGTACAGCTAGGAACCTATTCCCCCCTTGTGTTAGCAGATGAATTTGGGGATGACAAAGAAATGACTGCTATTAATAAAAGTAAATATTTTTCTTATTCTAGTAATGCTAAACCTGAAAATTTGAACCTAGGGACTAGTTCAAGTATTGATATCAATAATATTAAATTTTCTACAGGTGCCTATATAAGTAAAGGTAAAGTATCTCCCAGTGTCATCAGTAATATTGGTGAAATGTTACATATACTCAAGGAAAAGCATGAAGAGTACAATAAACATGTGAACAATATGTCCGATGAAAGGGAATCCGACAGCCATAAAAGGATATATATTCATGATAAGGTCAAAAATCGGGGGAGGTTCTCCTTTGCCAAAGACATCGATTATGTTGAGGATATAAAAATAGATGTAGGTGGAAGGGAAAAGATTATTAAAAAAGTGGTTCATGTTAACAAAGGTAGTAAAGACCTATATATTATTGGGAAAAATGGTTCCCAGAGTGGAATGAAATCCAATGATAAAGCTATCAACGCATTTGGGGCAGAGGGCATAGATGGTGTAGTCATAACAGAGGGAAATGTTTATTTAAGAGGACGGTTGAACTATAGAGGAACAATTGCCGCCAAAGGAAATATTTATATAGAAGATGACGAACCTAAGGTGATAACAAATGATTTAAATTATATTCGCAATATAACATATAAGGATAAAATAGAAGAAGATAAAGATAAAAAACTTGGTTTATGGGATCAATTTGTTAACAATGGAGGGACGGTTACTTTCCTATATCAATCACAAGCAGGGGCAGATGATGTTGGGTCATATCTTAAATATGAGGATATAGTAGATATTTTATGGGAAAGGGTTAAATAATCCCTAGCCCATAATAGTTAAGGGGTGGGGGTTGAGATGAAGCTTATTAAACATAAAAAAGGCTTTACTATGGTTGAGCTGGTCATTGTCATTGCTATCATGGGTATAGTTTTCATAGCTATTTCCTCCTTTTTATTAACTAATATCAAAACCTTTCATAGGGCAGAGGACCAAATCGATGCACAGTCCAGCGCTCAGATAGCCATGAATGTAATAGTAGACGGTATTATGGAGGCACAGCAGATAGTAGATCCCATAAGTACCTATGATCATGATACCGTAAGGGAAATTAAATTTAGAATCCATGGAAATAGGACGATCCAATTTGACTATGACAATAGCAAAAATACATTAACCAAGATTGAGAAGAATGGAGCAAGCACTACCAGATCAGAATATGCAGAGAACATTGAGAATTTTAATGTTACTAAAATCGGTAGCAATGGAGTTAAGATCACTATAACAACTGAATTAAACGATTCCGAAATAACCTTAACTAATGAGGTTTACTTTAGGAATGCTTCAAATTAAATTTTATAGGATAAATGAAAGGGGGGAATTTTTATGATGGGAAGGAAAATTTTTTTGAAAATGGGTTGTATTGTTTTAATATTTTTTATGGTTTTAGGTAGTTTGACATCTACAAATAGTTATGCTGTAAGGATAAATGAAAACGTTGAAGCACCCATAGAACTTAGTAAGGAAATTGGGAAAAATCAATTTTTAATGAATGAGGAATTTACAATAACCTATAGGCTTAAACCGAAACCCATACCAGTAGATAGTATCATACCCCATACATATGCGAAGGATAAAGAAATTGTATTGGTAATGGATACATCGGGAAGTATGGATTGGAATCTTAATGGAGAAAACACAATTAATACTGCAAAGAAAAGAATTACCATATCAAAGGAGGCTGCAAAGCTTTTTATTGATAGGTTTAAGGATATAAACAATGTAAAAATTGGCTTGGTTGATTATGATAGAAAAGGGATAATCAAAACAGTTAATAACAGGGAATTAGTAGATAAAGAAAAGTTCGGCGACTTAAAAAAGATAATTAACGATGAGTTATACGCTGAGGGCTCAACAAACATAGGCGATGGGCTTAGAAGAGCTTATTGGATTTTGCAAAGATCAACGAATACTAACTCAAAGAAATATATTGTCTTGATGACCGATGGACAGCCCACTGCATTAAGCTATGTTTCTACTTTTTGGAGTTGGAAATATAAGCTAGGTGATGGAATGGTGGAAAACAATAGGATCTTAAATTATGGTGACAAAGATCCCCGTGGCTATGCATTAGAATATGCCAAAACCATAGCATCGAAAAGGATATCATCGGGGAATCCAGCTATTGACACATTTATCATAGGCTTTAGCAATGACGCAAACAAGGACAAACTTCAGCAAATAGCCCATAGCTGCGATGGATTTTATAAGGAAGCAAAAACCGCCGATGATATAAATGAAGTATATGAAAAGCTAGCAGATCAAATACAAAGTGACTTGCCTATACATAGTATAAACTTCCAAGAGACTTTTCCCCATGGTCTAGATATAGTTGAGGTTTCCAAGGGACTTGAAATAGATGGACAGACGGTTACCGGTGACATAGGTAGTATTACATATATATTGAACAAGGATAGAAAGCAATTTGAAGCTAAGCCCCTTGAATTTTTTATTAAGTTAAAGGGTTCCCATATAGGAGATTATACTTTAAGTGTTGATGACGAAAATAACAGCTTATCTAGTATAAGCTATGGCGACATCAATGGGGATAGTAAAGATAGATTGTTTCCCACAATAGATATATCCATTTATAAAGATATAATTGCTCCAGAGGTCAATATAAGGGTTGCAGATGCTAATGGTATGAAAGATACTTATGGGGTGGATTCTGAAAATGAAGATATAAGAGTAGATAAGCTTTTAAATCCAAGTATTATACTTAGGGGAGATTCCTTTGCTCAAATAGGTGTTAAGGCTAAGGATGTTAATTTTTTTGAATATCAATTTATCAAAACCACTGAGACACCCCAAAATATGCCTAATGATAATTGGAAAAGCATTAATTTAAATGAAGAGACTATAAATGATGATGTAATTTTAGATAAAAAGGGATATTTAAATAAAAGAGCCTATGATGTAAATCATATGCCTACTTTAAATGATAAGGAAAAGTGGGAAAATCCAAGGGAGGTGTTTAAAACCCCTTTTGATGCCACAAAGCATATGTCTGGGGCATATTCAACTACTCCCAAACAATACGGTAGTTGGGAAAACTATCTTAAAACCCATGGCAGTATGGGCAAAAGATGGTCAACTAAATCTATATTTATGAAAAATATGAATATAACATGGCATAATGGCAATGAAAATAACAATTATAAGGAAGCATCTAAGTTTTGGGGATATATAAAGGTCCCTAAGGATGGCAACTATAGGTTTGGAGCGTATTCAGATGATGGATGTAGGGGATATATAACAGTAGATGGAGAAACTAATGTATTTGTAAATATGTTTAAGATTCAAGGATCAACATTCGGCACAAAAAATAAAGTATTCAATATGAAGGCGGACAAATATTATCCAATATATTTAGAATATTTTAACTGGGGTGGATGGGCACATTATGAACTCACATATAGTGATGATGAATCTCGCCCTCAAAATAGAATCCCTGCTGATTGGTTATATCCATCGAAAAATATTACCCCCGGAGAATATGCCACAACCATATTCACAGGTAGTCAAGGCGTTAAGTTCCCACGGGAATCGGGGGATTATTATATAGCCTTTAGAACTGGCAAGGATAATGATATCGCAAGGGAAGGACTTTACGGTCCATTTACCATTGATGGAAATACTCCATTAAATCTTTCTAAGGGTGTGGAGAGTCATGGTGATAGGGTACAAATAAATGAGGTGTTTATGCTAAGGTATGGAATAGAACTACAGGATATAGTACCTAGAGGTAGCTTTAGGGATGTAAATGGAAGTTATAAGAAAAAAGTATATTTAAGAAATGTAAAAATACAGGATGAATATCCTCAAAATATCAAAATAGATAAAGATTTAAATGATGATGGTTTGGTTATAAATGGGCAAAAAATTAGAGCTAATATACCAGATATAGAATACAGACTAATAGATAAGGATGGAAGTAAAGTATACTCAGCACAGACCATAACCCTAGAGGTTCCATTGATAGCAAATGCATCGGGAAATTATACTTTAAGTGGAAAGGGTAAATCCGTAATTAGTTTTGATGATTTTAATGAATCAAAGCCACAGCTTGAATTTGATCCAATTACCATTAACGTAGAAGAAGGGATGCCCGTAAAGGATGCTACAATAACTGATGTAAATGATAAACAAAGAGCTGATATAATTAAAGGTGGAAAACTTATTATAAAAGTAGGATTCCAATTAGAAAGAGAAGTAGAGGGATTAGAAATACAATTAATGGGTATAGATATAAGTAAATTTGACTTTAAAGAAATAAAGCTAGTGAACTCAACAGAAGGTCAAATACATTCCCATTGGTATATAGACAATGAGAATAACGTTATTAATATTAAGTCTGGCCCCAAAGCGGGAAGATATGAATGCTTATTTGAACTAGATGCCAATAATCCGGACAATCCCGTTGATGAACAAGATATATATCATATCTTTATAAATAACATAATAGTTAAAAATTATCATGATTCATATTCTCCAGTTCCAAATCCTGATTTAGAAATAAAAGTGGTTCCTGAGCCTAAGATATTGTAGGGGATTATGTATTAGGAAAACCATGAAAGGATGTGTGAAATATGAAGATTAGAAACTATATGGAGTTAGCAGTAGATCATGTATTACCAAATTTGATTAAAGGCTTTGATAATATATGTACCTGTGAAAAATGTATATTAGATATTAAAGCCATAGCACTAAACAAACTAAAGCCCCATTATGTTGTCACAAGAAAAGGGGAGCTTTATTCTAAGGTGGAGGAAATGGATGGACAATTTGAAGCAGATGTGATGAAGGCATTAATTGATGCAATACAAATAGTATCCCAAAATCCAAGGCATTAAATTATATTCAAAAATAAACTAGTCATTCTATTCGTCCTTTTAATTCCCTTCATAATATAGATATTCCAGTTAAACAGTTAATTTATACACATCAAAAATCCCTAGAAACATCGGATATTTTGAGATGCATAAATTAAGTTTGACTTTTGGAAATCTATACTTAAGGACTGACAGAAGTTTACAATCTGAGCCCCTTGTTTAATCGAGGGGCTCAAGCTGTTTATAATTCATAAATTTTGTATATAATAATGCAAAGAATAAAATATATTCAAAGTGGGAATTTTATGGTATTATTATCTAGTAAGAAGTGGCATTAATTATAAGAAAAAAGGATTAAAAGAGTTAATAAAACCCATAACTCAAAATGAAGTTGATAGGGTTGTTGTTTTGTATAAAGATAGGTTATTCAGATAGTAACTGTATTCAGTACCAAACTCCAAGGTAAAAGAGCCAATAAAGCTAAAAAGATGATTAAGGAGTTGATTGAAGATGATACTATCAAAGAAAATTAGAATTATTCCCAATATAGAGCAGGAACAAAAATTATGGCAATCAGTTGGAACTGCAAGATTTATATATAATTGGACACTTGCAAAACAAGAAGAAAATTATAAGAGTGGTGGGAAATTTATTAAAGATGGTGATTTAAGAAAAGAAATTACCATAATAAAGGAAACAAAGGAGTATAAATGGCTTAAAGAAGTATCAAACAATGTAGCAAAACAAGCTGTAAAAGATGGGTGTAATGCTTATAAAAGATTCTTTAAAGGATTGGCAGATAAGCCAAGATTTAAAAGCAGAAGGAAAAGTAAACCATCATTTTACAATGATAATATGAAATTAAAAGTCAAATCTAAAATGGTTCTTATTGAAAAAGTAGGTTGGATTAGAACAGCGGAGCAAATACCTATGAATGTTAAATATACTAATCCAAGGGTAAGTTTTGACGGGAAGTATTGGTACTTATCTGTAGGTATTGAAAAGGAAAAAACAAAAGTAGAATTAACTGGTGAAAGCATAGGCATAGATGTGGGCATAAAAGACCTTGCCATATGCTCCAATGGAATAACTTTTAAAAATATCAATAAAACAAGATTAGTTAAGAAATTAGAAAAAAGATTACGTAGGTTGCAACGTAAAAAATCAAAAAAATATGAAATAAATAGAGAAGGGAGGAAGTTCGTCAAAACAAGCAACATTATAAAACTTGAAAAGCAGATTAGATTACTTCATAGAAGATTATCTAATATTAGGAACAATCATTTACACCAAGCAACTACTAAGATAGTGAAAGCCAAGCCGTCAAGAGTAGTTATGGAAACACTTAATATAAAAGGTATGATGAAGAATAAACATTTATCTAAAGCCATAGCTGGGCAAGGATTATATGAGTTTAAAAGACAACTTCAATATAAATGTGAATTCTATGGAATTGAATTTGCCCAAGCTGATAAATGGTATCCATCATCAAAAATATGTAGTGAGTGTGGACATAAAAAGACTAAATTATCGCTATCAGAAAGAACTTATATCTGCGAAGAATGTGGAGCAGTAATTGACAGAGATTTTAATGCTTCAATTAATTTAAGCAGATATTCAGCATAACTACTTAAACAGTTATGTTTGAGGTGTAGGAATCGTTGTATCCGAAGTTAAGCCCTCGGAGTGTTATAGCAAACGAAAGTAGTATGTTCTTAGGAATTACAAAATCGGACACATTGAACAGGGAATTAAACAAGCTTTATAGAGTTTTATAGAGTTTTGGCAACGGGTATAAAAGTGAATAATAAGGTTGGAAGATTAAAAAAATACCTAAGGGAGAACAGCTTAGATTCCGCCATAGTATTTAAACCGGAGAACAGAAGATATTTAAGTGGATTTACTGGGTCATCGGGGTATGTAGTTATTACACAGGATAAGGAGCTTTTTGTTACGGATTTTAGATATGTGCAGCAAGCAACTAACCAGTGCAAGGATTTTGATATAATTGAGCATAATAATGATAGAACAATATACGATATATTAAAGGAATTAGGTTTAAATAAATTAGGCTTTGAAGATCAGTTTGTTACAGTAAGTCAGTATAATGATTTTAAGGAAAATTTGAATGGCATTGAACTGATTCCTTTAAAAGACACATTAAATAAGATTAGAATCATAAAAGACGAGGATGAAATAACTCAGATAAGAAAAGCAGCGGAAATAGCAGATAATACATTCAAATATATATGTAGTATATTAAAGCCTGGTATTACTGAGTGGGAGGTATCATTAGAGATAGAAAGCTTTATGAAGAAAAATGGGGCTTCAGGAACTTCCTTTGAAAGTATAGTTGCTTCTGGAAAGAGATCTTCTCTACCCCATGGCGTAGCATCCCAAAAGGTAATAGAGGATGGGGACTTTGTCACAATAGACATGGGGTGCATATACAACGGTTACTGTTCTGATATGACTAGGACAGTTGTGGTAGGTAAAGCATCGGATAAGCAAAAAGAAATATACAATATAGTCTTAGAGGCCCAAGAGGAAGCTTTAAAGCATATAAAACCTGGTGTTACAGGGTATGATGTTGATAAGATAGCCCGTGACATAATCAAGGGTAAAGGCTATGGAGAATATTTTGGACACGGCTTAGGTCATGGTGTAGGATTAGAAGTACATGAATCTCCAAGATTATCTCCACTAGGAAAAGATACTTTAAAAGCCAATATGGTAGTTACTGATGAGCCAGGTATATATTTGCCAGATTTCGGGGGCGTTAGGATAGAAGACCTAATAGTTGTTACTGAAGACGGCTGCGAGGTTTTATCTAAATCCCCTAAGGAATTAATTGAACTTTAAAGTTTAAATAGCTTAAATTTATAAATATACTTGCAAAGGTTATACATAACTATTATACTGTATAAAGCAAGTCCTATAAGACTTGACTAAAACCTAGGAGCTAGCTAGACGCTGGTTGCTGATCAATAGAGTATTGACCTTTAGGAGTAAACTTTAAATACTATGGAGGGATTAGAAATGATTTCAGCAGGAGATTTTAGAAAAGGTATGACATTTGAAATTAATGGACAACCATATGTAGTGGTTGATTTTCAACATGTTAAGCCTGGAAAAGGAGCTGCATTTGTAAGAACTAAATATAAAAATATAGTTACAGGTGCCATTAGAGAAGAGGCTTTCAATCCAAATGATAAGTTTCCAAAAGCACATATTGAGACTAAAGAAATGCAGTATTTATACAACGATGGAGAACTTTACTATTTCATGGATAATGAGACATATGAACAAATACCACTTACAGAGGAACATGTGGAGGACGCTTTAAAATATATCAATGAAAATGACAGTGCTACTGTAAAGTTCTATAAAGGTAAGTGCTTCCAAGTAGCTCCACCAAACTTTGTTGAATTGGCAATTACTGAAACTGAGCCAGGTGTAAAGGGTGATACAGCAACTAACGTTACTAAGCGTGCGGTGGTTGAAACTGGAGCAGAGGTTCAAGTACCAATGTTTATCAATGAAGGTGACAAAATCAAAATAGATACAAGAACAGGTGAGTATTTATCAAGAGCATAAGGGGAATAATACAATTGAACTAAACTAAACAATAAGGAGGTTTATTATGAGTTATTTACATGAAAAAGTTTCATATGTTAAGGGATTAGCCGATGGGATGGAATTGGATCCTAAAACAAAAGAGGGTAAATTATTGCTTCATATTATTGATATCCTTGATGATTTTGCTGATTCTATAGAAGAAGTAGATGAGGGATTAGCAGAAGTTAATGAGTATGTAGAGGCTATAGATGAGGATTTAACTGAACTTGAGGATGATTACTATGAAGAATTAGATGAATTTGATGATGAGGATCTTATTGATTTCGATGAAATTAAATGCCCAACATGTGGAGAACCAATATATTTAGATGAGAACCTATTTTATGATGATGAAAATGGTGAAATAGAAGTAACTTGTCCAGAATGTAATGAAACTATACATATATCCGATGAAGAAGATGAATGTGATTGTTGCTGTGATCATTAAAAACTAAAACTAAATTAAGCAAAATATAGAGATTTCAACCCGATACTGGATACTAAGTATCGGGTTTTTATTTTTTTTGAAAAAAATAAGCATAAATTTAGGATAAGAAAATATTATTTATAAAAAGGAGGGACATGTTATGGAAGAACCTAAGGATAAAAATATGAGTTTTAAGAAGAACAGTATAAGAGACAACCTAGAAACAAATCATAGAGAAATTTTAGAAATCCTACCTAGAAAGCTAAGAAATGTACTCGGTAATTTACCAAATAGATTTTTAAATGATGTAGAAGAATTTAGAATGAGGGTCAATAAACCATTGATTATAAATTCCCATGGGGAAGATTATTTTCTATCTGAGGATGGGTGGCCCACAAAAGTCAAACATAATAATTTTATGGTTAACTTAAATGATATAAGCACAAGTTTTAGATTAGTAACAGATTACTCTGCATATGCCCTTGAAGAAGAAATAAAGAATGGATTCATAACCATAAGGGGTGGACATAGGGTTGGAATATGCGGCAAAGCTATTATAGAGAATAATAGGGTTAAAACCATTAAGGATATATCTGGTTTAAATATACGTATATCAAAGGAGAAAATTGGATGTGGTGAAAAAGTAATAAAGCATATAATAAAGGGTTGTGATTCCATATATAATACTTTGATAGTTTCACCACCTGGATGCGGTAAAACAACAATACTTAGGGATATCATAAGACTTATAAGCAGTGGAACAAAAAAATACAATTTCAAAGGAATAAATGTATCGGTTGTAGATGAAAGATCTGAAATCGCTGGATGCTACAATGGAATACCTCAAAAAGATGTTGGACTGAGAACCGATGTGCTGGATGGATGTCCCAAGGCTGAGGGCATGATCATGCTCATAAGATCCATGTCCCCTAGAGTGATAGCCACCGACGAGATTGGTAGGGATGAGGACATATATGCCTTAAAGGAGGCAATAAATGCTGGAGTTAAGTTCATAACTACGGTTCATGGTGATAGTATTGAAGAGATCAGTCGAAGAACAAATATTTCTAGCTTAATTGAAAATAAAATATTCGAAAAGATAATAATTTTGACTAATAGGCCCAGGGTTGGGACGGTAAAAAAAATTATAGATTTAGAAACTGATGTGGTGGAAGGACAAGGGGTACTATCTGATAGGAGGGAACTGCATGGCACTTAAATTCATTGTTGGGTTAATTCTGCTTTTCTCTTCTGGAACAATAGGATATCTTATAGCCTTAAGGTATGGAATGAGAGTGAAACAGCTTGATTATTTTATTAGTTCACTAAACAGTTTAGAAAACGATATATTATACTATTCCACCCCTTTACCGATTGCCATGAAAACAGTTGCAAAGAGAAGCCATAAAAGTATCTCATGGATTTTTGAAGAGACATGGAAGCAATTGAGGGCTAGAGAAGGATATGGTATAGACGAGACGTGGAAGGATGTAATAAATAGAAATAGTGGACTTCTTTCCCTAGGAAAAGAAGATATAGAGATAATAATAGATTTTGCTAAAGAGCTTGGCTTAGGAAATAAAAATACTCAGGAAAAACATTTTGAATATACAAAAGTTCTTTTGATTGAGCAAAAAGGTAAAGCAATTAAAGAAAAAGAGAAAAATGGGAAAATGTACAATAGATTAGGTATATTATTAGGTTTAGCAGTAGTGATAATTCTAATTTAATTGGGAGGGTTATTATGGCGGTAGATATAAGCTTGATATTTAAGATTGCTGCAATAGGAATTTTAGTATCAATATTGAATCAGGTATTAAAGCATTCCGGCAGGGAAGAAATGGCTATGATGACAACAATAGCGGGGTTGATAATTGTTCTCTTAATGATAGTACAGCTAGTAAATAATCTTTTTACAACGGTAAGAGCAATGTTTGAAATATATTAACAAAGGTGTGGTTTTATGGAGATATTTAAAATTGTTGCTCTAGGAATCACAGCTACCATACTTGCGGTTATAGTAAAGCAATTTAAGCCCGAGTATGGTGTTCATATAAGCATAGCAACAGGAGTAGTTATATTTCTGCTTATGATAAGTAAGCTGGCTTCTATATTGGAGGTCATCCATGGGCTTACAAATAAGCTGGATATGGAGGTAGTATACTTAAAATCCATATTTAAAATTATAGGTATAGCATATATTACAGAGTTTGGAGCCCAGGTCTGTAAAGATACAGGGGAATCTTCAATAGCATCAAAGATTGAGTTTGCTGGAAAGATTATTATAATGGCATTGGCGTTACCTATATTACTTTCGGTTCTGAATTTAATAATTAAATTGATGCCTTAGGAAGTGAGCAAATGAAGAGAAAAATAATTATTATACTGATGATATTAATTTTTTCTGCCAATGTCGCTTATAGTAATGAGGGTGGAGAAAAGTCATCGGGAATAACGGAAAAACTGATAATAGAACAGCTAGATACAATAGACCTAACGGAGATGGAAGAGCTAATAAACAATATGAACGATGAAAATTCATTAAGCATGCCTCAACTGGATATAAAGACATATATAGTAAAGGCCTTAAGGGGTGAATTGAATTTATCCTTTAAAGGAATATTGATGGGATTTTTTAAAAAGCTATTTAAAGAGATTATCATAAATTCAAAGCTTTTGTCTCAATTGATTATTATTTCAATATTATGCAGTTTATTAAATAATCTAACTAATTCCTTTGGAAATAATAGTACCAGTGAGATTGCATTTTATGCTTGCTATTTAGTCATAGCAGGAATACTTGTAAAGGGCTTTATAGCAGCTATGACGGTTGGACAACAAGCGATAGATAATATGGTTAGCTTTATGCAGTCCTTAATGCCTGTGTTATTGACTTTACTTATGGCGGCAGGTAGTATAACGGCTTCAGCCATTTTTAAGCCCATTATAGTAGGTTCTATAGGAATTACAAGCACCATAATGAGGGATATAATACTACCCTTAGTACTGTTTTCTGCCATACTCTCAATAGTAAACAATTTACCTTCCGGGATAAAGATAGAGAAGCTAGCATCCCTCATAAAACAAGTAAGTGTGACCTTAATGGGGTTTATACTTACCATTTTCCTTGGCGTGGTTACCATTGAAGGGGTTTTAGCCTCCAGTACAGATGGTATTACCCTAAGAACTGCAAAATTTGCAGTGGACAGGTTTATTCCCATAGTTGGAGGATTTATGTCAGATGCGGTTGATACTGTCCTAGGATGCTCACTACTGATAAAAAATGCCATAGGAGTAGTGGGGTTGATAGTAATACTTATAATATTGACATTTCCCATGTTAAAGATTTTATCACTTATCATTATATATAAAATAACAGCTGTACTAATAGAACCCATAAGTGATCCAAAGATAGTAAACTGTTTAAATGATATGAGTAACTCATTGGTGATAGTATTTGCCACTGTAATATCCGTTGCAATTATGTTTTTTATTGCTGTAACGGCCGTAGTTGGTGCCGGTAATATTACAGCAATGATAAGGTAGGTGACAAGATGATTGAGGGCATAAAGATTTGGATTAAAAATATAGTTACTGTGATAATACTTATGAGTTTTTTGGAGATATTAGTGCCAAATGGAAAAATAAAAAAATATTTGAAATTAATATTTGGATTTATAGTTATGCTAATAATACTAAATCCCATAATAAATTTCATTAATAATAATGATGAATTAGAAAATGAAGTATTTAAGATATCAAATGAATTAACTAAAAAAGAGTATTCCTTTATAAATTCAAATATAGAAAATAAGCAGATAGAGCAGTTGGCCTCTTTATATAAGAACAGAATCGAAGAGGATATAGTTTTTAGGGTAGAGAGTAAATACGATGTAAGGGTAACAAGGGTAAATGTAGAGATTGACAGTAGTACAGAGGAAAAAATGGGAGAAATTAAGGGATTAGAATTGATAGTAACAGAAAAAAAAGAAAAAACAAAGCAAGAAGCCATTCCCATTGTAAAGATTGATATATCCGATAGTGAAGGGAAAAATGTTCAAAACAATAGCATTAATGGAGAAGAAAACTTAAATAATGGATTAATGAAAAAAATCCAAGAGGATATTACAAATATTTATAGCTTAGATGATAACAAGGTAATAGTTAGTAATTAAGGGGTAAAAAAGCTTATGGCCTATTGATTTAGGAAAGATGTGCCTTAAGAAATTTTAGAAAGCTTAGTGGAGGAAGTTTAGCTTAAAGGGGGATGAGGGATGAAATTCATAAAGAAACTTAAGGACATGTTAGAAAGTGGAAATACAAAGAAGATTATAAGTAACCTATTGGTAGTGGTTATAATTTGTGTAGTTATTTTGATTTCCTTAAGCATATTCTATCCTAAAAGGGAAGCCGAGGATATGAATACCAGCACCGATTCTGAAGTGAGTGAAGTTTCAAAGGATACAAATATACCTGAAAGTGCATATAGTGATAGTATGGAAAGTCGGTTAGAAACAATATTAAGTCAAATAGATGGAATAGGAGAAGTTCAGGTGATGATTACATATGAAACCAGTACGGAGGTTGTCCCCGCATCAAATACTACCAAGTCGGAGCAAACCACCCAGGAAAATGACAAGCAGGGTGGTACTAGGACTATAAAGCAAGAAAATACTTCAGAAAATATCGTAACTGTAAGTGAAAAGGATTATAGGAATTCACCAATTGTTATTAAAGAGATTAAGCCCATAATTAGGGGTGTAATAGTAGTAGCTGAGGGTGCTGACAATCCCGAGGTTAAGAACAATCTTATAGAAGCTGTTACAACTATATTTCAAATAAAAAGTCACAAGGTTAAAATCTATAATCGAAATTTATAATGGGGATTAAGGGGAGGATAAAAAATGTTTAATTTTAAATTTGAAAAAAGAAAATTGATTGTATTGTCCTTGGTTTTTGTATTGATATCATTAAGCTATTTAAACTATATGATTAATAAGCAGTCTTTACTAGATGCTTCAGCGGATTTAAAGGAATATGAGGAAAAACAAATGGCCCAGATGAATAACGATGATACCTTTAAGGATACTATAACCCATGTTGGACCTTCCGATAGTGAAACTGCAACATCATCTATAACTATAGTTGAAGATGGTAATAATATTGTTGACAGCAAAAAAAATGGGTTAGAGGAGATTATTTCAGTAGCAAATACGAATATCCAAGAATCCTTATCAGAAAATAATATGAGTAATGCAAACTATTTTTTACAAGCCAAAATAGATATAGAGACAGAGAGGGAGAAAACTATAGCGCGATTTGATGAAATCATAGATAATGAAAGAATCGATGAAGAATCAAGAAAAGGTGCGGTAGACAAAAAGCTAAAATTGATTGATGTCATGAATAAGGAAAAAATCATTGAAAGCCTGATAAAAAGTAAGGGCTTTGAGGATGTAGTAGTATTTATTACCGATGAAAATGTCTATGTAACTGTACAAACTGAGTCATTAGCTAAGTCCGATGTGGCAAAGGTATCTGATATAGTTACTAGGGAAACAAAATATTCTTTAGATAATATAATTATTCAAAGCAAATAATATATATATATTCCGGTTAAACAATTAATTTATACTAAAATCCCTATAAAATACTAGTAACTTAATTGTAAACAAAATAACATTTTGATATAATAATCAATATAACATAGGAAAATGGAGGTAAATTTATGGAAAATAATTCACAAATAGATAATCTACAATATGGTCAGGTGAAAATATCTGATGATGTTGTTACAACCATTGCTGGACTTGCATCAGCAGAGGTAGAGGGAATTTGTTCAATGAGTGGTGGATTAGCAGGTAATCTTACGGATCTTTTTGGCAAGAAAAACCTGTCTAAGGGAGTAAAGGTTGAAGTTGGAGAAGAAGAAGCTGCTATAGACCTATTTGTTGTAGTAGAATATGGTATAAAAATACCTGATGTTGCATGGAAGGTACAAGAGAATGTTAAAAATGCTATAGAAACTATGACTGGACTCAAGGTTGTTGAAGTTAATGTCCATGTTCAAGGGGTCAACATACCTAAAAAGGAAAAAGAAAAGGAAGTAGTTGAAGAAGAATAAATTAATTAGGGTTAAACTTATGAAACTAACTCTCTTTGGATTGAGAGTTAGTTTGTTTTATGTATCTTATGATAATATTGGTAAAAAATAAATAAAAATAGAACTTTATATATAGGGTTTTTATGATTACAACTTAAATTATACATGGACAAATATACGATACTTCTAAGTGTTTTGGACGTATATAAGTTAAATTCTATACTAAAAATTCCTATAGTTTATAACATGGGGAGGATAAAAATGAGCAGAAAAATGGCTAGAGAAACTGCGATGCAGGTTTATTATCAAATGGAAATACATAAGGAATATGAGGCTGATGTGGCTAAAAATTTTATAGAAGGCGTAACAGATAATGAGGGTGACAGAAAATACATTGTCGATATGATCGATATATTTATTAAAAATAAAGAAGTAATAGACAAGCATATAAACGATAATCTAAAGGGTTGGAATTTAGATAGTCTGTCAAAAATAGATTTATCCATACTTAGAATAGGATTATCTGAAATGTTATATAGAGAAGATATTCCAGTGAAGGTATCAATAAATGAGGCTATTGAGATCGGGAAAAAGTTTGGTACCGATGATTCAGGTAGCTTTATAAGTGGGCTTTTAGGTGCGATAGCTGGCAAGGAAGAGGTTAATGAGTAAATATATTTTGGGCATTGATACAAGCTGTTATACTACATCCATAGCAGTTGTGGATGAGAATAAAGGGCTTTTATTTGATGAAAGAAAGATATTAGATGTTAAAAGGGGAAATAGAGGATTAAGACAGTCCGATGCTGCTTTTCAACATACTAGAAATTTCCCTCTACTTTATGAAAAGATATCTAAGGAAATTGATATGCGAAATATTATTAAGGTTTGTTGTAGCAATAAACCTAGAAATCTAAAAGAATCATATATGCCTGTATTTCTATCTGGAGTATCCTTTGGGAGAACAATAGCATCAACCTTGAAAGTGGAATATGAAGAATATAGTCATCAAGAAGGTCATATAGAAGCTGCTAAATGGTCTTCTGATTCTTTAATTTGTGATAAATTTATTTCCCTACATATTTCTGGTGGTACGACGGAGCTTTTAAAAACAGAAAAAAATAATAATAGATATGACTCAGAAATAATTGGTGGTACAATGGATATAAGTGCAGGACAGCTTGTTGATCGAATAGGAGTTATGATGGGACTTGGTTTTCCAGCAGGTAAAGAGTTAGACGAAATGAGTCAAAATGGGACCTATGGACATATGAGGCTCCCAGTTAGTACAAAAAATACTTATATAAATTTTTCTGGAGCAGAAACCTATACGAAGAAGATAATCGAAGAAGGTTTAAAGAAAAATGACGATATTGCTGTAGCTTTATTTGATTGTATCTATAGATCTTTGTATAAGATAATAGTCAATGCATCTCGCATACAAAAAATTAATGAAATTTTAATAGCCGGTGGAGTTGCATCAAATAGGTTTTTAAGGGATAATTTATATAGGAAGTTAAAGGACGAAGGACTCAATATCCATTTTGGAGAAGCAAAATATTGTACTGACAACGCTGTGGGAACAGCTTTATTGGGTATATAGCATAAGATGTAGGTTAAACTTCATAAGGGTAAAACTATAGGGATGACCTGAAAACTTACAAATTGTAACTTGGGGCATGTGACTAATATGTGGGGGGAGATAGGGATGAAAAAAATAATAGATGGAAGAAAGATGTCAAAAGACTTACTAGAAGAAATTAAAACAAAGACTCAAGGATTAAAAGATAAATATAATAAAACTCCTGGTTTGGCAGTTGTTCTTATTGGCGATGACAAAGCCTCGGGAGTTTATGCAAATAATATTATTAAAAAATGCGATGCTGTAGGTTTCTTTAGTGAAAAACATAGCTTAGAACAAAACACTACTGAGAATGAAGCACTAGACTTATTGGATAAACTTAATAATGATGAGAAAATTAGTGGTATATTGATACAGTTTCCTTTACCAAAGGGCATAAACGAAAACAAGATAAAATCATACATATCTGATAAAAAAGATGTAGATGGGATCAATCCACTGACCGCTGGGAAGCTATATTCAGGGCTGAATACCTTCATACCTTGTACACCAAAGGCTGCGGTTAAGCTATTGAAGAGTACAGGCGTAGAGCTAAGGGGCAAAAACATAGTAGTTATTGGTAGAAGCAACATAGTAGGAAGACCCGTTGCAGAATTATTATTAAAGGAAAATGCTACAATTACAATTTGCCATTCAAAAACCACAAATTTAGAGGAACATACAAAAAAAGCAGATATTGTGGTTTCAGCCGTTGGATATCCCAATCTTTTAAAGGGTCACATGCTAAAGGATGGAGCTATTGTGATTGATGTTGGTACTAATGTTGTAGATGGAAAGTTAGTTGGAGATACAGAGTTTGATAGTGCCCTTGAAAAGGTTTCATTAATAACTCCTGTACCTGGTGGCGTTGGACCTGTGACAATAACCATGTTATTAGAAAATACTTTGGAGGCATTTTTAAAACAATGGGAATTAGAACTTTAACAGTATCAGAATTAAATAGTTATTTGAAAAGAATACTAATGTATGACCCAATATTAAACAATCTTGTAATCAAAGGAGAAATATCAAATTTCAAGCTTCACAATAGTGGTCATTGTTACTTTTCCTTAAAGGATACAAATAGTAAGCTGAAATGCGTTATGTTTAATAGTGAATTTAGAAAGCTTACATTCATACCCGAGGATGGTATGAATGTAATTGCAAAGGGATATATTTCTATATATGAAAGAAATGGTGAATACCAATTATATATTAACAGTTTAGAGCAGGTTGGTTTAGGTAAGCTTTATTTGGAATTTGAAAAACTAAGGGAAGAGCTACTTAGTAAAGGATATTTTGATGAAGATAAGAAAAAAAATATACCTTTTTTCCCTAGAAAAATAGCAGTTATAACTTCTCCAACGGGAGCTGCTATCAGAGATGTTATATCGGTAATCACTAGGAGAAATAACCTAGTTGATATTCTCGTTTGCCCAGTTTTGGTTCAGGGGGAGAAAGCTCCTATACAAATATCAGAGGCAATAGATCGGCTTAATGCCTTTGATGATATTGATTTGATTATCTTGACTAGGGGCGGGGGATCTATAGAAGAACTTTGGGCATTTAATGAGAAAATAGTTGCACAGAGTATTTTTCATTGTAAAAAACCTGTTATTTCTGCAGTAGGACATGAAACGGATTTTACCATATCGGATTTTGTATCGGATTTGAGGGCACCTACACCTTCAGCAGCGGGTGAATTAGCTGCTCCATCTATAAACGATATAAGAAGTACTATCGACTATTTTAATAACAATCTTAAAAATAATATATTTAATAAGCTTTCAAATCTAAGAGAGAAACTTGATGGTTACAATGAAGATAGAATAAAAAGGTATTTATCCTATAAAATTAACGAAGAGCATCAGACCTTGGATAATATGTATACTAATATCAAAGGTAATATAAATACAGAATATACAGTGTTTAAGGAGATGCTTACTTCATTAGGAGATAATCTAAATAATTTAAGTCCTCTATCAACAATCCAAAGAGGATATAGTATACTAATGGATGAGAAGAAAACTAAGACTATTACCAGTACCGGTGATGTAAATATTGGTGAGGGTGTTAATATATTAGTAAAAGATGGTATGTTGAAATGTACAGTAGATGATACCGTGAAAGGGGAAAGCATTTTTGATAAATCATGATGATGGTATGAATATCGGAGATTTTGAAGGTAATATAACTAGATTAAAGGAACTTGTAAGACAGCTTGAAGAAGGCAACCTATCCCTTGAAGAATCCTTGAAATATTTTGAAGAGGGTATAAAGCTTTATAGGTATTGTAATAATACATTAAGCCATGCCCAGCAAAGGATTACATTATTATTAGGGGAGGATAATGTAGGGAAAGAAAGGCCTTTTGTTGTTACAGAGGAGGATTAAAATGGACTTTAAATCACAGCTCTTACAAAGAAAAACTGAAATAGATAAAAAAATATGCCAATGTTTTGAAAATAAAAGCGGACTCCAGCAAACTGTGTTTGAATCAATGGAGTATAGTCTAAAGGCCGGAGGAAAGAGATTAAGACCAGTACTACTTTTAGAGGTTTGCGAGATGTTAGGTGGTAATATAAATGATGCCGTAGAATTTGCTTTAGCAATAGAAATGATACATACATATTCATTGATACATGATGACTTACCAGCCATGGATAACGATGACTATAGAAGAGGCAAACTTACTAATCATAAGGTATATGGTGAAGGAATTGCTATTTTAGCAGGGGACGGTCTTTTGAATCTTGCATTTGAAACCATGATTGACAAAATAGATCGAAATCCCCATCTCCTCCATAAAGGGGTAAAGGCTATGCAGATTATTTCTAAGGCCTCTGGAGTTAATGGGATGATTGGTGGTCAAGTGGTGGACTTGGAATGTGAAGGAAAGAAAGTCGATGCACAGACCCTGGATTTTATCCATCATCATAAGACCTCCGTAATGCTTGAAGCTGCAATTAATGCTGGGGCAATGCTTGGTGAGGCTACAGAAGATGAGTATGAAAAACTACAAAACTATGGTAAATGTATTGGACTAGCATTCCAAATAGTTGATGATATACTTGATGTAATAGGGGATGAAAAAAAGTTAGGGAAAAAAGTTGGAAGCGATGTATATAATGAAAAATCCACATATCCATCACTATATGGAATAGAAGAATCAAGAAGAATTGTATCTAGATTGATAGAAGACAGTCGTAAATCCTTGGAAATATTTGGTGAAAAGGCTGAATTTTTAAGGGGGCTGGCTAAATATTTAGAAGATAGAGATTATTAAGGAGGAAATCAAGTGACATTTTTTAATGGAATTATGAAAAATGAAGTATTTAATGTGGCCCTTACCTCCTGGTTTATTGCACAAGCGTTAAAGGTTGTCCTTACTCTTTTGACTCAGAAAAAATTTGATTTATATAGATTTGTAGGTTCCGGTGGTATGCCGAGTTCCCACTCATCTATTGTAATGGGATTATCTACTTCAGTGGGACTCAAAACTGGTTGGGATTCAGTTTCATATGCAATATCCTTGGTATTTGCGTTGATTGTAATGTACGATGCAGCAGGAGTCAGACGAGCAGTTGGTAAGCAAGCCATAATATTAAATAGAATGTTAGAAGATATGCATAATCATAGGGATAAACATATACAGGAAAAGAGGCTAAAAGAATTGGTAGGTCATACCCCTGTAGAGGTTTTTGCTGGTGCGATTTTAGGGATTGTGATTGCTAATCTAATGATTTAAAAGATTAAAGGGTTCATTGCTAAATATTACATTTGAAAAATTTAAATTTTTATGTTATAATGTCATCTGCACTTGAGTGGTGCAGTATTCTAGTCAGAGCTACTAATTTTGAAGGCGGGGCTAAAAATCCGTCAAAGGGCACATCGATGAAGTTCCTGGTATTGGCTTTCGACGCCCAGTCGGGGGCTTATGCTGGGAGTAAGGATCTGGGGGCGATCCACAATGGCATGTGGGCGTTGACCCTCTTTCCGCGGAGACCTAAATTATATTTTGTAATTTAGGATGAACCTGCAATGTGGTGGTTTTTCTGCTACGTGCAGTGTAGCCTGCCTTGAGTGGGGTAGGTAGACGGATATGTAAAGAAATCTGTTTTATGGGCCCATAAAATGGATGCAATTGTATCCTAAACCTATGCTGCAAAAGAGGCTAGGAATTAGCTTGCCTGTTGAGGAAAACTCCTAGACTGTTCCTAGGTGGAGATATATTAAGGATTATAGTGCAGACTTAGTGGTAATCTAGTTTTATATTTGGCGACAATATAAATATGGGTTTAAAGGGAAACCGCTGATCCGGCAACGGAACAGTACTTATATGGGAAATCCTACTGGACCTAAGCTGCAAAGTTTACTTAATATATTGCCCTCAAGTGAAAAATAAGAATAACTGATTATAGAGAGTGTAGGTAATAAACCTATATAATTGGTTGTCTATAACTGATGGCATAAGCTATCAGTTTTTTTGAATATAGGATAGTAAATTTTACAAATAGAGGCATCTAAAAGGTGTGTTTAAATTGGCTAAGAAAATAAAAGACAATGGGAAAAACAATAAAGCTATAAATATAAGGGGCTATAATATAAAATGGGTAGTTAATATAACAATAATAACCTTTATATTGGCTGTTTTTATGAGTTCTGCTTCCGAGGCATTACTTAGGAATACAACTATCTCTGTGGCATTCATGATTTTAATCATAATTGTATTTATAGGAATAGTTTCGGATTTAATAGGTATTGCAGTTGCTACAGCCGATGAAAAGCCATTTCATTCAATGGCTGCACAGAAGATAGATGCTGCAAAATACGCCATAAAATTAATAAAAAATGCTGGCCCAGTATCTAATTTCTGTAACGATGTTATAGGTGACATTGCAGGTATTATAAGTGGTGCTGCTGGAGCAATAATTTTGGTGCAAGTAAGCAGAATTTATAGTGGTATCAATACTGTATACTATAGCTTTATATTAAGTGGAGTTGTGGCAGCTATTACGGTGGGTGGAAAAGCCCTAGGAAAAGAGATAGCATTGAAAAAATCTAAGGAGATAGTGTACAAGGTTTCACAATTTCTTTGTTGGATAAAAAATAATTTGAAAATAGATTTATTGCCAGATAATAAGAAGAAAAAATAAAACTATATGGATTTTTATGTTTCATTAAAAGGGTTTTTGGATAATCTCCAAAGATAAGAGAAAGTGAGATGAAATGGTTTGTATAAGCTTATTACAAAGATTAACTCACCGGAGGATTTAAAAAAATTAAGCTATGAGGATATTAAAAAGCTTAGTAAGGAAATAAGAAATTTTTTGATAGAATCTGTGTCTAAAACCGGTGGGCATTTAGCTTCAAATCTAGGTGTTGTTGAACTCACGATTGCATTGCACAGGGTTTTTGATACCCCTAAGGATAAAATAGTATGGGATGTTGGACATCAAGCCTATGTACATAAAATCCTTACTGGAAGACTAGAAAAATTTGATTCCCTTAGAAAGTTCAAGGGATTAAGTGGTTTCCCAAAATGTAAGGAGAGTATTCATGATTGCTTTGAAACCGGCCATAGCAGCACTTCGATTTCTGCTGGATTAGGTATGGCAATGGCAAGGGATATAAAAGGGAATAAATACTCCATTATTTCAGTTATTGGGGATGGTGCATTAACTGGGGGGATGGCCTTTGAAGCCCTAAATCATGCTGGACATTCAGAAACTGATTTTATTGTCATTCTAAACGATAATGAAATGTCAATCTCTGAAAATGTCGGGGGGTTATCTAGATATCTTAATAGATTAAGGACAGATCCTGCCTACTATAAAATGAAGGATGATGTTGAGCAGATATTGAGCAAAATTCCTGCTATAGGTAAATCGGTGGTTAAGACTGCACAAAAAGCTAAGGAAACAATAAAATACTTTTTTGTACCAGGAGTATTATTTGAAGAACTTGGTTTTACATATATTGGGCCTGTAAATGGCCATGATGTTGAAGAACTTACGGAGGTTTTGAAGAGAGCGAAAAAAATGAAGGGACCAGTTTTGATTCATACTATCACGAAGAAAGGAAAAGGATATGGATTTGCTGAGAGATATCCAGATAAATTTCATGGTATTAGTGCCTTTGATATTAAAACTGGTAAAAAATTAAAAAAATCAGAGGGACAGACATATTCCGAGATATTTGGTGAAGAACTAATAGGATTGGCTGAGGAAAATGAAGATATCGTTGCAATTACTGCCGCAATGCCATCGGGAACTGGACTGAGTCAGTTTTCCAAGAAATATCCTAAAAGATTTTTTGATGTAGGTATAGCTGAACAGCATGCAGTAACCTTTGCTGCTGGATTAGCTTCAAATGGACTAAGACCTGTGTTCGCTGTTTATTCTACATTCCTCCAAAGAGGATATGATCAAGTTTTACACGATGTCTGTCTTCAGAATTTGCCTGTGGTTTTTGGCATTGACAGGGCTGGTATAGTGGGTCAGGATGGTGAGACCCATCATGGAGTATTTGACTTATCCTATCTAAGCAATATACCAAACTTAAAAATTCTTTTACCTAAGGATGGGAATGAGCTTAGAATAATGATGAAGTATGCATTTTCTCAAAAATCCCCTATTGCTATAAGATACCCTAGGGGCATAAGTAAAGAGATAGAGACAGAAAATAATATAGAGGATATATACCATGAAAAGGCTGAGATCATATTCAAGGGTAAGGATGTATGTATCATTGGGGTAGGTAAAATGGTAGCTACTGCTCTTGAAGTAGCAAAGCTTCTTAAAAAAGATGGGATAGAAAGTACAGTCATAAATGCTAGATTTGTAAAACCCCTTGATGAAGCTACCATATTGGAAGGCATAAAGGACACTATCAATATATTTACATTAGAGGATAATGTTAAAATAGGTGGATTTGGCAGTCAAATACTAGAGATGCTGAGCAAAAACGGAGTTAAGGATAGGAATACTAAAGTATATGCTTTCCCGGATAAATTCGTTGAGCATGGAAATGCAGAAAAACTTTTTAAGCATCACAATTTAGATGCTGAGAGTATATATAAGGATATAGTAGCCCAGATAAAAAAATAAGGAGAATTCTATGGAAAAAAAAGTCAGAATAGATATGCTGTTAGTGGATAGAAATCATTTTGATTCCCGTGAAAAAGCTAAAAAAGCTCTTATGGCAGGAATAGTTTATGTTAATAATTTACTTATAGACAAGCCTGGGATGAAGGTGGACCACGATGCAGATATTCAAATAAAGGGGAAAGCCTTACCCTATGTTAGTAGAGGTGGGCTTAAGCTTGAAAAGGCAATAAATAGATATGGTATGGATTTCACTAATAAGATTTGTATGGATGTTGGAGCATCCACCGGCGGATTTACCGACTGTATGCTTCAAAATGGAGCTTCAAAGGTGTATTCTGTAGATGTGGGCTATGGACAGCTAGATTGGAAATTGAGGCAGGATGAAAGAGTAGTATCTATGGAAAGAACCAATATACGCTATGTGAAGCCCGAAGAAATAGAAGATGAGATAGATTTTGCATCAATAGACGTGTCCTTTATTTCATTAAGGATAGTATTACCCGTTGTAAAAAAGCTATTAAAGCCAAAGGGAGAAATAATATTTTTAATAAAACCACAATTTGAGGCGGGCCGAGATAAGGTTGGAAAGAAAGGTGTAGTAAGGGATAAAGGTGTACATAGGGAAGTTATCGAAAGAATACTGAATTTTGCTATTGAATTAGGATTAACTATAAATGGATTAACCTTTTCTCCCATAAAGGGACCAAAGGGGAATAGAGAATTTCTTGCATATGTTTCTAATAAGCCCCCAATTGAAGCCTTAGATGTCGAGAAGTTGGCCTATGATGTGGTAGAGAAAGCCCATGATGAGCTAAGCTAGACTTATTATAGTCATGCTACATCAAAACTTAAGATGAATTTTACCGGAATAATGAATGCTTGTACATTTTTCATTGAAATTTATTAATCTTTGAAGTAGCATTACTATAGATATTCCAGTAACTGCATAAAAATAAAACAAAAAAAAGGAAAATGTAAATTCTTGTAGTATAATATATATAAAAAGGTTTTCCTATAAAAAAAATTTTTTCCGGGAGGGTTTTATGAAATATTCAAGACATGCAAAAATTCTTGAAATAATCGAGAATCATGAAGTTGAAACTCAAGAAGAGTTAGCAGAATTTTTAAAGCAAAACGGTTTTAATGTTACACAAGCAACAGTATCTAGAGATATTAAAGAACTTAGATTAATTAAAGTTTTAACAAAAACAGGACAATATAAATATGCTGCCATAAAACAGCAGGATAGTATGATATCTGATCGTCTTATAAAAATATTTAGGGATTCAGTCTTAGCTATTGACTATTCCGGAAATATTATTGTGCTAAGGACTCTTAGTGGGGCAGCTAATGCTGCGGCTGAAGCTATTGATGTTTTGGGACTAAAGGGAATAACAGGTACAATAGCAGGGGATAATACAATATTTATATTGGTAAGTGAAACTGTTGATAAAAATGAAATAATCGCTGAATTTAATAAATTGATAAGATAGGGAATGGAGGATACATATGCTCCTTGAACTCAATATTGAAAATTTTGTTTTAATTGAAAATGTTAATATTAATTTTACCGAAGGCTTTAACGTATTATCAGGAGAAACTGGAGCTGGAAAATCTATTGTTATAGACGCAATAAGCATAGCATTGGGGGGCAAATCTAATAAAAATTACGTTAGAACTGGAAAGCAGAAAGCCGTAATACAAATCGTTTTTGCCTTTAATGATGAAAGGCTTAAGAGACTCCTTGATGAATACGGAATTGATTGTGAAGATAATATTATTATATTAAATAGAGAAATCTTCGGAACTGGCAAAAGTATTTCTAGGATAAATGGTAGAATAGTTCAATTAGCCTTTGCAAAGAAAGTTGCAAAGATGCTCATAGATATACATGGACAACATGAACACCAATCCCTTTTATATACTGAGAATCATCTGCATATGCTGGACTTATTTGGGAATGAAGTGCTTTTGAAGGATTTAGAAATGGTTAAAAGAAAATATAATGAATTAAAAGAGATTGAAAGAAAATTAGAATCCATTGATCAAAATGATAAGGAAAGAGAAAGAAGAATAGATTTAATAAAGTTTCAGATTGAAGAGATAGATTCTTGCAATTTAAAAATCGGTGAGGATACTGACTTATCTAGGGAATTTGATTTGCTTAAAAATAGTGAAGAAATATTTTCAATTGTTCATGATAGTTATGATAGAATATCCGCTGGCTTAAATGATAATCAATCTATAACAAGTGCTTTATCGGAAATTTTAGCAAATTTTGAGAAAATAGCAAATTTTGATGATGCCATAATGGACTTTAATAAAGACCTTCAAGATATATTCTATAGATTACAAGATATTGCAACTGATATGAGACTATATGGAGAAAACATTACCTATGATTCAGAGGCTTTATTTGAAGTAGAAAAAAGACTTGATACCATAAATAATTTAAAAAGAAAATACGGAAATACTATCGAGGAGATATTAGAATATAGAGAGCAATTATATAATGAACTTAAAGAGCTAGAGGATAGTGCCAATACCATAAAAACTTTAAAGGGAAAAATTGAAATCATTAAAAAGGAATTTATAGAAATAAGTAATAGATTAAGTCTTCAAAGAAAGAAGATAGCTAAGAATTTTGAAAGTAAAATGATTCAGGAATTAAAGGACTTAAATTTTGAAAATGCTGAGTTTAAAGTTAGTATAACTCCATATTTACATAAAGATAATGGCCTATATTTCACAAAATACGGTATAGACAAGGTTGAGTTTTTGATATCAACTAACCCTGGAGAACCATTGAAGTCATTATCAAAGGTAGCTTCTGGTGGTGAAATGTCTAGAATTATGTTGGCCATGAAGGTTATATTGGCAAAAATTGATAATATAGGTACATTGATATTTGATGAAATAGATACAGGTATAAGTGGGAAAACTGCTAATGTGGTTGGAGAAAAGATAGCACTTATTTCTAAAACCCATCAAACAATTTGTATTACTCACCTGCCTCAGATTGCAGTAATGGCTGATAGCCATATGTTTATAGAAAAAATTGTTTCAAACAATGAAACAAAAACACTTATAAATAAACTGGATACTAAGGATAGAATAAATGAGATATCTAGGCTAATTGGTGGTAATCAAATAACTGAGCTAACCCTAAATCATGCCAAAGAAATGCTTAACATGGCCGATAATATAAAGAAAAATATAGCATCTTAGCTATTCATTTGTGAAAAGTAATTGTTTTGAAATCAAAATCCATGTTGGGTTTATAGTATAGATATTCCAGTTAAACAATTAATTTATACACATCAAAAATCCCTAGAAGCATCGGATATTTTGAGATTTATAAATTAAGTTTAACTTTTGGAAATCTATACCATAAAATTTTATATATATTTATTTTTAAATGTGTTTTAAAGCTGCCTAGATTGCAGCTTTTTTATTTTGGTAAAAATAAGTAGATTTCAAATCCACCAAAAATTGATAGAATTTGTTAAGACATATATAGAATAATGAATTCAGAAATAGGCTAAATTATTAATAGAGCAAATTGCATAATTACTTTCTATAAAAATCATCTACCACATGTAGTTTTAAAATCCCAATAGATACACCATCAAATATGCTTATATCTTAAGTAATTAAATTAAGGATGATATTTGCATATTAGGCTTAGCCAAGTAAGAGTTATGCAATTTCCTCAATAGAGTCACAGCTTCAAAAATTTAAATTTATGTTTTTTAAATTGCTTTTATGGGGAGTGATTAATGTAGGGAGTGGGTTTATTTGAAACTTAAATACAAAAGAATAATAACCCTTTCAATACTACTTTTTTCCTTTAGTTTTATTTTTTTCAATATAGCAAGATTTTTATATTATCCAACGGAAATAAACGTTTTTGAAGGTGAAGGAAAGGTTTTGAATATAAAGTATCCCTTTAAAGTCACCTATAGCGAAGACGACGAAATCGTAGAAATATCTGTGGCGAAGGATAATGAGCTAAATAAAAATCAAATTAAAATAATACCTCTTAAAAAGGGCAGAGCCAATCTTCAGATAAAATTATTAGGTGTATTGCCTATCAAAAATTTATCAGTTGATGTATTTCCTAAGTTAAAAGTAATGCCAGGAGGAAGTTCAATAGGAGTAAAGCTGAATACTAAAGGGGTATTAATAGTAGGATTAGAGGAAATTGAAGGTATAGATAATAAAAAATATAATCCTGGATATGATGGTGGTCTGAGAATTGGGGATAATATAATAGAAATAAATAATCAGAAAGTAAAAAATGCAGATCATGTCATTGAACTCATCAATAAGAACAAGGGAAATGAAATAAAGGTGAAAGCTAAAAGAAATAAAAGTGTTTTCAATTGCAAGATCACTCCTGTTAAAAGTAAGGTCTACAATGATTATAAGATTGGACTTTGGGTGAAGGATAAAACAGCTGGGGTAGGAACATTAACGTTTTTCGACCCAAAATCAAATATATATGGGGCATTAGGCCATGCTATATCCGATGCTGAGACGGGTAAAATTTTACCCGTGGGAAAAGGAGAAATCTTGAAATCAAGGGTAGTTTCTATAAAACAAGGAAAAAGAGGAAAAGCAGGAGAAATAAGAGGTATATTTTTAGAAACAGCAGAGCCTCTAGGGGCATTAGAGAAGAATACGAATTTTGGAATATATGGAACAATGTATAAGGAAATGAAGAACCCAATATATGACAATCCTATTGAGATTGCAATGCAAAATGACATTAAGTTAGGGCCAGCAAAAATCCTTACAACTACTGATGATAATGATGTTAAAGAATATGATGTTATAATTGAAAAAATAAATTTACAAAGAAAAATAAGCAATAAAAGTATGATAGTCAGAATAGTAGATAAAGATTTACTCAAGAAAACCGGAGGAATAGTTCAAGGAATGAGTGGAAGTCCTATTATACAGGATGGTAAACTAATTGGGGCTGTGACCCATGTATTTGTAAATGATCCTACAAAGGGATATGGAATATTTATAGAGTGGATGCTAAAGGAATCAGGAATACCATCTAGTAATAGAAGATTTAGAAAGGCAAGCTAAAATACGGGCACTTTAAGTTATAAAGACTTAAAGTGCTTTAAACATATTCAAAAATAAACAAGTTATCTTACTCGTCCTTTTAATTCTTTTTTATATGCCTCAATAATTTATTTATAAAACTACAAAATATTTATCAAATGGATATAACTTACAGTTTTTTTTCCAAAATAAAAAAAAAGAGAAGGATATTTATTATTTATGTCGAATTCAACATTTATGCGTATTAGTACATATTATAAGGGGGTTTTGTTGTGAAAGAAAAAATAAAGATTTTGATCGCAGACGATAATAAAGATTTCTGCGATATTCTGTACGAATACTTAAGTAAACAAGAGGATTTAGAGATTATAGGTGTTGCTAAGGATGGTATAGAAGCTATAGACATTCTATCACAAAGCACACCGGATGTTATGATTCTAGATATTATTATGCCTCATCTGGATGGGTTGGGTGTTTTAGAGAGAATGCACTCCTTAGATATACCAAGGATTCCTAAAGTTATAATTCTTTCTGCTGTTGGACAGGACAGGATTACCCAAAAAGCCATAAATCTTGGTGCCGATTATTATGTAGTAAAGCCTTTTGATTTTGAGGTCTTTATTAAGAGAATAAGACAATTAATGGGAAATAATGAAAGTAGTGTAGAGAGAAGAAGACCATTAAATGATTACAGTTTTTCAAATCTTGATAAACAGCCTAAAAACGTTTCTATAGAAGCAGAAATCACAAATATAATTCATGAAATTGGAGTTCCAGCCCATATAAAGGGATATTTATATCTTAGGGAAGCTATCGGAATGGTTGTTGAGAATATAGAGTATCTAAGTGCAGTTACTAAAGAATTATATCCTAATATAGCTACAAAATTTAATACTACACCAAGTAGAGTAGAGAGAGCAATCAGACATGCCATAGAAGTTGCTTGGAGTAGAGGAAAGATAGATACAATAAATAGATTATTTGGATATACAGTACATAATGGTAAAGGCAAACCAACAAATAGTGAATTTATCGCTATGGTTGCTGATAAGCTTAGGATAGAGCAGATGATTGGTTAACAGAGCAGTTTGTTGAATAAAAAATTCTCCCATTTAATTTGAAATGAATAGGGAGGTTTTTTTATGGCAAATTTTGATTCTTTGAATTAGTAAATGAGACAAAAAAAGACTTAAATGTTCCTGAGTTTATTGAATGATAGATTGAAGTGAAGATTGCATTGAGTTAAAGTGTTACTCAATAAATATATAACATTCTATGTAAATAATGACTTAATATGTTATAATATAACAAAATATCTTGAAGATAGACTCAAGTGTCGATCATTTAAAGGAGAGTATTATGGCAAAGTTATATATAACGAGACATGGGCAAACAGAATGGAACCTAGAGGGTAGAATGCAAGGACAGAAAGATTCAAAACTTACAGCATTAGGGGAACAACAAGGGGCATGGCTTGGAGAAAGATTAAATAATGACGAAATAGATATTATTATTTCAAGTTCAAGTGGAAGGGCAGTTAGAACAGCTGAAATTATTAGAGGAAAAAGAAATATTGAAATAATACCCAATGATAATCTTAGAGAAATACATCTTGGACAATGGGAGGGTCAGTTACATAAGGACATTGAAAAATATTGGTTAGAAGAACATAGAAACTTTTGGAAATTTCCTCATTTGTATAAACCTTTGGGAGGAGAAACATTCCTGCAAGTCTTAGATAGAGTAAGTAATGAAGTAGAAAAAATCATTTCTAAATACGAAGGTAAAAATG
Organism: Maledivibacter sp.; assembly: GCA_025210375.1. NCBI lineage: Bacteria > Bacillati > Bacillota > Clostridia > Peptostreptococcales > Caminicellaceae > Maledivibacter > Maledivibacter sp. The sequence goes on along the minus strand of JAOASB010000037.1, from coordinate 91,582 downwards.
TCTTAATTGTTACCCATGCGGTTGTGTTAAAGGCACTTATTACATATTTAGAAAATAAGAATTTAGAGGATTTTTGGAGTGGAGCTTTTATGCATTCTACATGTTTAAATATTGTAGAGATTAAAAAGGAGAGTAGAGATTTTATTCTACAAGGAGATATATCACATTATAAGGTTGAAGAAAAGGTAATATGACAATAAATACTAGGGTCTTAGGAGTAGAAAATGATTAAAAGAATTGATAAGAAAAAATCTAAACTTTTTATTGTATTTATATTAAGTGGTATGGTTTTGTTAATTTCATTAAGACTTTTCTGGAATATGGGAATATATGTGGATGAACACAATACTACACCAAGTGTAATTTCTGGAAGTGATTTTTGGCTTTATATGGATTGGCTTAGGCTTGTATTGTTGACTGTTATTTTCATTATTTCAGCAACGAGTTTATTTCATAAAGAAAGATGACAAAGCTTATTTATTCATCTGAAATTAGGTCAGAGGAAATCAATATAGCTTGACTGGAATTTCTATATTATATGAAGGAGGTTTTTTAATGGATGATCGTGGGATTAAAATAACTAATAAAAGTTTAATTGAAGCTAAACACAAATGTGAATATGAGCCCTATGAGTACAAGAAATATGAAGTAACCAAGGGAACCCAAGAAAATCAATGTTGTGTTGCTATATACGAAATTCCACCACAGAAAGCAAATTACCCGTATCATTATCATCACAAAAATGAAGAGGTTTTCTATATTATTAGTGGTAATGGAATTTTAGAAACTCCTGATGGGAATAGAACCATCTCCCCAGGAGACGTTATAGTCTGTCCACCGTCAGAAAGAGGAGCCCATAGAATAATTAATTCCTCCACCACAGAAACCCTAGTTTACATAGATTTTGATACCATTAATTCCCCTGAATTAGTATTCTATCCTAGGTCTGACAAAGTTGGTATAATCATAAATGGTGAATCTAGTACATTTTATAAAAAGGATACAGCTGTAGATTATTATGAAGGTGAATAAATGTCATATTAACATAACAAATAGGTCAAAACAGCTGTAAATACATATGGAAATTTTCGAAATTAATAGGAGTGGGATTTATGCCTTGTAACCATGAATTTGGGATAATAGATTTTTTGGAAGAATATAATGAAGATGAGTATGAACCTAAGAAATATAATTGTATTTCTGTAGATGATGATTTTTTATCTGAAGTATACTATGATGGATTAAAAAATAAAATAAAGTATCTTGATACATTTGCCCATAATACAAATAGACCTTCTAAAGATCTTGCGTATTATGGAATAACTTTAATACCGCCTACATCCCTTAAATATTTTTTAGATATTATCACCGAAGCAAATATCAAGCACAAATCAAAAGAACTCGAAATGCTAAGGGGAAAAATATCCGAAGCAATTAAAAAAGATAAATGGATGATTCATTATGGAATATAACATTACATAGGGCATATCATCATAATAATTGATATTTTGTATAACAATTATGAAGGGGCCGTCTCAAAAGACGGTCCCTTAAGCTTTGCTGAGGAATATTTTAGAATTAAAAATTTTTGGAACTAATTCTATTTTTCCACGTCTAATTGATTAGTCCTCAAATTATAATGGGGGTCAAGCATTCGTTAATAATGAATAGCAATTAAAGTAGAAGGAGAGTTTTAAGATGAAGAAAAGAATTATAGCAGTATTATTAGGATTATTAATATGTGTATCCCTAGGTGGGTGTGGAACAAGTAGTGATACATCTACTGGGCAAGATGATAAAGGTGGTATGGCCTATGAATATTCAAGCTTAGATGTTCTTATGATGATGTTCGATAAAGTAGGAGTTAAACCTTATGAAACAATAAATGTATTAGATGAGAAAGCTGGGGAGCAACAATTAAATTATCAGAATATGCTTGCTCAAAATCAAGAAGAGATTAAAGTAGAGGGATATATTTCAGGAGCAACCACAGTTCCTATGATGATGCCTTCTACACAGAATATAACGGTTTTACAATTTAAGGACAATAGGAACTTTGAAAAATATAAAAAGGCCATGAAGGGTATAATGTATTCAGGAGTTTGTGTTTCGCCATCGGAAGAAAGTGTTCATATTATAGAAAATGGAAACTTTATATGCTATATCTCAGTGGAATCCCATGAAGGTGATAGAGGCGATGAGTTTGAAAAAGCTTTTAAAGAACTGGATTTAACCGTAAAACCAGAATATAATGATGATACAACTTTAGACAAGGCAATGACTATTTATAATCAGCACAAAGAAAATTATGATATTTCCGAATTGAACGTAGATCCCATGTCAGTATATACCATAAATCCTAGTTTTGCAGAGAATAAAAAATATGACTTCACTGAGGAAGATTTAGAAGATGGATATTTTATCAGAAGTAAAGTTGACTATTCACAATTAGATAAGCCCCTTGGATTTTCTGCTTATGTTGTGAAAGTAAAAAATCCTGATAAAATCAATTTGGTAAAAGAAGCAGTTGAAGAGGCTTCAAAAGTTGAAGGGTATGAAAATAAATTTTTTATTTCAAAGGATGTTGAAGTTAAGGTTGAGTTAGAAGGAAATTATGTTATATTAATAGCTAAAAAAGATAAGTAGGAGAAGTAAATGGTATTTTCTAGTCTTATATTTTTGATCTATTTTATGCCAGTTTTTCTGTTTCTATATTTTGCCTTTGCAAAATATAGAAACATCATTCTGATAGTTTTTAGTATGATTTTTTATTCTTTTGGCGAACCGATTTATGTGGTATTGCTTATTTTTAGCAGCTCAATAGATTATATTATATCTAGAAAGCTTGAAGAAAACGATGATAGTTTTAGAAGAAAGATATTTTTATGTATAAGTATATCTATAAATATATTTCTGCTAGGATTTTTCAAATATAGTGATTTCCTAATGGATACAATTAATTATGCCTTTAATACAAACCTGAGCCTATTAAATCTACCATTACCCATAGGTATAAGCTTTTATACTTTTCAAACCATGTCTTATACTATTGATGTTTATAGGAGAAATGTAAAGGCTAATAAGTCTTACTTAAACTTTTTAATGTATGTATCAATGTTCCCTCAATTAATAGCTGGCCCGATCATAAGATACATTGATATAGAAAAAGATTTGAGAAATCGAATGGTATCCCTAGAAAATTTGGACCTGGGAGCTAAAAGATTCATTATGGGTTTATCAAAAAAAGTGATTTTAGCTGATTCAATGAATTTAATGTATATAGACTTAATCAAAGCTAATCCATCGCAATTAGGATTCTATTTAGCATACTTAGCATATGGGCTACACATCTACTTTGATTTTTCTGGTTATAGTGATATGGCGATAGGACTGGGTAAAATGATAGGGTTTGATTTCCTAGAAAACTTTAATTATCCCTATATTTCAAGGTCGATTTCAGAAGTTTTTCGTAGATGGCATATTTCATTAGGTACATGGTTTAGGGAATATGTGTATATACCCCTTGGTGGTAGTAAAGTTATAAAATGGAAGATTATAAGAAACCTACTGTTTGTTTGGCTAATTACTGGGTTGTGGCATGGTGCAAGTATAAACTTTGTGTTATGGGGATTATATTTTGGAATATTAATTACACTTGAGAAAACTATTTTTAAAAAGATGTATGTTCATGTACCTACAATAATAAAACACCTATATGTATGCATAATGATGATTTTTTCTTGGGTTATTTTTGCTAATACGGATATCAATACAATAATAGAGACCTATAGGTACATGTTTGGTCTAAATAATATAAGCTTAATATCAAGGGAAATGGCATTTACTATAAGAAACTATAGCATTCTTCTAGTTATATCTATTATTTCTGCAACACCATTTGTAAAGAAGCTTTTTGGAAAAGCACCAGATACATTAAAAAATTGTATATATATCATTTTGTTCTTATTTTGTATTTTTGTAATAAGTGACTCTAATTATAGCCCATTTATTTACTTTAGATTTTAGGCAAATTCAAAAAATAAACTAGTCATCTTACTAATCAAAATTACTTAGTGACCTAACTTGTTTATTTTTTATATGCCCTAGGAGTGTACCTATGAAAAGATATATAACAGGAATTAGTTTTTTAGTGATTATAAGTGTATTAATGATTAGTAATATCATAGTTGCTGATAAAGAAGTTTCTCAGTTACAAAAAAGAAGACTTCAAATGTTTCCTGAGATTTCATTATCAAGCTACCTTAGTGGAAAGTTTTCTGATCAATTAGATATATATGTCAAGGATCAAGAAATTTTAAGTGAAAAGTTTAGTGGAATTGTTTCTTATATAAATTACAATATATTTCGTAAAATAGAAAATAAAAATATTGTAATAAATAATGGGGCCTTATATGAGTGTATAAAGCTCAATAAGTTAAATATAGAAAATTTCAATGATAATATTATGAAATTAATGTTTAATCTAAGAAACAATAAGCATTATACCGTTATTCTTCCAGACAAAAGTTTTTATCTTAATGATGGATTTATTCACCTAGATAAAAAAGTATTTAATAAACTGAAATTTAAGCCCATAGATTATTCAGATATATTAGATGCATCGGATTTTTATAAGACAGATATTCATATAACAAATGAGGGAAGTTATAAAATTTATCTACAGCTGAAAAAGGAAATGAATTTGAAGAAAGATTATGATATGAAATTTATAAAGGTATCAGATGATTTTTTAGGCTATTACGCTATAAAATCTATGTATACAGATATTAAAGATCATATGCTGAAACCAAGTAATAGAATAATTGATCAATTGGAAGTTACTTATTTAGATGATAATGGGGAGTATATCAGTCATCATGGTTGTTATTTTAGCAAGCATCTAGATACCCATGATCAATATTCCTTTAACCTAAATGGTAATAAACCCATAACGATTATTGAAAATAAACAATGTGAAAACAACCGAGAGCTAGTAATCATCAAGGATAGCTATGGATTAAGTATTGCCCCTTACTTGGCTCAACACTACAATAAAGTGACCATGCTGGATCTAAGGATGATGCCCATGGATTTTGTTGAAAATTATGTTAATGATAAAACAGAAATATTATACTATTATGGTTTTAAATCCGTTAATGATGGAAAAATGTTTTAAAAATAGATGGCAGATATTCTTTTCATCAGGGATCATCAGCCTTCAAAGAGAACCCAGTTGGGGTTCTCTTTTTCAATAAAACTAGACCTAATATTCTAAAAATATTTAAGGATAATTATCCCTTGATATGTTATAATGTAACAGCAATATTTTATATCAATATATTTAATGTTTTTTGAAAATTGAGGAAATTGCATAATGTATGCGGTATAGCTTTGAAGAACTTTAAACTACATGTAGTAGATTGTTTTTATAGAAAGTAATTATGCAATTTCCTCAATTGAAAGCAATCAATGTTATGGGGGGAATAAAAGATGAAACAATCAATTGTCCATATAGCTTTGGTCGTTAAAGATTATGATGAAGCTATAGAGTTTTATACAAAGAAACTCAATTTTACTTTGATAGAGGATACCTATCAGCCGGAGCAAGACAAACGCTGGGTTGTAGTATCACCACCAGGATCTACTGGCACCACTTTATTATTGGCAAGGGCTTCAAAATCTGAGCAAGAGTCCTTTATTGGGAATCAGACTGGAGGAAGGGTATTTCTATTTCTCAATTCCGACGATTTTTGGAGAGATTATAATGATATGATTGAAAAGGGAATAGAATTTGTAAGAGAGCCTAAAAAGGAATCCTATGGTATGGTGGCTGTTTTTAAAGATTTATATGGGAACTTATGGGATCTGCTGCAGTTGAATGAAGATCACCCCATTTCAAAACGAATGAAATAAAGTTGATTTAAGTAGTGAGGTGGTAAATTTGTCAAAATTAGTATTAATAATTTTAATGCAATTATTGTATGTACCCATGCTGACCCTAAGGACAATATCAATGGTAAAAAATCTAAAGGTGCTTACAGCAGTTTTTGGTTTTCTGGAGTCAATGATCTATATTTTTGGATTAGCCATTGTTTTGTCTGGTGAACAAAGTGTTTTAGAAATGATCGTATATGCCCTGGGATTTTCAATTGGTTTAATAACAGGTATATTTGTTGAGCAAAAATTAGCTATTGGATTTACTAGCATACATATCAATATTAATCACAATAATCCTGTACTTGTTAAGGATTTACGGGATAGTGGTTTTGGTGTTACTGTTCATCAAGTGGAGGGGAAAAATGGTGAAAGAGTAATAATGGATATTTTGACAAAACGAAAAAGAGAACCATTTTTGATAAAAAAGATATCTGCACATGAACCTGATGCATTTATCATATCATATGAGCCAAAAATGTTTAAAGGTGGCTATCTAACTGATATGATGAAGAAAAGAACGAGAAAAGCTAAGGTTATTAAAGGCATCGATGAACAAAGCCCATTGTGTGTTGTTAGAAAAACCCTTAGGGAAATGAAAAATGAAGTAAATACTTTTAAAAAGAATTGGAAGGAATAAATCATATTCCTATTGATTTCTATGGTGGATAGTATTTTATAAGAATAGAAACTATATAGAGTAACATAGCCAGCAATATAAACAATATTTATTATAATGATTATATATGAAGGGGACCTTTTTAGGTTCCCACAGGCTGCCTAACAACCCGAATTTCGTCGTTGTTGCTGAAACCAAGAACCCTTACGTATGTCTATATACGCTGCGGCCTCTAGGTTTCAGCACGCCTCGAACTTCGAATTGTTAGGCAGCCTGCCATCTTGTTGACTTTGTCAACAATCTGAGGGGACCTTTTTAGGTCCCCTTTATAACGTTATTCTATCACCATAAAAATTCAAATTATGGATTAAATATTTCTAATTGGGCAATGTGGATAATATATCATCATAAAATAAATTTATACAATATAGGATATATATAGAAACTTTTAATTTGATTTATGGGACATATTAGCATAAAATAGCAGAGAAAAGATTCTAAGAGGGGAAGGAATATATGGGAGATAAAGAAAAAATAATAATTTTACCACATTGTTTTTTAAATGAAAAATCAAAAGTAAAAAAACATGGAATCAATCCTTCCGCAGATATAGGACAAATATTGAAAATATTATTGGACAATCAGATTGGAATGGTACAGTTACCTTGTCCAGAGCTTATGTGCTATGGTCTAAAAAGATGGGGACATGTGAAAGAACAGTTTGACACACCCCATTATAGAAAGCTTTGTAGGCAATCCTTTGATATATATTTAGAACAAATTCAAGAATATATAAAAAATAACTATGAGATCATTGCTATTGTGGGAATAGAAGGTAGTCCAAGTTGTGGAGTATATAGAACATGCAGTGGAGAATGGGGTGGAGAGTTTAGCAGTAATACTAACCTAAGCGAAACCTTGGAAACTATTAAAATGATAGAATCAAAGGGTGTATTTATAGAAGAGATTGACAACATACTGAAAGAGAATAATATAAATATCCCATTTGTTGATTTTAATAAGAATAATATAGAGGAATTTATGGATACATTGAAGGATTTACTTGGGGTCTCTTAGTACCCATAATTGAAAAAGGATGTGCTTAAATTGAAAAATAAAAACACCTTTAGAAGTTTTATAAGGGGTATCTTATATATATCACCCGCACTTATAATAATAGGGGTGTTTCATATATATCCTATTTTAAAATCTTTAGATATGAGTTTTTATACAAAGTATAACTATTTTAAGAATATTGTATATGAAAGGGGTTTTGATAATTTCATATACATTTTTCATGATAAGGAGTTTATTATTGCTCTTAAGAACACATTTACTTTTGTACTAGGGGTTGTACCCTTATCAATAATTATTTCACTTTTTATAGCAGTAATATTAAATAGCAAGATAAAATTTCAGTCACTATTTAGGGGCGTATATTTTATTCCCTTTGTAACTTCTATGGTTGCAATATCGGCGGTGTGGAGATGGATATACAACTCCGAATTTGGTATATTAAATTATTTTTTGGGCCTATTGGGAATTGATCCTATTAAATGGCTTCTTGATCCAGATTGGGCAATGATTAGCCTTATCATACTAAGTATTTGGAAAGGGTTGGGATATAACATAGTAATCATTTTAGCGGGACTTCAAAATATTGATAAAAAGTATTATATGGCTGCTAAAGTAGATGGTGCATCAAGTTATAATATGTTTTTTCATATAACATTACCCCTACTGTCCCCCACGGTTTTTTTTGTGTCGGTGATGTCTATGATAAATTCATTCAAAGTGTTTGATGAAGTATATGTCCTATTTGATAAGATGCCGGGACCAATGGATAGCTGTCTGACGATGGTATATTACATATACGACAAATTTGCAAATGAATATGTATATGGGATAGCATCCGCAGCTGTATATATATTATTTATTATCATCTTATTTTTTACACTTATACAATTATACATAGGTAAGAAAAAAGTACATTACAGCTAAGGAGTAAACTTATGAATATTAAGCATTCAAAGATAATATCATACATAGTTCTAATAATTGGGGCGATAATTACAATTGTGCCCTTTTTATGGATGCTTAGCACCTCATTAAAAACACCTGAGGAGGTTTATATAATACCTCCGAAATTGATCCCATCAAGTATTATGCTAAAAAATTATAAAGAGGTATTGGAAAGAATACCCTTTACAATTTATTTTATGAATAGCGTTGTTGTCTCTATAAGTGTTACTGTTTTAACTCTTATTACGTCTATACTTTCAGCATTTGCCTTTTCAAAGCTTAAGTTTTGGGGAAGAGATGTCATATTTTCTATGCTTTTAGCTACTATGATGGTACCAGGGGAAGTTCTCGTTATACCAAATTATGTTACGCTTTCGAGATTAGGATGGATAAATACTAGATTAGCTCTTATAATTCCATGGATAGTAAGCGTATTTGCAATATTTCTGTTAAGACAGTTTTTTCTTGGTATTCCCGATGAACTCTACTATGCGGCAAAGGTTGATGGATGCAGCGACTTTAGATATCTATGGTGCATAATGGTTCCATTAGCTAAGCCAGCACTTATTACAATTGCTATGCTCAAAATGATCTATAGCTGGAATGAGTTTTTATGGCCTCTTATAGTCACAAATACTCCCGAGATGAGGACATTACCAGTTGGATTGGCTGTTTTTACAACTGAGGCGGGATCACATTACCATCTTCTTATGGCGGCAGCTACAATGATCATACTTCCAATGATCATTTTATATATAGTCCTTCAAAAATATATAATTGAAGGGGTTGCAACAAGTGGGATTAAAGGATAGAAGGGAGATATTGGTGGAATGAAAAAAATTATTTCTGTATTATTAGTACTTATGATGTTATTTAGTTTAGCGGCTTGCAATGGTAAAGATGTATCCAATACTGCTAACGAAGCTAAGGAGTCAAAGGAAGCTAGTGAAACAAAAGAAGATTCTGTTATTGCTACAGAAATTGCAAAACCAGTTGAGATTGAATTTTGGCATGCCATGAGTGGAGGAAATGAAGAGGCATTAAAGGAAATAGTAGAGGATTTTAACAAGCAAAATGATAAGGTTACGGTGAAGATGGTTTATCAAGGACATTATAAAGAGTTATTTCAAAAACTGACTGGTGCTGCCAAGGCAGGACAATTGCCAGTATTGACTCAAATTTTCCCGAATAGAATGACGGCCTATGTGATGAACGATTTGGGTGAGGACTTGACACCCTACATAAACAATGAAAAGGTAGGATTCACAGAAGAAGATCTAAAGGATATACCTAATGTGTTTAAAAAAGGCATATGGGATGGGAAATTTTATACCATGCCATGTAATAAAAGTGCATACCTATTATTCTATAATAAGGATATACTAGATAAATATGATGTAGAAGTCCCAACAACATGGGATGAATTACGAACCGCAGCAGAAAAGCTCACAGTAGATACCGATGGTGATGGCAAAAGTGACATAATAGGTGTTGGATTTAACAAATCTGTGGGAATAGATTTTAGCTTTTGGGTAGAGCAAGCCGGTGGACACTTAATATCAGAAGATGAAAAGACTATTACTTTTAACTCTGAGGCCGGTGTGGAGGCATTTGACTTTGTATCCGGTATGGTTAAAGATGGGGTAGCTAAGGTTGCAGGAGAAGAAAAATATTCTTATGTTCCATTTGCCAGAGGAGAAGCAGCGATGATGGTTTCCTCAACTTCAAAACTTCCTTATTTAGAAGAAGCTATTGGAGATAATAATATTCAGTGGAAAGCAGCAGTCCTTCCAAAGGGTAAAAAACAAGCAGCATTATTCTCAGGAACAGATATGGCTATGTTTAATACACACTCACCTGAAGAAAAACTAGCAGGATGGGAATTCATGAAATATTTCATGAGTAAGGATGCCACTATAAAGTGGGGTAAAAATTCAGGATATTTACCTGTAAGATATTCGGCTTTAGAATCAGAAGACTTTAAAAATTATTTAAAAGAAAATCCTGCAAAGGGTGAAGCATTAAAGGAATTTGACTATGGATTTAGAGATCCTAAAATATTAAACGGATATGCAATACATAAGAACATGCAAAAAGCCTTAGAGGCTGTTATACTAGGAGAAAAGACCAGTAAAGAAGCTTTAGATGAGGCTAGGGATAAAGCAAGGGAAGAATTAGATGAAGCTATGAAAAACTTTGGGAAATAAGGTTTTATAAAAGTAAATTAGGGGACAGGTGAGCTAATTAGATGTAAATTGATAAACTTGTTCCATTGATTTTAAGATTTAATATGATATCAAAGGAATATTGAGTAATAGAAAGCCACACCGAATCACAAGAATAAGATTGGGTGTGGCTTTTTTATTTAATTAGTTGTGAGCTTTCTTAATGTATATAATTATGAATTTTTTTAGTTGACTAGTGTGTACCAAATTCGTAAGGAATTTCATATTCATCAAGCATTTGGATAATGTCATTATACCGAGGACATTTTTCATTTATACAAATACCAATATGTATTTTTTCTATACCCTCAAATTTTAGTCGGTTCATTTTTTCAATCATTCCATCATCCGTATTTTGATTTATAGAACATCCACCACAATCAAAAAAAGCTGCTAATTGAGGTTTATTGTATTTATATTGCTCAAAGTTCTTTGAACAATCATTATAAGCTTTAAAGCAAGCTGCTCCAGTACAAACATTGCTTGACTTTCTACAGTGTAAAATAGCAATTTTCATATTCTCAACTCTTTTTCATTATTTATTTTGACGCAGATGCTTTGGATAATATGTGATATTTAATCTACCAAACTTATCTTCCAAAACATCAGCATCCACTTCATATAAATTCTTAATTAAATCAGCAGTGAATACTTCTTTAGGTGATCCTTCCTTTATCACTTTTCCATCCTTCATGGCATACAAATAATCACAGTACATAGATGCAATATTCAAATCATGAATGGCCGATATGATAGTTAAATTTAAATTTTTAACGATATCTAAAAGCTGAAGTTGATATTTAATATCAAGATGGTTTGTAGGCTCATCTAAAATTATACAATCAGTTCTTTGAGCCAGAGCCCTTGCTAAGATAATTCTTTGTTGTTCTCCACCGGAGAGTGTAGAAAAATTCCTACCTTTAAAAGAAAACATCCCAACTTTTTCAAGACATTCATTAACAATCTTATAATCTTCAGCATTATCTCTTTCCATATTCTTTTTATGGGGTGAACGTCCCATCATAACAACCTCTTCTATGGTAAAGTCAAAATTATAGAAGTTATGTTGAGCAACAACGGCAATCTTTTTTGCAGATTCTTTTACAGGAAGATTGTTAAGCTTAGTATCATCAATATATACTACACCCTTATCAGGTTTTAAAACACGATAAAGACATTTTAAAAATGTTGATTTTCCGCTACCATTAGGACCTATGATACCAATAAATTTGTTAGTATTAGCGGTTATAGAAACATTATTAAGAATATTAGTTTTCCCAAAGGAGAGTTCTATATTATTACCTGAGATATCCATTATTGTTTACCTCCAAAACCATAGGATTTTTTAGCCATCAAATAAATAAAACAAGGGGCGCCAATTATAGAAATTAAAATACCAATTGGCAATTCATTTTTTGGAATAATGGTTCTGCAAAGTACATCAGCCCATACTAGTAATAGGGCTCCGCATAATGCACATATAGGAAGTAGTTTTTTATGGTTTGTACCAACTAAAATTCTAACTATATGAGGAATTATAAGTCCTACAAATCCAATCATACCTGAAGAATAAACAATAAAACCTATCATTATTGAAGCTACAAGAAGATAAAAATTTCTGTATTTGTGTAAGTCCGTACCCAATGTAATAGAAACTTCGTCACCTAAGAGCATTAAATTTAGTACTCTGTATTGTGTCCAAAAAAATATAGTGCAAATAATAACTAAGGGTAAAATAATAGCGATATCCTTCCATTTAGCACCAGCAAGGCTGCCCATAAGCCAGTATGTTATTGTCATCATTCCTTGCTTATCGTGGGAAAAATAAACTATAAAACTGGAAAAAGCACTGCATAAAGAGTTCAAAGCCATACCAGCTAAAAGCAATTTAACAGAGTTACTTCTGCTTCCCACATTAGACAGTAATAATACTAAAATTGATACGAGAAAGGCACCTAAACAGCCCATAACACCAATAAAATTACTACCTAAAGCACTTCCAACACCAAGCATTACAGCCAAAGTTGCACCTAAAGATGCACCGGAAGATACTCCTAATATATATGGGTCAGCTAAAGGGTTTTTAACAATAGCTTGCATGATAACACCACAAACAGCAAGTCCAACACCAACACTAACTGCTAATATAAGTCTTGGTAAACGTATAAAAATAATGATATCATGTAATGGACCAGAGCTATAAACACTAGCATTAACAATACTAAGTAGTTTATAAAATATAACATTATATACATCGGTAAATGGGATTTTAGTTGAGCCTATTGTTACTGCAATTAGTATTGAAAAAACAAGTGCTATTGTAAGTATTATTATTAAAAGTATATATAGGTTTGTCTTTTTTATAATACCCTTATTTGTATTTTCCATTAAAGATGCCTCATTTACTTATAAAGTTCAGGATATAACTTTTGTGCAAATTCTAAGATACCGTCCTTTGAACGCAATCCACTACAATAAATGTTAGTTAAGTTAAGGGGGAATACCTTGTTATTTTTAACTGCATCAAGACTTGCAAATGCAGGGTTATCTGTAATTGATTTAACAACTTCTTCTGGAGATAGGAATCCCTCATACCAAACCATGAAAATCGCTTCAGGGTTTGCAGTAATTAAATCCTCTGCACTTATGTTTGAACTATTCTCAGCTCCTACTTTAAGCTCAGCACCAGCACTTAGTGCAATATCACCACCTAGGGTATTTGCTCCATAAACTCTGTAAGAACCAGACTCATCTTCTAAAACAGCAATAGATACTTTTTCTTTGCCTTCAATATGTTTTTGGATTTTTTCAATTTCTGTATTTATTTCGTCTACTAATGCTTGAGCCTTCTCTTCTACATTAAATATTTTACCTATGTTGAGAATATCTTGCATTTCATCTTCAACTTTTTGTGGTGTACCCTTAGGTCGGCAAGAACTATTTAAAGACATATAAGTGTTTGTTCCATTTTCATGCCAGTAGTTAACATCACCTAAACGTTTGTCCAAAAATAGGGAATACCACCCTAAAATGAAGTCAGGTTGCATGGCAATTACATCTTCTTTAGGTAATCCTTTTTCTAAGTAATTTACCTTAGCGAATTCATCTTTTAAATCTTCAGCAATTTCACCATCAAGTCCATAACAAGCAACAATTTTATCTGCTAGTCCTAATTTTAACATTGCTTCAATATTGTTTTGACAAGCTACATATACTTTTTCAGGTTCCTTTTCTATTGTGATAGTAATTTTTTCACGGGCAGCATTGTATGTATCTAATGTTACTGGATAATGACTATTCTTGTTTTCTTCTGATTGAGTTTCAGAAGACCCTGAACCGGAACTTACTTCCTGTGAAGAATTTGATTCTCCATTAGTAGATTGGTTTGAGTTTGGGGTTTGACCACACCCTGATAGCATTGTTACAATTAACACGATTATAAAGATTTTACTCATTGTTGCTTTGATTTTTTTACTCATGATAATCCTCCTTAAAATAAGTTTGTAATAAAAAAATAAAACCTGCATAAAACTCTTGTTGTATGCAGGTAAAAAGAGGCACCGTAATCAATGCTTCTTCTAAAGCTAAAAAGCATTGATTGGAATGGTACCCCTCGTTGCGAAGAGTTTTGTAAAAATACAAATACCATATTATATTGATGTATTCTGACTAAACTTCGTTGCTACTTTTAAACCTTCCCAATCTCTCAGTGGTTAATGTTAAACATTAAATAAAAAGCAGCTCAGTAATTACAGCAACGCACTTGTGTGGGAATCACACCCAACTTCCATTACAATATAATATTATTAAGTTTTCAACCTATTTTATAATATTTAGTTATGAATTGTCAAACATGATATCTAAAGATTTTAAATACATGTTTAGATATTATTACCGAAGTCAAAATCAAGTATAAATCAAGGGAACTTGAAATGCTAATGAAAAAAATGGCATCTTGTATTTCTGGCTAGGTTATTAATATTAAATCATTTAGAAAACTCTCCCATCAAAAATATTAAAAGATGGGAGAATTTTTATTTCTTTATTAAAATAGATTTCATTACCAATCAATCCATTGATACATAAACCTTTTCACCGATATTCCAATGATCTTGCCCAGCATTATTCATAACATCCACTTGAATAGTAGTATTATTAAGGGATACGAAATAGGTTGTGATAATACCTAAGAATTGTTTGCCCATGACAGTGCCCTTAAACTGTCCATTTTTATCTGATAGCTTTAAATGCTCGGGACGAATAAGCTTTGATTCACCATTTATATTAATGATATTGACCTTTCCAACAAAATCTGCGACAAAGCTATTACTTGGTGAATTATATATGTGTTGTGGACTGCCGATCTGCTGTATATTGCCATTATTCATAATCACAACTCTATCGGATATACTTAAGGCTTCTTCTTGGTCATGGGTGACAAAAATCATGGTGATATCAAATTCTCTTTGGATATCTTTGATCTCCTTACGCATTTTCAACCGTAGCTTCGCATCTAGGTTGCTCAGGGGTTCATCTAAAAGCAAAACCTTTGGATTAAGTATTAGTGATCTTGCCAGGGCGACTCTTTGCTGTTGGCCTCCGCTTAGCTTCGTAACCTTCATATCAATATAATCCTCTAGGCCAACCATAGTGAGTATATTCTTTCCCTTTGTTATGGCACTAGACTTACTATAATTTTTTTGGAATTTCAATCCATATATTACATTTTGAATTACAGTCATGTGGGGGAATAGGGCATAGTTTTGAAATACAGTAGATATTGGCCTTAGTTCAGGGGGAAAATGGGTGATATCGGTGTCCTCAAGATAGATTTTGCCCTCTGTGGGATTAAGAAATCCACCAATCATTTTTAATGTAGTAGTTTTACCGCAACCGCTGGGACCCAAAAGGGAAACTAGTTCACCTTTATTAATATCTAGATTGATATTTTTAACGGCTTCTTTATTTTCAAATTTTTTACTGAGCTTTTTCAATGATAAGTACACCCTTTAATCCTCCCTTTTATTGAGTATTATTTTAGAAAAAGATAGGTTTATAATTAATGTGCATATTATTATAAGACTGGCAAATACCGCACCAACTCCATAATCTCCATCCCTTATGGCATTAAACATCTCCACTGTAGCAACCTTGGCCCTAGGTGAAATAATAAATATTATTGCTCCCACCGTTGTCATTGTAGCAGTAAAGTTGTTAATAAAGCCTATCAGAAAGGCTGGTTTAAGTAGGGGCAGTATGATATCCTTTAGAATATGTAGCCTAGATGCTCCTAAATCTGATGCCGCATTTTCAATATCGATGTTTATATTATTAACTATAGAGCTACCAGCCCTAGTGCTTATTGGCAGCTGTCTGTATATACAATTGATCACTACTATAGCTGAGGTTCCCGTTATATAAACTGGATAATGATTAAACGCTAGTATATATCCTATTCCAAAAAATGAACCGGGGATTATATATGGAAGTGTTATTATGAAATCAATTAGCCCCCCATACCTTATTTCCTTTCTTTCAATTATATAAGAAAGTATAATACCTAGAAAGCTTCCTATAATTCCTACTATTAAACCATATTTGATACTTCTTAAAAAACTATCCAGCTTGTTGTATTTAATAAAGCTTTGAATGTATTTAAGTGTAAATTCTATATGTTTACCTTTATATATGGAAAATGAACTCATAAAAATAGAAACATATTGTAATACCATAATTAGTAGAAAGAAACCAGTTACTATTATCACAATGTTCTTAATGTTATTATCAAGTATGTATCCTTCTTCATCCTTTCCCTTATTGATAAAGGACGATATAGAATTAGTGTTTTTCATAAAGTATTTGTATGCAGCAAATGCCAAAAGGGCAGGGATGAAGATCAACACACTCATGGCTGATGCTTTTGGAAAGTTGCCTCTACCGATGATATTTAAATAAGCTTCCGTTGCTAAGACCTCAAAATTACCTCCTATAATAATGGGAGTGCCAAAATCAGACAGACACTTAACAAAGGTAATAAGACCGGCGGAAATAATACCCGGTAGCCCTAATGGAAAGATGATTTTAAATAAAGTATGGTTTTTGCTTGCCCCAAGATCTAAGGAAGCATTTATGGTGTTATTATCTATATTTATAAAGGAGCCAATTAGTATAAGACTAGCAAGGGAAGTGTTACTCAAAACCTGCATCATAATAATTCCCCACCAACCATAGGGATTCCATGTGAGATGTAATAGACTATGGGTGATCAAACCTCTTTTCCCAAACAGCATTATATATGATAATGAGGAAACAAAGGGGGGAGATATCATAGTTAGCAATAGGATAACCATGATAATTTTTTTGTATTTTGAGTTAGTAAAGCATATAAATAAAGCTATGCTTATAGAAAAAAACAAAGTAAGCACAGTTGCCAGTGTAGATGTAAAAGCACTATTAAGGATAAGCTGAGGTTCATTAATAAAAAGTTTTTTATAGATATCCAATGTAAATTTGTTATCTACTATTACACTAGATTTAATCACCATTAAGATTGGATAAAAAATAAATATTAGGGTACTGAATACAACTATCCATAGTAATAATTTATACAAAAAATTAGTAAAACGGATATCTTTTTTATCAGATATCCGCATACTGAGCCTATTATTTAGCAACTTTCTTTTCCCAAATATCAAGGACAGCATCTCTTTCAGAACCAAATCTATTAAAGTCAACATCTAATAATTTGTCAAGAGGAGTGCTTCCAAGTATTTCCGGTTTAGGTACTTCTGGTCTTACCATGATAGTTGAATTAAGTTCACTTATAAATTGTTGTCCATCTACGGATAAAGCCCAATCAACAAAGGCCTTTGCAGTATCTAAGTTTTCAGCATTTTTGAAAATAGCCATTGAAGCTGGAACCCAAGGAATACCGTCTTCCGGGAAAATCACAGATACAGGATGTTCTTTAGGAAGATTCATTATTCCTCCATCAACATATGTAATACCTACGGCGTATTCACCAGCAACTGTTTTCTTTTGTGGTTCACTACCACGCTTACCAAAATAAGGTATGTTTTTTCCTAATCCCTCAAGATATTTCCATCCTTCTTCGTTACCCATTGATTGAAGTAATGAATTTACAATAGCATAGTTAGTACCAGAAATCGCTGGGTTTGACATGATTATTTCGCCTTCGTATTTACTATCGGTTAAATCCTTCCAAGCCTTTGGTGCTTCTAAACTTTTTTCAGTTAATACATCATTGTTAACGATAAAGCCAGTTATAACCAAGTATATACCATTCCAATAGCCCTCTGGGTCTTTAAACTCAGCAGGTATTTTTTCAGCTTCTGGAGAAGCATATGCTTCTAAAAGACCTTTATTTGCTGCTGAAATAAAGCTGTCTACGCCACCACCGAACCATAAATCAGCTACGGGCTTTCCACCTTCAGCCTCAACCCTTGATAGGACTTCTCCTGAAGACATATCTAAGAAATTAACTTTGATGCCTGTTTCTTCAGTGAATTTTGCAAAAACCTCTTCCTTGTTAGAAAAAGCGGCAACTACATTTAAAGTTTTACCCTCTAAGGTATTTTTACTTTCTTCTGGGTTAGTAGTACCAGTCTTATTTGTTTCTTCGGTAGCTTCCTGATTGTTTGAAGTATTATTCGCGGTATCATTTGTAGAGCAGCCTACAACAGCAAATAACATCATAAATGCTAAAAATAATGCAACGATTTTTTTACTCATATCCATAAACCTCCCTAATCAAATTATATGTGTAAAAATTAACTGGGTCATTATACCATATATCCGCTGTATATATGATATAGTATAGAAAAATATTATAGTTATCAAAAAACTATAAAAAAATACTATACAACCTATGTAATAATAGAAATATATCGAGGAAATTGCATAATTCTAACTTGGCACAATTGCACAATAAATGTGGTATGCCTCTAGGGGATTTAAGACTATATGTAGCAGTAAATTTTTGAGGATTGTAATTATGCAATTTGCTCTATCCATACATATCACAAAAGTTATAGCCATAAATTCATATATAAAATAGTATATTGACAAGATCGGATTAAATAAGTAATATTTAAGTGAGCAAATTGCATAATTACTTTCTACAAAAGCTATCTACTATATATAGTTTAGAAGCCCCGAAGCTATACCATCAAATATGCTTATATCTTAAGCAATTAAATCAAGGATGATATTCGCATATTAGGCCTAGCCAAGTAAGAGTTATACAATTTCCTCAAGTGAAATAAGGACAATAAAAATATAGTAATTGGGTGAGAAATTATGATAATAAGGGATATAAAAGCCATGAGTTATTCAGAAAAGGAGTTTAATGAAGATGCTGTAGGCTTTACTAAAACTAGTACATTTATAATAGATGGAGCTTCGGGACTAACTAGAACCAATGTAACCAATTCTGAAAATGATGTATATTGGTATGTGAATCAATGGAAGGAAATACTTGAGGCTAACTTAGATACTGATAAAAGTTTAAAGGATATAATGAAGGATGGCTTGAAAATTATAAAGGCTAGATTTCAATACTTAGTTAATAAAAAGAAGGTGAATCCCCTTAATTATCCGTCAGCTGCTATAGCCGTGGCTAAGATTATTGATAATTATATAGAGTATTTTATTTTAGGAGATTGTTCAATAATCCTCAAGAAAAATGATGGAGAGGTTTGTTACTTCAAGGATGATAGGGTGACTGAGTTTGATGATCAAGTTATAAAAAATATTATGGAAGAAAATAAAAAAAATCTAGATCAACATAAGGTGTTTAAAGGTTTTTCGCAAAAAAGTTTAGAGATGCTTAGAAACAACCGGCTTAAAAAAAATACTGATACGGGCTATTGGATTTTAGAGTTTGACGAAAGGGCTATAGATAAAGGACTTTATGGAAGCGTCTTTATTGATGATTCAATAAAAGTTATACTAATGAGTGATGGTTTTTCCTTATCGATAGATAATTATGGATTGATGGATGAATATACACTCTTTGACTATGTAAAGGACTACGGACTTGAAAAAATATATAAAATTATAAGAACCATTGAAAAAGATGATATGGATTGTATAAAATATCCTAGACTTAGAAAGAGTGATGATTGTTCTGCTGTTTATATGGACATTGGTAAGTAAACTATAAGGAGTTAGTCTTGATAATATAGACTGACTTCTTTTTTTATGTTTTTAAAACAAAAAAATTGTAATAATATTTATAAGTGAGGAAATTGCATAATTCTCTTTTATAAAAACTATGTACTGCATATAGGGATTTTAATATAAACTTTAACTTATATACACCTATCATATATACTATGCAATCAAGGCAAGTAAGAGTTATGCAATTTCCTCTATTAAAAAAGGTGGTCATTTCATGGGTAAAGAAACTAAGATTATTTTAGATGAATTAAACTTTTCAATTGGCAGAATAACTGAAAGAGAGAACAAGGGTAGGGAATTAAAGGAAAGTGAGTATTGGTATCGTGAAGGACTAAGGACTGCAAAGAAAATTGTTCTGGATGTAGAAAAGATACAAAAATAAATACATAGGGTTTTCATAGTATAAATTAAAGTCTATACCAAAATCCCTATAAGGGCATTATAAGTAAAATTTTAAGACTAAAGGATATGGGAATACAATAAGTTCCGAGTTGTAAATAACTCTGAACAAATAAAAAATCTTCGCTTAAAAAGGTGTAGGGAAATCACTATTTTCATTGCAAAAACCGGAACAACATACTAATATGTATTAAATTACTATAAATTGGTAAGAATTATACTAACTCCTTGAGTATTCAAGATATATATTTGAATAGTAAAGGATGAATCATTAAATTTTTAGGAGGTATCAATATGAATAAGCAATTCCTTAAAGGTTTAATTTTAGGTATAATGGTTACCTTTATATTAGGTACTTTGCTTGTTTTTTCAGAAGACATAAAACATACTATTGAAGTAGTATTTGATTCTGTAAATTTGGAAGTGAATGGAGAAAAAATTGAAGTTAATAATATACTTTATAATGGAACTACATATATACCTATAAGAAAAGTTGGTGAGCTTATAGGAAAAGAAGTGGCATGGGACCAGAAAACAAAAACTGCTAGTATAAATGAAACAGCTAAAATTCAAAATGATGAAGGGGAAGAAACTAAAGAAGTATCTAAAAAAGAGGAAGAGATCAAAAAATCAGTAGATAGTCAAGTTGAAAGTAAAAAAGAAGAAAGCAATAAAGAAGATACTAAGAAAGAAGACTCAAATATAATTAATTTTAGTGAAAAAAGCTTAGAAAAGGTAGTTAGAGAAATCGTAAATAAACCAAAGGGTAATATCACCAAGGATGATGTTGATGATGTTACAAAGCTTTTCTTTTCTAATCCAACTAAAGAAGAAGAAAAAATATCTGATTTAAGTCCATTACAATATTTTGTTAACTTGAAAGAATTGTACTTAGATAATAATAATATTTCCGATTTAAAGCCTATAGAAAATCTCACAAGCTTAGAAAAATTATCCCTAAATATTAATAGTATAAAGCAAATAGATTCTTTAGGTAAGTTAACTAATTTAAAAGAATTATATTTAAGTAGAAATGAAATAAAGGATATTAAAGCTTTGACACAATTAACTTCTCTAAAAATACTGGCTTTGAATGGTAATGAAATAACAGATATTGAGGGTGTCAATGGTATTAATAAATTGGAACAAATATATTTGTCGGAAAATAAGATAATAGATATCTCTGATTTAAAGGAGATGACCAATTTACAGGTTTTATATTTGTATAAAAATAACATAGAAGATATTAGCGTCGTAGCTAATCTCAAAAAACTTAGGAATCTATCATTAAACAATAATCAGATTATTGATATAAAACCCTTAGACAAACTGTCTTTGCTAGAAAAATTGGTAATAAAGAATAATAGATTAACAAACATAAGTGCTTTATCTAGTCTAAAGAATTTAAAAATACTATATTTAGGTGGAAACGATATAAAGGATCTATCTCCAATTCGCGAGGTTTATAAGGAATTGAGGGATAAGGATTTCATATTAGAAAGTCCCAAGGAAAAAAATGAATAAATATATTTTAAATTCCAGAGACATCTGATACCACATAGATGTCTTTTTTTATTTCAGTACTTTTTCCCATTTCCGAGGCAATAGTAAAATTACAACAATTTGCATCAAATTCCTATAAATTCTTGAAGGAAAAATGTCAATATCAATTTGCTTTTGTAACATATTAAAAGTATAGGGTATTATAAATTTACCATTAATGGAAATAATACTATAGAGATCTAGGAAATAATATAATCTCTAATAATAATTTCTTATGGAGGTATTAATGTTTATCGAATCCATTGCCAAGAAGGATAGTAAAACAAAAAACCTAGTAAAAAGATTGAACTGTGGAGATATAGCTGTAATAAAGCATAGGGATATAGATGAAATAGCTGCATGGTCATTAGTTGAAAAGAAACCTAAAGCTATTATTAATACATATCCATCCATGAGTGGTAAATATCCTAATAGGGGGCCAGCTATATTACTAGAGGCTGGAATTCAAATGCTTGATACATATGATGAATTGATTTTTGATGTGATAGAGGAGAATAGTACAGTAAAGATATTAAATGAAAAACTATTTATAGATGACAGGTATATTGGTAAAGGAAAACTTCTAACAAGGGAAATAATTAAGCTTAAAACCCAAGAAGCAGAGGAGAATTTAGAAGTAGTACTAGATGACTTTATAGATAATACCTTAGAATATGCTAAGAAAGAAAAAAAACTTATCTTGGATAATCTGAAAATACCTAATATTAATACACATATAAAAAACAGACATGTATTGGTGGTTGTAAGGGGAAAGGATTATAAGAAAGACCTTTTAGCAATAAGGACATACATTGAAGAAGTTAAGCCTGTACTTATAGGTGTAGATGGTGGGGGAGATGCTCTTTTAGAATTTGGTTATGCCCCTGACATTGTTATAGGGGATATGGATAGTGTGTCAGATAATTGCTTGAAGCAATGTAAGGAAATAGTTTTACATGCTTACAATGATGGTAGGGCACCGGGGCTTAATAGAATAGAGGCACAGGGACTTAAGTACACCCTATTTCCATGTCCTGGGACTAGTGAGGATGTGGCTATGCTTTTGGCCCATGAAAAGGGAGCAGATTTTATTGTTGCTGTGGGGACCCATACAAATATGATAGATTTCTTAGAAAAGGGTAGAAAGGGTATGGCTAGTACGTTTTTAGTAAGGCTAAAGATAGGGCCCAAATTAATAGATGCCAAGGGAGTAAACAAGCTATATAAAGAAAGAATAAAGCCCATTCATTTATTCGGTGTAGTTGTTTCGTCACTGATTCCCATTATTATTGTTTGTTTATATTCACCCCTTAGCAACCACATAATCAGACTTTTGCAGATAAGATTCAAATTATTATATGAATTGAAGGGGATGCTATGGTAATAAATATAAAACATTTCATTATAACGATAATTGCCATATTTTTATCCCTAGGTATAGGGATATTTATTGGAGTAATAATTGATAGCCAGCAATTATTTATTGATCAACAAAAGGTCTTAGTAACTCAGATTGAAGAGGAATTTGATGGGTTTAAACAAAAAAACTATGAACTCATGAGTAGACTTGAAGAATATAGAAGGGACAATGAAAGTAAAGAAAAGTTTTTAGATATTGTTTATTATAATCTAACTAAGGACAGTTTAGTAGATCAAAACGTTATGATTATAAATATGTTTACTGAAAATGACTATTTAGATATGGAAGAAATTTTTAGTAATACAAAAATCAATAAAATAATCGAAGCTGAAATACCAAAGAAAAGTGATGATAGTATGAAGAACATTGTCAAAGGGCTAAAGCATAAATCCAAAATGGAAAGCACACATGATGAAATCCAGAAATCTATTTCAGAAAAGATATATTCACAGCTTCTCATTGGGGATTATGATTTACTTCCATTTTATTTTAAAGATATGGATGGTTTGAATTTTCAAGGGGATATATATACATCCATAGATTATGTTATATTGGTGGATGATGGATTCAAGATAAACAATAAAGACTATGGATTTGTTAGAAATGAACTTATTAATTTGGTTAATACAAATAACATACCCCTAATGGTGATTGAGAAGTCTAATACAAAGCATTCAAGTATGACATTTTATAAGGAGCTTGGAATATCTACAGTGGATAATGTTGATACTAAGCTAGGACAAATAGCCATGTTTATGGTTCTAAATGGGAAAGAAGGACATTTTGGTGAAAAGGTAACAGCTGACAGCTTAATACCAGAAGATATCTTGTATTTTGATATCAATTGATTTCTCTTTTAGAGTGTTTATTATAGCACCGAAAGCTATATTAATTTTTCTTATAACAAAAATGACTTAAGGAGGCATAACAATAGTGTCAAATGTATATGCAATAGTCCCTGCTTATAATGAAGAGGATAAAATAGAAAGTTCTATTAAGGCCATACGGACTTCTAAATATATTGATGATGTTTATGTAGTAGACGATGGTTCACAGGATTCTACAGCGTTAAAAGCAGCTAAGGCAGGGGCAAAGGTAATAAAGCTTAAAAGAAATATGGGAAAAGGCTATGCATTAAAATATGGGCTAGATAAAATTATAGATTTAAGTAGAATAATACTATTTCTAGATGGAGATATAGATGCTTCGCAACGGGATGTAGACAGATTGATTGAGCCTATTTTGAATAATGAATGTGATGTAACAATAGCTAGGTTCTCAAAAGCAAAAAAAAAGGGTGGTTTCGGGTTAGTTAAATTTTTAGCAAAGCGAGGTGTTAAGTATTTTACCCATGAGGAAATAGAATGCAGCCTCTCGGGACAAAGGGCATTCAAAGCTGAGGTGCTTAAATCTGTATATAATATACCTTCAAAATATGGTGTGGAAGTGGGTATGACCATAGATATTATAAAATCAGGCTACAGTATTAAAGAGATAGATGTAGAGATGAAGCATAGGGAAACCGGTAGAGATTTAAAGGGCTTTATCCATAGGGGAAAACAGTTCCATCAAATACTTTGGACTTTGATTCTCAAAAGGTTAGGATGGCAGTCATGATATATATAATCTTAATTATTTCGTATCTATTAAACAAGCTAATAATTCCTTTATTTGGAAGGTTGTATATAAATGCAGGCTTTATAAAAGAAAATTATAAAGGGGAACTTATACCAAATGCCATGGGAATAATATATGTTTTAAATGTTCTGATTATAGCGTTACTTTTAGTAATGTTTACGGCTAGTAATAATTACGTAGAAATCTTTGTATTTATATTAGGAATTTTAACTATGGGGTTTATAGGATTACTGGATGATTTTATTGGAGACAATTTTGTAAAGGGATTTAAAGGACATATAAAGATGCTGTTAAGCCTAAAACTAACGACGGGTGGATTAAAAGCCGTACTTGGAGGTATAGTTTCAATACTAATAAGTTCATTGATTTCCATAGACTTTATTAATTTTCTAATTAACACCTTGATTATATCACTATTTACTAACTTTATTAACCTAATGGATTTAAGACCTGGAAGGGCTATAAAGGTTTTTATGATCTTTAGCTTACCTTCATTATTTTATGTAAGCAGGATTTATAAAATAATATTAGTATGTTTTATAGGTGCATCCTTAGCATACTTTCCATATGATATTAAGGGGAGAGCGATGCTTGGAGACATAGGATCTAATTGCTTAGGTATTATCCTTGGCATCATAGCCACAAGCTACACCATGTATATAAAAATTTTATTGGTTGTATTTCTAGGCCTAGCGAATCTATATTCGGAAAAACACTCTATTACAAAATTTATAGGTAAAAATAAATTATTAAATTTTTTAGATGAGCTGGGAAGGGGATGAACAATCTGTGCTTAGTTCATTACTAAGGGTAAATAAATCCTATGAAATATAAAATATCTATGCAGGTGATATAAAATGCTGAATTTAAAAACTGGAATAGTTGAAAAAATCATTAATGTGAGGGGGAATGCCATTGAACTAATGGTTAATGTAGACAATAGATCAGAGAAAGCTATAGCCTATAAGGGGCTTATTTATGATATTTATGAGGGGAGTAAAGTTATATTAAATACTACTGCCAAGGATTTAAAGCTTGGAACGGGGGGATATCACTTTGTATTGGCTAATCCCCAGAATACCATCAAAGAAAGTAAGGAACATGGTCATATTATGAAGCTTAGATATACTCCAATACAAATCAAAGTTAATTCTGCTGAAGAGCAAAACAGTAGATATCACCACGTTTTTAATGAATTTACTTCCCTAGAAAGGATGCCTGTATTGATAGGTGGGCTACATAGTATATTAACTCCCATTGCAGTGGTTTTAAAGGCTTTAAAGAGCAATATAAAAATCGTATATATAATGACAGATGGCGGAGCTTTACCCATAGATTTTAGTAAAAATGTTTATCATTTAAAGGAAAAAGGCTATATAGATGGTACCATAACTATCGGGCATGCATTTGGAGGGGATATAGAATGTATAAATATATATAATGGGTTGATAGCTGCAAAGGATATATTAAAATGTGATATTTGTATTGTGTCAATGGGGCCAGGAATAATAGGAACAGGGACTAAATATGGATTTACAGGTACTGAACAAGGAAGTATTATAGATGCCGTAACCGATTTAGGAGGTATCCCAATTTGTGTACCAAGAATTAGCTTTATGGATAAAAGAAAAAGACACTATGGAATAAGCCATCATACCATTACGGTACTCAGTAAGATTTCAAAGACTAGGGCATGTATAGGTATCCCGAAATTAATGGGAGAAAAAGATTCTATTATAAAAAGACAATTAAGTAAGTATAATATTGATAAGAAACATGATGTGGTTTTTAGTGAAATTAATGATATAATAGAAATATTGAAAAAGACAGATATTAAGATGAGTACCATGGGGAGATACTTGGAAGATGACATGGACTATTTTTTAACTGTTGGAGTTAATGGTAAAATTGCTGAAAGCTTTGTATAGAAATTTCAATATTCTATATAGAGGAAATTGTGTAATTGTAACTTGGCAAAATTGCATATGGGAATATCATCCTTAATTTGAATATTTAAGATATAGCATATTTGGTGGTATGTCTTCGCAGATTCTAAAACTATATATAGTATATGTTTTTTACGGAAGGTAATTATGCAATTTGCTCTATAGATTAAATTTTATATTTTTAAGGGGCGTTATTATGAAAAATGTTGAGAGGACTATAAAATCTGATAAAATATATCAAGGTAAAATCATTAATTTAAGAATTGATACAGTAGAATTACCAGAGCAAAAGTATTCAAAAAGAGAGATAGTTGAACATCCTGGAGCCGTTGCGGTTATTGCTGTAACTCAGGATAATAAGATAGTAATGGTTAGGCAGTATAGAAAATCTGTGGAAGAATATCTCCTAGAGGTGCCAGCTGGTAAGCTTGAAATGGGCGAGAAACCTGTTGAATGTGCTAAAAGAGAGCTTTTAGAGGAGACTGGTTTTAAAACTAATAATATAGAATATCTATTCAAATTTTATACTTCGCCGGGATTTAGTAATGAAATTATAAGCCTATTTATAGCAAAAGATCTAGTTGCGGATGTTGCTCAGCCCGATGAAGATGAGTATATTGAAATTGAGAAGTATGGAGTTGATGAACTACTAGAAAAAATTTATAAAGAAGAAATAAAGGATGCAAAAACAATTATATCGATATTATATGTTAAAAATTATTTAAAGATAAACGATCTCAAGGGTTAATATATTTCAATTCTTAATGTTGTTTATCTATATAGGGTTTTTATAGTTTATACATGGACAAATATGCGGTGCTTCTGGGCATTTTGGACTTGTATAAATTAAAGTTTATAATAAAACCCCTATAGAATAATTTTAACCAACGACATAATTTCTTTCTTTTATCTCGATTTTTATAAATAAATTAATACATATAATCCCCAATCTATGCATATTATTTAATAGCATGTACTAAAGATAAGCAATCCATAATAGATGATGAGTTGTTTATCCATAGATAGGGGGATTTTTTTTGATTAGAAAAATCAATGAAACAATTAAAAAACATATACAGAGTAACCTAGTAATATATTTCTTTGTGATATTATTTTTTATGATTGGAATATCATCTGGAGCATTTATGTCTAAAGCATTGACTGGAGCTGAGAATAAAGACCTAATTGCTTACTTGAAAAATTTCTTTAGTATAGTTGATTCAAAATCCATAAACAATTTTTCTATATTGAAACAATCCTTATTAAACAATCTCCAAACTGGTATAATAATATGGATTTTAGGTATAACCGTTATCGGTATTCCCCTTATTTTGTTGCTTATTGCTCTTAGGGGATTTATAATAGGATTTACCGTTGGTTTTTTTGCAAAACAGATGGGACTAAAGGGAATGATGTTTTCCCTAGTATCCATATTACCTCAAAATATTCTAATCGTTCCAAGTGCTATTTTTGTTGGGGTTTTAGGTATTAGCTTTTCAACCATGCTTATAAAAAATATGGTAAGGAAGAATGGTAAGTATAATATTGTAAACCAGTTTTTTATATATAGTACTATTATGGCTATAATACATATAGTAATAGCTGTTGGTTGCCTTATTGAAGCATATGTAACACCGTTCTTTATAAAATATATATCTGCTTATATGTAAAATTATTATAACCCAGAGTATTCATAGAAAATTTAAAACTCTACTTCGTTGTTTTATTTCTAAATCATTGCTCAAATCTTCGACGTAGGGTTGTGGGTTTAATTATATTATTTTATGCACTTTCAAAAAATTAAAGAGGATTTTGTTTATGGGTGTTGAATTATAGAATAGTGTATTTTGTAGCAGAAGAGAAATAAAGGAGTTAATCAAATGAATACAATTGTAAAGGATTTTCTTGTATACTTAAAAGATGAAAAAAAATTATCTAACAACACTTTGGAATCCTATGGAAGGGATCTTCGCCAATTTGGGGAGTTTTTAAATGATAAGGGCAGAGATTCTTATATAGATGTAAATAAGACAACAATTATTACTTATCTTTTATACCTTCAAAAAAAGGGACGTGCTACTTCTACAATCTCTAGGAATTTAGCTTCAATAAGAGGCTTATATCAACATTTATTAAACAATGGTTTAGTTCAAAGTGATCCTACTATAAATCTTGAATCACCTAAATCAGAGAAAAAACTGCCATGTGTGTTAAGTTTAAGCGAAGTAGAGAGACTCATAAGTCAACCCAATGAAAATAGTGCAATGGGCTGCAGAGATAAAACTATGCTTGAATTACTATATGCCACGGGTATTAGGGTATCAGAGTTAGTGCGATTAGATCTTTGCGATGTAGAATTAGAACTGGATTTTATAAAATGTAGAGGAACAAACAACAAAGAGCGTATTATTCCTATCGGAACCATGGCTAAGAATGCTCTTCTTAAATATTTCCATGAATATAGAGCTATGTTAGTTAAAGATGATGAGAAGGCATTATTTGTTAATTATTATGGAAAGAGATTGACTAGGCAAGGGTTCTGGAAGATAATTAAAAGGTATACAAAAGAAGCGAAAATCAATAAAAAAATAACTCCCCATACCCTTAGACATTCTTTTGCTACTCATTTAATACAAAATGGAGCAGATCTAAAATCTGTTCAGGAAATGCTTGGACACTCTGATATATCTACTACTCAAATATATATGCAATTGACAAAAAATAAAATTAAAGATGTTTATAATAAATCCCATCCAAGAGCTTAGAAGGTATATTGATTAATAATAATAAATATTGGGTATTAAAGAATTAGGATTATAATTATGGATATTATAATCCTATAGAAATTTAATACATGTTACCGGTTACATAAAGGTTTGGACTTTATGTTGAAATTTAGATTGAAAATTATTTTAAAAGATATTTTAAGGAGGATTATATATGATTAATAGAGTAACTATTTTAGTAATGGATAGTGTTGGAATAGGTGCCTTACCAGATTCTGAACAATTCGGCGATATAGGAGTAAATACTCTAGGAAATATTTCTAAAGCAATGGGTGGAATAAACCTTCCTAACCTAGTTAATTTAGGATTGGGAAATATTGATGGACTAGAAGGCTTAGACACAGCTGAAAATCCTATAGGATCATCGGGTAGATCGATGGAAATGTCCAATGGAAAGGATACTACCACAGGACATTGGGAAATGGCAGGCTTACACATTAAAGAGCCATTTAAAACATATCCCGAGGGTTTTCCAGAGCATGTGATATCTAAATTTGAAGAGCTTACGGGTAAAAAGGCTTTAGGTAATAAACCTGCTTCAGGAACTGAAATAATAAAAGAACTTGGAAAAGAACATATGGAGAGTGGAAATCCTATTGTGTATACTTCGGCAGACAGTGTATTTCAAATAGCAGCCCATGAAGAAGTAATACCCTTAGAGGAATTATATAAAATGTGTAGTATAGCTAGGGAGATTTTAAAGGGTGAAGATCAAGTTGCTAGGGTTATAGCTAGACCATTTATTGGAGAACTTGGGGATTTTACTAGAACACCTAATAGAAGAGATTATTCCCTAGATCCCTTTGGCAAAACCATACTAGATTATGCATCGGAAGCTGGATATGATGTTATGGCAGTAGGAAAGATAGAAGATATATTTAATGGAAAAGGAATAACAAAGGAAATACATACCAAGAGTAATATGGATGGTGTAGATAGAACGATAGAGTTTTTAAGCACCGATTCAAAGGGAATAATATTTACAAATCTAGTTGATTTTGATGCTAAATTTGGGCATAGAAGAGATCCCAAAGGCTATAAAGAAGCCCTAGAGGAGTTTGACCAAAGAATACCTGAAATCCTGGATAGCTTAAGGGATGATGATATGCTAATCATTACTGCTGATCATGGCAATGACCCAACCTATAAAGGAACTGATCATACTAGGGAATATGTGCCTATAGTGGTTTATGGAAAGCAGGTTAAGTCCGGCGTTAATTTAGGAACAAGAAAGACCTTTGCAGATATTGCAGCAACAATAGCAGATATATTGGATGTGGAGAGACCAAGGATTGGTAGTAGTTTTAAGGACTTGATATTATAAAATAATTTAAAATCCATTACCTTAGATATTCAAGGTATATAAGAAGCACTCCTAATATTTAATGATATTAAGGAGTGTTTTTTATAGTTTAAAATGAAATTTAAAGTATAAAAAATTAATTCAAATTTCTATTAAGCAAGATAATATTATAATGCATAAGCAATTATTTCAATGGAAAACATAAGAGTATCAAGATAATTTAGGAGGAATGGAGATGAATAAAAGTTGTGCTAAAAAAAGGATAGGTTTAATAATGTCTGTACTATTATTATTTATTAGTTCTTTTACCTACTCCAGTGCAAATGAATTTGATTTGAATGCAAAATCTGCAATTTTAATAGATGCTGGAACAGGAAAAATACTTTATGAAAAGAATAGCAATGAAAAGCTTCCCCCTGCCAGTGTTACAAAAGTAATGACTATGTTATTGGCTATGGAGGCTATGGATAAAAAACAAATAACCTTAGAAGATAAAGTTACTATTAGTGAAAGAGCTTCTAGTATGGGAGGTAGTCAGCTTTACTTTGAGCCTGGAGAGCAAAAGACAGTGGAGCAGCTATTAAAGGGCATAGCTGTAGCATCTGCTAATGATGCTTGTGTGGCTATGGCTGAACATATTGGGGGTACAGAAGAAGTATTTGTTAAAAAGATGAATGAAAAAGCAGCACAGCTGGGAATGAATAATACACAATTTATGAACACAAATGGCTTACCACAAGAAGGACATTATACTTCTGCCAGTGATATCTCAAAAATGTCTAGGGAACTATTGAAATATCCTAAAATACATGATTGGTTGAAGATATATATGTCCTCAATGAAGGTTGGTAAAAAGGGAAGAGCCACATTAGAGTTGGTGAATACCAACAAATTAATTAAAACATATCCTGGTGCCAATGGTATAAAAACAGGTTTTACCCAAGAAGCTAGATATTGTCTATCGGCATCGGCCAAAAGAAATAATTTTACATTAATTGCAGTGGTTTTAGGGTGTCCTTCTTCAAAAATAAGATTTGCTGAAGCTAAAAAACTACTTGACTATGGATTTGCTTCATATAATTCAGTGATGATATCACAAAAAGGTGAAGTCATAAAAGAACTGCCCGTCGAAAAGGGAAAGATATCAAATGTCAATATAATCGCTAGGGATGAATTAAAGGTTTTGGTTAAAAAGGGAGGAGAGGGTGATATTAAGAAGGAAGTAGTGTTACCTAAGGCTATAAAGGCTCCCTTTGAAAAGGGTCAAAAAATAGGTGAAGTCACTGTTACCAATACAAAGGGCGAAACCCTTGGAAAAGTTGATCTTATTACTGAGGCTAAATGCGATAAGGCTTCAATATTTAATACACTAGGTAAAATGCTAAAGGGCATATCACAATAAATGCAGTATAGAAAAACATACTTTATAAAAAGCAACCATTAATTATATATGAGACAATTGGATTAAATACAAAGCCACTATTTTATAGGTATAATAAAATATGTGGCTTTTTATAGTCTTAAATGACCTAGGGCATACCACATTTATTATGCAATTTCCTCATTTAAAATATTTATGATAAAATAGTAGAGATAAGCAAAATTAAACTTAATGAGGGTGTTTTTATGAATTATGAAGTTAAACTAGAAGCCTTCGAAGGGCCCTTTGATCTCTTATTTCATTTGATAGAAAAAAATGAAATTGACATATACAATATACCAATTTCTGATGTGACAGAGCAATATATAAAGTATATAAACCAAATGAAATATTTAGATATGGAAGTGGCCAGTGAGTTTTTACTCATGGCTGCAACATTGCTTGAAATAAAGTCCAAAATGCTTCTTCCAAATCCCATTGAGGAGCAGTTAGAGTTTGACTTGCAGGGAATGGATCCTAGAAGAGATTTGGTTATAAAGCTAATAGAATATAAAAAATATAAAAATATTGCAGGGTTCTTAAAGGATAGGGAAGATACCTATGGCAGGAGTTATTTCAAATCTCAAGAACAGTTAGAAGAATATATTAATAAAGATTTGGTTGAGAAAA
The DNA here is from genome assembly GCA_025210375.1 of Maledivibacter sp. Lineage (NCBI taxonomy): Bacteria > Bacillati > Bacillota > Clostridia > Peptostreptococcales > Caminicellaceae > Maledivibacter > Maledivibacter sp. The sequence continues at coordinate 58,497 of JAOASB010000037.1, read as the reverse complement.
CGGAATTAAATTTAGAAGAAGAAATATTAATCAAGGCGGTCAAAAGAACGTTGCAAAGGATAAGTAAACTAGATATGCATAGAAAAAAGTTTTTCAAAGAATTAAAACGAGATATGTATACAGTAGAAGATAAAATCTCTCTTTTGAAAAGCAAGTTGGATAAAGATAAAAGTCTTAAATTTATAGATTTATTTAATGAAGATTGCTGTAGATTAGAGATAGTTGTAACCTTTTTAGCATTACTTGAATTATTAAAATTAAAGGCCATAAACATAAAACAAGATGATATATTTGATGATATATATGTATATCCTGTTATAAAAAATCAGCATTAAAATTATTTTTATTAGGGGGCAAAAATATAAATTATGGATGAAAAAGAAATAAAATCGATCATAGAATCTATTTTATTTGTATGGGGTGAACCTTTAAACCTTAAAGAGTTATCTAGGGTATTAGAAATTCCTAAGGGAAAGGTCAAGGAATATATACATGAGCTTCAAGCTGAGTTTGATCAGCAGAGTAGAGGGATTAGGATTATTGAAGTAAATAATTGTTTTCAATTGGCAACAAAACTAGAAAATCATCCCTATATTGAAAAACTGTGTATTACATCACAAAACAGAGGACTATCTCAGCCGACCCTAGAGGTTTTGGCCATAGTGGCATATAAACAGCCCATAACAAAGCATGAAATGGAAGGCATCAGAGGAGTTAAATGTGATAAGCCTATAAGTACTTTAATAGAAAGAGAATTAATTGAGGTCAAGGGGAGATTGGAAAAAACGGGAAGACCCATTGTTTATGGGACTACAGATTCATTTCTGAAAGCCTTTGGTTTTAAGAATCTAGAGGATTTACCACAGGTTGAGGGATTTGGAGATTTTGATTTTTTAAATAATTTCGAGGAAGAATAAAGTATATATTAAAATCGAAAAAGCGCATTAGCGCTTTTTTTATACTTTATTAAAATGATGGGGGTGTAGAAACCCAAAGAATTGTTGCGGGCTTGCTATAAGGGTTTTCCAGATAGTGTATTTTATTAGATTTAAAATAAAAGCTTTCGCCACTTCTGATCTTATAGTTTTTTTTCCCAAGAACTAGGTTAGCTTTACCCTTTAGAACATATCCAAATTCTTCACCTTCATGGGGATCATCTTCCTTTGTTTTAGTTTTCTCGGGTAGTGTTATTAATATGGGTTCCATATCGTTTTTCTGAGCATTTGGAATTAGCCATGAAATGCAGTAACCATAGTCTTCGTAAATTCTATCATAAATATCGTCCTTAGAAAAAACTATCTTTTCTTCAATTTCTTCATTAAAAAAATGACTAATATCTGTTCCCAATGCCTCCAAAATATCTATTAAGGTGTTTATAGAAGGAGAGGTTAGGTTTCTTTCGATTTGGGAAATAAAACCCTTGGTTAAATCACATCTGTTAGCCAGTTCATCTTGTGTTAAATTGTTTACATTTCTTAATCTTCTAAGTTTTTCACCAATACTCAAAATATTACCCCCTGAAAGAAGAAAGTTTTCTATATAAGTGAGGAGATTGAATAAGTGAGTAAATTGCATAATTACCTTTCGTAAAAACAATCTACTATATGTAGTTTTAGAATCTACGAAGACACACCACAAAATATGCTTATATCTTAAGTAATTAAATCAAGTATGATATTGGCATATCCAATTGTGCCAAGTTACGATTATGGGATTTCCTCAATTACTTTCTATAAAAACTATCTACCATATGTAGTTTTAAAATTTCAAAAGTTATGCCATCAAATATGTTTGCATCTTAGGTAATTATATCAAGGATGATATTTTCATATGCAACTTGATCAAGTAAAAATTATGAAATTTCCTTAAGTAACATAAACAGCAAACTTTTTGTTTACATTTATTAAATATCATATAAAATCGTCAAATTGTCAAGCCTATTATATTTTTTTGTGAAAAATATTTAAAATAGTTTAGTAAAACATAATCATGGAAAGGATAGTAAATGTAGACAATATTAAACCCGGATTATTTATGGAAAACTTGAAACTATGAATAATTGGAGTTGAAGTAGAGAAGTTTATAACGTTTTATCAGGGGTGGCAAACTTGTTTGTAGGTATAACAATAATCATTTTAATTATATTAATTATTATTTCATCGATAAAGGCCAATATCTTAGTTTTAAAAGAGAACCGAGATAGTAAAGTCATTATTAGTATTAAGGCTTTATATGGATTGATTAGGTTTAAGAAAGAATTAGGCTCCTTCCAAGTAACAAAAACGAATAAAGAAGATGACGAAGATTTAAGAATAAAAATAAAAAGTGATTCGTGGTCTAAGCATAAAGGCTATACCGATTCTATTGATATGAAAAAAATAAAAAATTTCATTGAAAATATCAGAAGATACAAGAGGGTGATTAATTATTTAATAGAAAAAACACATTTTCATAGATTGTTTTGGAAAACTGAGATTGGTCTTGATGATGCAGCATTAACTGGCATGGTAACTGGTATTATCAATATTTTGAAAAGTAACTTGTTTGCTATTTTAAACAATAAAAAAAATAGGCCTAAGGAGATACATTTCAAAATAACTCCAAACTTTAATAATGAGGTCTTAAGAACAGATATAGATTGTATATTTACCTCAAAAATAGGCTATATTATTATAGCAGGGTTAAAAATTCTTTGGATAAAGTATACTATAGAGTAATTAAAAGGTGGTGTATGATATGAGTGGTCATCCTATTGAAGCGTTGATGAAGACGACGATGGAAAGCCTAAAACAAATGATTGATGTTAATACTATTGTGGGAGATGCAGTTGAAACACCGGATGGAACAACCCTAATTCCCATATCCAGAGTATCCTTTGGTTTTGCTTCAGGAGGTGGGGATTATAAAAGTTGTTGTAATGTAGAAGATGAAGATAATCAAGATACTGAGAAACTTCCATTTGCAGGAGGAACTGGAGCAGGGGTATCGGTACAGCCCGTTGCTTTTATGATAGTAGGAAAGGAAAGCACAAAACTATTATCTGTAGATCAAAGTGCAAATATGTTTGAAAACTTGGTTGGGTTATCGTCTAAGTTCATTGATAAGCTACAAGGCGAAGGTTCAAAAAATAAAAATAGTAATGGCGAAAGTGATGATGACAATAAAAACAAAAATAATGAATAATAAGGGCGGTATACCGCTCTTTAATATTTATAAAATCGAACCCAGATTATTCATAGAAAATTTAAGATTTTCTATGAATAATCTGGGTTAAACGGAGTGAATTATATGTTTAGGAAGAGAATATTAAATATAGCTTTAACCTTTCTAATTATTCTTTTAGTATTCCCAATAAATATCTATGCTAATTCTGCTCAGAGTGCTATTGTAATGGAAGTTAAAACTGGAAGGATATTATATGCTAAGAATATCAATCTAAAAAAACCAATGGCCAGTACTACAAAAATAATGACAGCATTATTGGCTTTAGAAAATGGCAGTTTAGAATCGAAATTCAAAGTGGCTAAGAATGCTGTCGGAGTAGAGGGATCATCAATTTATCTAAAATATGATGAAGAAGTAAACCTTAAGGATTTAGTATATGGTCTTATGCTTAGATCGGGAAATGATTCAGCAGTAGCAATAGCCCATCATATTTCTGGCTCGACCCAAGAATTTGCTAATCTAATGAATCAAAAAGCAAAAAAAATAGGAGCTAAGAACACAAATTTCAAAAACCCCCATGGACTACATCATAAAGACCATTATACTACAGCCTATGATTTGGCATTAATAACAAGGCAAGCTTTATTAAATGAAAATTTCAAGAAAATAGTTAGGACAAAAAAATGGGTTTCACAAAGAGAAGGTTATAATGTATTTTTCAATAAAAATAAGACCCTAAATCAGTTCAAGGGTGGAGACGGTGTAAAGACAGGATATACAAAGGTATCAGGTAGATGCTTAGTCACATCCGCCACAAGAAATAATATGCAAATATTATGCGTGGTGCTGAATGATCCAAATTGGTTTAATGATTGTTATGCTTTAATGGAAAGAGGATTTGAAAAATATCATCCTAAGAAGGTATTGAGTAAAGACTCTGATATAAAAAGCTTCACAGCACTCAAAGGGAAGAAAGAAAAATCCTATATGACTGTTAAGGAAGATATAGTCATCCCCGTTAAAGGTGATGAAGAAGATAGGGTTATGACGATTTTTGAGTGTAATGAAGAATATGCCACTCCAATAATGAAAGGGCAGGTTTTAGGTAAAGCAAAGGTATATATAGGGGATAAACTTTTAGCAACAACAGAATTAATTGCTAAAGAAGATATTTACAAGAAAAAATTCATAGATAAGATAAAGGACTTCTTTGGAAGGTAAGAATCTGATTGATTTAATCAATCAGATTTTTTTTATGTAACATAATCTATGTACTATCAATATTCTAATATTATAAGGTCTATTTTGGAAAGTGAGGGATTAATATGACCAAAAAAATAATATATGAATGCATTGATGCAGGTAGCGATTATTGCCCGTGCTATTTGGCCGAAACAAATGATTGTATTACATGCTCTCATTTACAGGGAAAGGATTTTTGTGACTGTAATTGGAGGGGGGTATGTATCTTTCAAGAATATAATTGGAATGGAAAAAAAGCAAAGCTTGCTAGAAAAAATATAAATACAGAAATACTGGATAAACAATTAATTGGTGATAATTTAATTGTTTTTAAAATTGCTGTTACAAAGACATTGGCAAGGGCATTAAAACAGCCTGGGTCATATGTATTCATTAGAGATCCTCAAAAGCCAGAATATTTTGATATTCCCATGTCTATAATGTATTCAGATGAAAATAAAGGAGAGATACATGTAGCTGTACAGATAATTGGAACTAAAACAAAGACCTTATTATCTCTAGAAGGGGAGATAATGTTAAGGGGGCCATATTGGAATGGTATTCTAGGTTTAAAGGAATTGAAGACCTTGAAGGATTCCAATGTACTAATTGTGGCTAGAGGAGTAGCACTAGCCCCAGCAGTAAATATATTAAAGTATTTATTACGTAATAATAATAAAATAACTTTCATAATGGATAAAGGTAAGTTTAATGAAATTTTTATCAATGAGTATATAGATGAATCCCAGATACTGACAATAGAGACGGATATTTTCGGTGAAAAAGGGAAATTAATAATACAAGAATTGATTAGAAATAATCACTATGATCTATGCTTTAGTGGCGGTTCAGATGTCCAACATAGGGATATAAAGAAATTACTGAGTGAGTTGTCACCAGATACAAGGTATGTAATAACAAATAATATAGAGATATGCTGTGGTGAAGGCATATGTGGTGCATGCTCTATAAGAATTGGAGATAAAATATTAAAGGCCTGTAAATCACAAATTGATACAACTTACATGTTTGAAAAGGGGGATGAATCATGACTAAGGTTGTGGTAATAGGTGGAGGCTGGGCTGGTTGTGCGGCAGCTGTTACAGCAAGAAAAGCAGGTGCAGAGGTCGTAGTAATCGAAAGAACTGATTTGCTTTTGGGACTGGGAAATGTAGGAGGAATAATGAGAAACAACGGAAGATATACTGCAGCAGAAGAAGCCATATTATTGGGGGCAGGGGATTTATTTAATATCTGCGATAAAGCATCTAGGCATGTAGGTATAGATTTTCCAGGGCATAAGCATGCAAATCTATATGATGTAACAAAGATTGAGCCTATGGTTAGAAAAAAACTGCTTGAAATGGGAATAAAAGTAATGTTCAGAACTAGGGCAATAGATGTTGATATAATAGATAATACAATTAAGGGCATTGTACTCTATAATGAAGAAGTAGTTTATGGTGATATTTTTATTGAGACAACAGGATCTACTGGGCCTATGGGCAACTGTCTAAAATATGGTAATGGATGTGCAATGTGTATTCTTAGGTGTCCTACCTTTGGACCAAGGGTTAGTATAAGTAAGAAGTCTGGTATAGAAGATATTCTTGCCAAAAGGAAGGATGGTTCATATGGGGCATTTAGTGGTTCTTGTAAACTAAACAAGGATTCCCTAAGTGATGAAATCATAGGTGAACTAAATAGTAAGGGAGTAGCAGTTTTACCCGTACCCATTGAGGATATAAATGAAAGCAAGCTAGATAAAAAGGTATGTCAGCAATATGCACTAAAGGAATATGCACAAAATGTGGTGCTTCTTGATACTGGGCATGCAAAATTAATGGCCCCTTATTATCCCCTAGAAAAGCTTAGAAAAATAAAGGGATTAGAAAGTGCAAGGTATGAGGACCCATATTCAGGCGGCATAGGCAACTCAATAAGATACCTATCAATAGCCCCTAGAGAGAACAACATGAAGGTAAGAGGGGTTAAAAATTTACTATGTGCTGGGGAAAAATCAGGATTCTTTGTTGGACATACGGAAGCAATAGTTACGGGCAGCTTAGCAGGCCATAATGCAGTAAGGTTAAATAAAGGTATGAAACTATTAGAGTTGCCTATTAGTATTGCTGTAGGTGATATAATTTCCTATGCCAATAGTCAAATAAATACGCCGGAGGGTTTAATGAAAAGATATACCTTCGCAGGTTCCATATATTTTAATAGAATGAAGGAGCTTGATTTATACACTTTAGATAAAGATCATTTGAAGAAAAGAATAAAAAGATTGGATCTTTTAAATATTTTTGAGGAAAAATTAGTATAAAATATTATATACTTATGTATAGAGCTTTAAGGTGAATCTTAATTTATACATATCAAAATATCCAATATTTCTAGGAATTTTCGATATGTATAAATTAAAGTTTTGACCAGAATCTCTATAGGGATTTTAGCATAGACTTTAACTTATACAAGTACAAAATGCCCAGAAGCATTGCATATTTGTCCATTTATAAATTAAGTTATACTATGAAAAGCCTATACAGGATTTAAAATTAAAGTATTAATAAATAATAACAAATGATAAAGGAGTTGTACAGGAATGAGACTTCAAAAATTTATAGCTTTGTCCGGAGTTGCATCGAGAAGAAAAGCGGAAGAATTAATAAAAATGGGAAGAGTTAAGGTGAATGGCAAGATAGTAAAAGAAATGGGAATAAAAGTAGATCCAGAAGTTGATGAGGTTTCCTTTGACAATAGGAGTATAAATATATCGGATAATATGGTATATATTCTTTTAAATAAGCCAGAAGGATATGTAACTACATCTTCAGATCAATTTAATAGACCTGCTGTATTAGATCTAATCAAAGGGATATCTGAAAGGATTTATCCCGTTGGAAGACTGGATTATAATACTTCTGGATTGCTGTTGCTCACAAATGATGGGGATTTAACACAAAAAATTACTCATCCAAGCAGTCATATATCAAAAACCTATATGTGTAAGATAAAAGGTATTATTACTAATGACGAGATGGATAGGTTTAGAAAGGGATTAGATATTGGAGGATATGTAACCGCTCCAGCTAAAATAAAGCTTGTAAAAAAATATCAAAATAATTGCTCAGTTAAAATCACTATTCACGAGGGAAAGAACAGGCAGATTAGAAGAATGATGGATGCTGTAGGTCATCCTGTTATTAAGCTTGAGAGAATTTCCATAGGTAAGATAAATATAGAGGATTTACAAAGGGGAAAATGGAGATATCTCACTAAGGATGAAAAAAAATACTTAAAATCATTATAAACCTCGCTAATACAGGCAGGTATTGGTGTTTTAATTGTTGAAAATGGCAATATTCAATATTAATTATCTTGCAAGGAGGGAGAATGTGATAAATATAAGGGTATCAGAGGAAAAAGACAAGAAAAAAATACTAGAACTTATAAATGAAGAAAAAATAAAAATTACTGATTTAGATACAGGGGAACTGGGAAACTCAATGGTAGTATGTGATGGTGAAAGGATCATTGGATATTCAAACTATATAAAAATTCCAAACCTTAATATAGCATTTGTAGACATGCTAATTATAAATAATACATATCGAGGGCAATATATGGGAGATGGATTAATCAAGTCCTTACTAAACCTCGCTGATAAAAGGCAAATAAAGAAAGTATATGCTATTGAGGAAAACAATAACTCAGCATTTTTTAAAAAAGTAGGATTAACCAAAAGGGAATTTAAACCTTCTGAGGATATTTCAAAATACATCAAAAAAGATTTAGGGGCTGATGGGATTATCAATGTTTTCGAAGCAATATTACCTGACTTCTTCAATAAAGCTTGCAAGAGTAAAGGCTAAGTCATATGAAAAAATAAGCAAAGAGAAGAGTAAAATGATTAGTCTATTTTTGAATGTGACTAAATATATTATAATCTATAATTAAATGGAGGAAGATTATGCAAGCAAAATATCTTAATAAAGCCACGGACTTAGCAAAGGAATTAATAGCTAAGGTCGTTGTGGAAAATGATATTGTTATAGATGCAACAGTAGGAAATGGTAAAGATACATTATTCTTGAGTGAATTAATTGGGGAAAATGGAAGAGTAATTGGATTTGATGTCCAAGAAATAGCTCTTAAAAAGACCCAGGAAAAACTTAAGGACAGAAATATGTTAGATAGGGTACAGCTTATTAATACGGGACACGAAAACCTAAATAAGCATGTTGATACTGAGGTCGCAGCTATTATGTTTAATTTAGGATACTTGCCTGGGAATAATCACACTATAACTACAAAGCATGAAACAACCCTAGAAGCCATAAAGCAGGGGATAGATTTACTAAAAAAGAATGGTGTAATGACCATATCCATTTATCCAGGGCATAAGGAGGGTATGGAAGAAAAGAACCATGTCTTAGAATATTTATCTACCATTGATCAAAGAAAAGTCAATGTACTCAAAATGGAGTTTATAAATCAAAAGAACAATCCGCCTTTACTTGTAGCTATAGAAAAGAAATAAAAGTGATTGTTTTAGGTTCCAAGTTGCAAGTTCCAAGAGCTTTAGCATTTCTCTGATGGATATAAAAATCGTTTGAAAGGATCTAAAGATTATAAGAATTTACAGTTGAGGAAATTACATAACTCTTACTTGGCAGAATTGCATAATATATATGGTATAGCTCTAAGGATTTTAAAGATACATGTAGTAGATGGTTTTTATAGAAAGTAATTATGCAATTTGCTCAGTTGTTTATTTTTAAAACCTAAAAGAATCGACCTGAAAACTTGGAACATGGAGCCTGGAACTTGCAACACAAAATGGGTCTTTAGACCCTTTTGCTTAGCAATCATGATGAAGATATATTTTTTGTGGCCTATTACTAGTGAATTCTATTATTTTTACTTGGCTGTTATCTTCGATTCTTTTATCGCATTTTAAGCAGATATAGTGGGATTTTTTCAGTTTATCATAGGTGACTTGTGTCTGTAATAACCCATATTTCTCAAAGCTTTTCCAACCTGTTTTGCATAAAGAAACTCTTTTATCGTAATCAGCATATATCCAACAAAGAATTCTATGAAAATGAAAGGGATATTTGGTATAGCTTATAAACCTTTTTGGGAAGCCTAGACTAATAGTATAGTCCTCAAAGGCTGACTCTATTTTTGACTGAAGAGGTTCTTCTATTTTTGTACTGGTGCATTTAAAGTTAGTATTTGATATCCATTTTCTAAAGTTATCAAACATATATCCCCTACATACAAAAATTTGTTCCTCATCACCGGCTTTCAATTTTTTTAATAAATCTTCAACTATTTCAACGACGTAGTCCAGATATAGTTTTTTACAAAAGAACTGTGGAGAATAGTATTTTAAAGGAATGATATCATAAACAAACTCCTTTGTTTCGGATCTCATTGCACCAATGATAGTACCACCGATTAAACTCCCACTACCTGCATCATCTATTAATATCAAAAAAATCACCTCAAGAAATTATTTATATATTCTGTAGTATTTGTCTAAACTTAAATGTCTATAAGGATATTTAATAAATAATTGTTTCTATTATAATATTTTTTCAAGAACCTAGAAGAATCACCGGGAAATCTTAGAACTTGGAACATGGAACTAGCAACTAGCCAAAGCAACTTCGGTCGCTTTGGCTTAACTGAAAGGATGTGTCTTATAATGAAAATACTTGTAACAAACGATGATGGAATATTTGCAGAGGGTATATATAAATTGGCAAAAACCTTAAGTAATGATCACGAGGTTTTTGTTGTAGCCCCCGATAGACAAAGAAGTGCCACAGGTCATGCCATAACAATGCACCATCCTTTAAGGGCACAAAAAATAAAATTTTTTGATACCGACTTAGATGCATGGTCTGTTGATGGTACGCCTTCTGATTGTATAAAATTAGGTTTAGAAGCCATACTTGATAAAAAGCCGGATTTTGTTATTTCAGGTATAAATGATGGACCAAATCTAGGAACAGATGTATTATACTCTGGGACTGTATCAGCAGCAATTGAGGGTGCTATACATGGGATTCAGTCTATGGCTGTATCTATGGCTTATACAAAAAATATTGATTATGATATAGGAGCAAATTTTGCTTATAATATGGTTGAAAAACTGCAAAAAGATAGGCTTCCAAGGGATACTCTATTAAATATCAATATTCCACAGTATAAAAAGGAGGATATTCTGGGGGCGAAGGTCACTTCACTGGGAGTGAGGAGATACAAGAATTCCTTTGTTGAGAGGGTTGATCCTAGAGGAAAGTCCTATTATTGGCTTGGTGGTGAAATAGTAGAAGAGGCACAAGGGGAAAATTCTGATATAAAATGTATAAAGGATAAATATATATCTATAACACCTATTCATTATGACTTAACAAAATATGATCTTATAAAAACAATTGAAGAATGGAATATTGAGGGGGCTGTGGGGAAATAAAAAATAGCCTACCCAAAACAAAAAAGGACAAATCTTATAAAAAGAGCTGTCCTTTTTTGAATTTATAAATTGAGAAATGATAAACTCTTATTTGTAAATACTTTGAAAGAAGTAATCATCTGATTTTCCCAGGGAGTATAGATACCACAATAATATAAAAGCTAGTATTTTCAAAGATTAGCTTGAATTCAGATGCGTAAAACTAGAAACTCAAAATTAGCTGGGAAAATTTTTATGAAATGTTGAAAAAACTGGGCTTGTACGGTATACTTATAATTAGATATGGTCATTTTACTAGCATTGAACCTTAACATAGGATGTATTGAAATACTTCTCGTCTCCAAAAGTTGATTTGATTTCTAATTATTGAACCTTAACATAGGATGTATTGAAATAGAGTTATTTAGAAATTTTTAGGAGAAATTTTCATTTATTGAACCTTAACATAGGATGTATTGAAATGTTTTTCTTCTAGTTCCTTTTCATGCTCCTTCTGAAATTGAACCTTAACATAGGATGTATTGAAATATAGCTAAGCCAAATGTAAGATTATCATTTTCTCTGATTGAACCTTAACATAGGATGTATTGAAATCTTAAATGAAATTTCTTAAGGCTACTAGAAGGATAATTGAACCTTAACATAGGATGTATTGAAATGGAAAAAATGTAATACACTAACCCATCACACCACTATTGAACCTTAACATAGGATGTATTGAAATGGATATAGCAGATTTATTAAAGTATAGGAGGTGTAATTGAACCTTAACATAGGATGTATTGAAATTTTATCAATACTTGCTTCAACTTCATCTCCCCTTATTGAACCTTAACATAGGATGTATTGAAATAAAGTTAGTTGATGAGTGGTTAGAAGGTGAAAAGATTGAACCTTAACATAGGATGTATTGAAATTCTAATGTAGCTTCTAATAGATTGACGAATGCTCCTATTGAACCTTAACATAGGATGTATTGAAATTCAAATATAAGCAGTTTAACTGGTACTGACTTACTATTGAACCTTAACATAGGATGTATTGAAATGTGGTTGCAGAATCTCTAGCGTCTATAAAAGTTTCTATTGAACCTTAACATAGGATGTATTGAAATCCTAATCTTCTTATTGAAAGAACCCCATCTTCCTATTGAACCTTAACATAGGATGTATTGAAATGCATCTAAAAAAGCATCTTTTATATATTCGATTTCATTGAACCTTAACATAGGATGTATTGAAATAATGATTACTCTGATTTTAAAATAAAGATATATGATTGAACCTTAACATAGGATGTATTGAAATGTCCATTATATTCATAAAGATTGAGAATCAATATTCAATTGAACCTTAACATAGGATGTATTGAAATTAAAGATCCTCCTTTAATATTAAATTTCCACATTATTGAACCTTAACATAGGATGTATTGAAATATCAGATATCCATATCCCTCTAAACTATGTTTATCAATTGAACCTTAACATAGGATGTATTGAAATTTTGTTAGTTTGTTTGATATTCTCCATGCATATTCTATTGAACCTTAACATAGGATGTATTGAAATCTTCTACCACTTCCTTTTTAGGTAATTTTTTAGGCATTGAACCTTAACATAAGATGTATTAAAATATGCTAATACCCTTAATTTTCTTCTTTTCTCCTTAACCCACACTGATGGGTCAAAAAATACTAAGTTAAAAAGAATGGTGAAAAGTGATGCTTTCTGAAGACTATAGGGCACTTACACCATTCTTTTACGTTCACATTAATTCATATTGCTCCTTTAATCTAAATATGGATGAAAGGATACCATTGATTTCTAAATCATAAACTCGATTCTTAAATTATAAATTTGAGTTTTCCTTCCACCATGCCAGCTTCGCTGGTACTACACCAATTACTAAGAACCTAAAACTTTGAGCTTACAACTTAGAAATTTCTTGTATTTTTCCTGCCTTTTGTATACAGAATAAATGCATACAATAATAAAAAAAATCATTTATACTGTGATATTATTATACGATTTGCAATATATATTGCAGAAATATAAAAATATCATAAAAAATGAAATATTTATTGCAAAATTCTTTATAAACTGGTATTATGATGTTAGTAATGATTTGTCAAACTATCAGAGGAGGTAATAGCCTTGAGTCAAAATAATACCAAATTAATAGTGAAGAAAGAGTTTTGTAAAGGATGTAGAATTTGTGTTGAATTCTGTCCTAAAAATGTGTTAACTATTGAGAATGGAAAGGTAAAAATTGCTGATATAGAAAAATGTATTAAATGCGGATTATGTGAACTACGATGTCCAGATTACGCTATTTTCTTAGGAGGTAATGATGATGAACAATAAGAAAGTGAAATTAATGCAAGGGAACGAGGCTTGTGTTGAAGGAGCTTTAGCAGCTGGAATGAGATTTTATGGTGGTTATCCAATAACTCCTTCTACGGAAATTGCTGAGATATCTGCTGAAAAACTACCTGTTGTTGGTGGAAAGTTTATTCAGATGGAAGATGAGATAGCAGGGATTGCCGCAGCTATTGGGGGTTCTTTAGCAGGACTTAAATCTATGACTGCAACTAGTGGCCCAGGTTATTCTCTTAAACAGGAAAACTTAGGCTATGCAACTATAGCTGAAATTCCCCTTGTAGTAGTTAATGTTCAAAGAGGTGGCCCAAGTACTGGATTACCTACTGCTCCCGCTCAAGGTGATGTTATGCAGGCTAAATGGGGTACCCATGGGGATCATCCAATAATAGCACTTAGTCCATCATCAGTTAAAGAAACTTTTGATGTTACAGTTAAGGCATTTAACCTAGCTGAAAAATATAGAACACCTGTAATTATACTGACAGATGAAGTTGTTGGGCACATGAGAGAAAAAATTGAGATTCCAGACCCAAGTGAGATTGAGATAATTGATAGAGTTAAGCCTTCTGATGATGACAACTATCTACCATATGGAGTTACTGGTGATGAGTTAGTTCCACCTATGGCTGCATTCGGAGACGGACATAGATTCCATGTTACTGGACTTATGCATGATGAAACTGGATTCCCAAGCAATAGTTCCGATAACGCTGAAAAGGTTTTAAATAGATTAATGAATAAAATCAATAAAAACTTAGACGATATTATTGAATATGAAGAATATATGCTAGAAGATGCTGAAATCGCTATCCTTTCTTATGGTAGTACAGCAAGATCAGCAAAAAGTGCTGTTAAAGAGTTAAGGGAACAAGGAATTAAAGCAGGAATGTTTAGACCAATCACTATTTGGCCATTCCCAGAGGAAGAAGTTAGTAGATTATCTGAAAAGGTAAAATCTATACTTGTAGCTGAAATGAATCTTGGTCAAATTGTTTTAGAAGTAGAAAGAGTAGTAAGGGGTAAATGTGAAATAAGCCATATAGGAAAAGCAAACGGGGAAGTAATTACTCCAGCTGAAATTGTAAGCAAAGCAAAGGAGGTTTTATAAGTGACTAGCCAATTAATAAAAGATTACTTTAGAGAAGATAAATTACCTCATATATGGTGTCCAGGCTGTGGTCATGGAATACTAATGAGATCTGTAGCTCAAGCTATTCACAATTTAGGTTTAGATAAAGACAAAGTATGTATAGTATCTGGTATAGGATGTTCATCAAGGGCTCCTGGGTACATGGACTTTAATACTCTACATACTACTCATGGTAGAGCATTAGCCTTTGCAACTGGTGTCAAGCTTGCAAGACCAGAATTAGAAGTAATAGTAATAACTGGAGATGGGGACTGTGCAGCTATTGGCGGGAACCACTTAATCCATGCAGCTAGAAGAAATATAAATATAACTACAATTGTATTTAACAATAATATATATGGTATGACAGGTGGACAATACTCACCTACTACACCGACTAATGAATTTGGTACAACTGCTCCATATGGAAATATTGATAAGCCATTTGATATTCCACAGTTAGCGGCAGCAGCTGGAGCCACTTATACGGCTAGAGGAACTGCATATCATGCAAAACAATTAACTAAGCTTGTTGAAAATGGTATAAAGAATAAAGGATTTTCACTAATCGAAGGAATTAGTATTTGTCCTACTTATTATGGTAGAAAAAATAAAAAGGGTTCAGTTGTTGATATGATGCACTGGTTAAAGGATAATGCTGTAGATGTTAAGGTTGCAGCTAAGCTACCAGAAGAAAAAGTTCAAGGTAAGTTTTTAATCGGAGAATTTAAAAACACTACAGAATCCGAATATACAGATGAATATATGAAGATAATAGAAAGATATCAAAAGGAGAGATAATAATGGCTAAGCAGACTGAGATTAGATTAACTGGTTCCGGAGGTCAAGGGCTTATATTAGCTGGTATTATTTTAGCTGAAGCAGCAATTTCTCAGGGAAATAATGCCGTTCAATCACAATCATACGGGCCTGAGGCTAGAGGTGGAGCTAGTAAAGCAGAGGTTATTATCAGTAAAGAAGAAATCGATTTTCCAAAGGTTGCTAAGGCGGATCTTATGCTCTCCCTTACACAAGTGGCATTAGATAAATATGCTGATACTTTGAAAGAAGACGGAATATTAGTAGTTGATTCATTACTTGAGGTTCCAGCAGACTTGAAGGCCAAGAGAATAGTATCTATACCTATATTAAATACTGCAAAGGAAGTTATAGGGAAATCAATGGTTGCTAATATTGTTGCAATAGGTGCAATACAGCAGCTTTCTGATATCGTGTCCAAGGAAAGCCTTGAGAAAGCAGTACTTAGCAGAGTACCTAAGGGTACAGAAGAGCTGAATAAAAGAGCTTTACAGGAAGGTTACAATCTAGTAAAATAGGTTTGTGAACATGAAAAAAATAAACAAGTCAGATTGCGAAGTGATTTTGATTATTTTCTAGGTATTTTATCGTAGGCATATTCACTTTATGTAAACGATGAAGTAGCGACGAAAGGAATTAAAAGGATGAGTAAGATGACTAGTTTATTTTTTGAATGTGCCTTAACATTCATTAAGAAGAGGGGCCGCTTATGGATGATCTAAAAAGAGACTTACTTAATAGAGTAAAAGAAAAATATAATAAACTGAGCAAAGGGCAGAGGCTAATAGCTGACTATATCATGAATAATTATGATAAAGTTGCTTTTATGACTGCTTCAAAGCTTGGAGAAAAAGTTGGAGTTAGTGAATCTACAGTTGTTAGATTTGCTAATGCCCTCAATTACAAAGGATATCCCAACTTGCAAAAAGAACTTCAAGAGTTGATTAAAACTAAGCTAACTACGGTGCAAAGGCTAGAGCTTTCTAATGATTATAATGATGATGAATTCATTAGAAAAGTCATGCAGGCCGATGTAGATAACATTATGAAAACCATTGATGAATTAGACACAGTATCCTTCAAAAATGCAGTTGATAAGATTTTAAGGGCTAATCAGGTATATATATTAGGCTTTAGAAGCTCAATTGCAATTGTTCAATATTTTGCATTCTATTTAAACATGGTTTTAGACAATGTTCATGTTGTACCATCTGGAATAAATGATGTGTTTGATCAATTAATTAATATAGATGAAAATGATATTTTGATTGGGGTATCATATCCAAGATACTCAAAAAAAACTCTTGAAGCTGCAGAGTTTGTAAAAAATAGAGGTGCTACAATTATTGGAATTACTGATAGTCATGTTGCGCCTATATCAGAATTCGCTGATATTATTTTAACTACAAAGAGTACAATGACATCCTTTGTTGACTCATTAGTTGCCCCAGTTAGTTTAATGAACGCATTAATTATTGCTTTAAGCATGAAGGAAAAGGATAAATTAGCAAATACATTAAGAAAGCTTGAGAATACTTGGGAAAGATATGATATATATCTAAGTAAATAATTTAAAATTGTTCGTATAATAAGCAAAAGCTTTTCGCATGTCAAATGTACTAGCTTTTGCTTTTTTATTATATAAATTAAACGGGTTTAGGGTGTTGTAAGAAAAATTTAAGAATAAGTCTATGAATCGCTTATGGACTTCTAAGCAACATACTAAGCCCTGTGTTTGTGTTTTTTTGGCTTGATAAAACATATGGATAAATGTAAAATAACTATGTTGTGAGATTTATAGGGATTTTAGTAAAGCCTTTAACTTATACAAGTCCAAAATGCCCAGAAGCATCGCATATTTGTCTATGTATAAGTTAAGTTATACTATGAAAACCCTATATATTATGGAGATTTAAGTCAAAACTTTAATTTATACATATCAAAAATCCCTATAAGCATCGGATATTTTGATATGTATAAATTAAGATTTACCCTAAAATCCCTATATACAATAGAACAGTTAAATCAGAGCAATGGATAATAAATTTTGAGGGGGCAAAGGAATGAATCACAAAATAAGAAATATAACTCTTATTTGCTTAGTAATGTTGTTTTCCCTGGGACTACTAAGTACAAGCTATGGACAAGAAAAATTTGAATTTGACATTGATGTAGGATTTGATGGGTATGTTAAGCCCGAGGAGCCTACGCCAGTTAGAATTGAAGTAAAAAATAATTTTAAAGATATAGAAGGTAAAATAGAGCTTCTTGTAAATAAGAGGCATAATAAAAAAGTTTATTATAATGCATATAGTAAAAAAATTAATATTGCCAAGGATTCAACAAAAATCATAAACTTGGATGCTGTATTTTATAGTAATGATTTGCTACATGTAAGAATAGTAGATAAAGATGGTAATGTTGTATTTAAGAAAATGGCTAAATATCTTAAAATGAATAGACCTGATGGAATGTTTATGGGCGTATTCAGTGAAAATGTTGATAGCCTAAGATACTTATCAAAAATACAAAGTACAAGTATTTCTAACGGAAGTAGAGATAACTTTTTTGAAATAGCTGGGTTGGATGATACTTTACCTGAAAACCATAGGACATTAAAAATATTTCAAACTATGGTTATTAACAATTATGATTCAGAAAAATTAAATGAGAAACAAAGACAGGCTGTAAAAGAATGGGTTGAAGCTGGTGGTTTACTATTAATAGGAACTGGACCAAATTATCAAAAGACTCTTAAGGGAATGGAAGATATTAATTTTATAGAAGTTAAAGGAACGAAGGAAATAAGTATAGACGATTTTGACGGTGATGAACCTTTAAAGCTAGTTGATGCTTCATTAAGGGATGGAGAAGAAATCTTTATTGAAGGAAACAATGACTTAAAGCTTTATCACAGAAAATTAGGGAAGGGACATATTGTAATTGCTGGATTTGATATGGGACTTTCCCCCTTTGTAAATTGGGATGGGAAAGATAAATTTATCGGGAAGGTAATCAATAAATATTTAAATAGCGATATAGCTAATTATGAACGAAGCCATCCTACATCAAGATCCCATTGGTTTAATAATATAGTTAACTATTTGCCCTACAATTTACTTCCTTCAATGAAGACAATATTAATCATATTGATATTATTCATACTGTTGGTTGGGCCAATAAATTACTTTGTTCTTAAACGAATAGACAAAAGGGAATTATTATGGGTTACTATCCCAATTATAGTAGTGATATTTTCTACTTCAATTTATATTCTAGGATTCAAGACCAGATTAAGGCAACCCATATCAAATAATGTTTCAATAATAAAAATAGATGATGAATCAAAAACAGCTATGATAAGTACAAGGGCAGGACTTATGGGCTTTAAGAATGGAGATTGGCACATTACACTGGATAAAAATAGTGAGGCTTTATTAGATGGGAGAAGGGATTATGATGTATTACAAAGGTTTGGTGATAAGGAAGTAGTTACAGAATACATCTTTGACAAAGAAAATCATGTTATTTTCAAGAAAGCTGGAATCTTAGATGTTGAAACTATAACTATAAATAATGAAATAGAATTTAATGATAAAATAGTTTCCGACATAGTGATTAAAGATGGGAAATTAGTTGGTACAGTAAATAATATTCCCGATTTAAACCTCCAAGATATGATTATATTTTATGGAAGTAGATATAAAAGACTTGGAGACTTTAAAGAAGGCGAGGAATCTAAAAAATTTGAAGTTTATATTAATAAAAAAAATACTGTTAAGGATTGGTATGCTATTATAGACAGTATTTATGGATATAGAGGTAGCAGGTCTAAAAATGCAGCTAATGAAGCTGAGGATATACTTAATAATAATGTAAAGAGAGATATATTAGAAGGCTTAATGGATTCAAGTCGGACATTAATGAATAAAAATAAATTCTTTATTTTAGCATGGAATAAGGATGATATAGGAAGTTCTATAAAAATAAATGGGAAAGAAGCTAAAAATATCAATAGAAATCTATTATTGATACCGTTAAATATAAAATATGAAAAAGGACAGAGGGTTAACATACCTGCTGGTATATTGTATCCAGATATAGTGGATAATCACAATATGAATTTAGAAGGAAATGGAGAACTTTTGTATGGAGATGGTTATGTAGTTTTAAAGTTTAAGCCAGAAGATAATATAGAACTTAATTCAATGGGAATCAACCTAGATCTGGGATATAATCAAACTAAGTGTAAACTATATGTATTTGATTATATTGAAAATGAATGGGTAGAAGGGGATAAAAGGAACATGGTCATAGATGCTTCAAACATGGACAAATATTATACAAAGGAAAAGGGTACATTGATAAAGATTGATCCAACAGAAGATATTGATGTCCCTATACCTACCTTTACAGTAGAGGGGGTTATAAAATAATGCTTAGGATTGAAAATTTAACTAAATTATATGGAAAGTTTAAGGCAGTAGATGACATATCCCTTGAAATAAAGGAAGGCGAAATCTTTGGATTTGTTGGGCCTAATGGAGCCGGTAAAACTACAACCTTTAAAATGATAGCTACACTACTAAAACCTACTTCTGGGAAAATATATCTAGATGGAACAGAGCTTAGCTATAAAAATCTTAAAAAGGTAAGAAATGAGATTGGATATATGCCCGACTTTTTCGGTGTCTATGATAAGCTAAAGGTAAGCGAGTACATGGATTTTTATAGTGATATAGCTGGTATTTATGGTGATGAAAAGACTGGTATCATAAAGGATTTATTAGAGCTTGTGGATTTGACCCATAAAAAGGATGCTTATGTAGATTCATTATCTAGGGGTATGAAGCAAAGGCTGTGCCTTGCCAGATGCCTCGTTCATAATCCAAAGCTACTTATACTAGATGAGCCTGCTTCTGGTATGGACCCAAGGGCAAGGATTCAGATGAAGGAAATACTTAGAGAACTTAAGAGAATGGGTAAAACAATAATAATCAGCTCCCATATTCTACCGGAACTTGCTGAGCTTTGTACAAATATTGGAATTATCGAAGGTGGTAAAATAGTAGTAAATGGACCTGTAGAGGAAATAATGCATAGGACTAGAGGAACTCAAGTAATAAAAATCGTGGTTTTAAAAGATAAAGATAAATGTATAAAGCTTTTAAAGGAAGATCCTTTAGTAAAATCAGTTGTTGAAGACGAAAGGGATATAGAAATAGAATTTAATGGAGAAGCCCTAGAATTATCGGATTTGATGAAGAGAATACTTAACGAAAATATTCCTTTAATATCATTTAGACCTCTTGAAAATAACTTAGAGGATATATTTATGGAGGTTACTAGGGGGGATGGAGAATGATGAAGATGAATCCTGTATTAAAGAAGGAACTAAAGGTTAGAACAAGATCGTGGAGGATGCCTGTGACCATATCCCTGTATTTATTTCTTATATGTGGTTTTTTAGGACTGATAGCATCCCAGATGGTTTTTGGATATAGATATTATAGGGGAATAAGGGTAGAAGAATTAAAGGCATTGTATGCCGCAATTACCATATTTCAATTGATTCTTATAGCCTTTATAATACCAGCTACTACTGCGAGTAGTATATGTGGAGAGAAGGAAAGAAGGACCTTTGATTTGCTACTTTGTACAAGACTATCGAGTCTTTCAATAGTTTTAGGGAAACTTTCCGCGGCATTATCTTTGATGGTACTTTTGCTTATTGTAACTATTCCTATATTTAGCATATTCTTCTTATTCGGAGTTATTACACCGGGAAGTGTACTTTTGCTTTTTGCATATTATCTAGTAACAGCCTTGCTATTTGGAAGTATAGGGATATTTTCATCGGCATTTTTTAGAAAAACTACTTCATCTACTGTATTCACATATTTTTTCGTTCTGATGCTTATGTTTGGAACAGGATTTTGTTTAATTATAGTTAGAGAATTTGTAGGTAGAATGGATATAAAAAATATAAGTGATACCGTAAAAGTAATCTATAATGCAGTAGTTTATATGAATCCAATGGTTGGAATAGGTTCCATATTGGAAAACCAATTTGGTGAAGGACCCATTAAAGAAATATTGCTGGGAAGAAAAACAAATGTTCACTTGCTAAGTCCTTTGTATTATAATATGAGCTTTAGTTTTGTATTTTCTTCTATACTATTATATATGACTTCTTTAAAGATTAATCCAATGAAGAAATTTGGGAATAAGGGAGAAGACAAGAAAAATAAAAAAAATAGAAAGATAAGAAAAAAGAAGGATGAAAAGATAAATGCTGGATAACAAAATAATTAGATATTTAAAGCCCTTAAAGCTTAAATACTTTTTCAAGAGAATAATACATTTTGTTACTATTTCACTGATGCTAGGGGGAGGAGCTTCCTTTGCTATTATGATAGCTTCCAGGTTTATTTCCATAACCTTTATATGGAATAAAGTACTACAGGTATTGATATTGTCCGTAGTTCTGGGAATCCTTTGGTCTTTATATAAAAGACCCTCCTTTATGGAAACCGCTATATTAGTGGATTCCTTTGGTCTTAAGGAAAGGACCTCTACTTCATTGGAATTGAAGGATGAGGACAGCTTAGTTTCAAGGATTCAGAAGGAGGATACCCTGAGATTTCTGGCAAAGGAAGATTTGAAATCAAAAATATCCTTAAAGCCTTCTGTGAAAGTGCTTGTGTTTATATTTATACTTGTGGCGGCTACTATTACAGTAAGTTTAATTCCTACCAAACCCTACGTACTGGCAAAGGAAAGGGAAAAAACATTAGAGAAATTGCAGGATGAAAGGGCAGAGATAGAAAAGGTAAAGGAAAACATAAAGAAGGATGAATCATTAAGCCTACAAGAAAAGAAAGAAATAGAAGAGAGTCTTGATAAGATTAAGAATGATATTCAAAAATCTAAAAATCTAAAGGATGCTCAAAAAGAAATTGTAAAGTTAAAAAAGAAAATAAATAAAATAGATGAGGCTAAGAAACAAAACAAGATTAATCAAATAGCTAAGAACCTTGAATCAAAGGAATTTACCAAGGAATTAGCTAAAAAAATAAAAAATAGAAACTCCCACGAAGTGGCCAAGGAAATAGAGAAGATGGCCAACAAACTTAAAAGCTTAGATAAAGAGCAGCTTGAAAAGATAGCCCAGGAATTAAAGGAGCTTAGTGAGCTTTTAAAGAATAATCCTGAGCTTGCTAAGGCATTTAAAGAAATTAGAGACGCCACATTGCAGTCCATGAAACAAGGAACTAAAAATAGTGATGAGGTTAATCAGAGTCTTCAAGATTTGAATAACAATATAAATCAAATGCTTAATAATTCTCAGCTATCTAGTCAGTTAAATGAAGCTATGGGTAGTATAAATCAATTGAATAAAACCTTAGATCAAATGTCGGGAAATAATAATGATAAAGCATCTGAGGATCAAGATGGTGACAATAACAATGCAGGAAATAGTGGCGATAATAATACATGCCCTACGGGTGAACACTCCTCACAGGGCGGTGGCTGACAGGCTGGTGGACAGTCACCGGGAAGTGACGGAAAAGGTGGAGGCCAAGGCACTGGAGCAAATGGTGCCGGGAATGGAAGTTCACCGGGAAGTGATGCCGGAGGAGGAAGCCCTTCAGGCGGTGGTGGAAATTCACAAGGGAGCAGTAATAAAGAAGCCGTTGACCATGAAAGCATCTTTGCTCCTAAAAGACTTGGTGTAGAGGGTGAAAAGAGTCAAGTAAATGGTGGTATGAATAAATCAGGGCAAAAGGATACAACTGAGGTTAAAAAGTTTGGTGAAGATATGGGAGAAGCGATTCCCTTTGGTGAAGTGTATAAAAACTATAAAAAGAGCGAATATCAAAGACTTGAGCAGGAAGAGATTCCACCTAATATGAAGGAAATTGTAAAAAAATATTTTATTAAGCTGGATGAATAAAGGTGCCTTTATAGTTCAAAGTTGAAAGCTCTAAGGTTTAGGGTATTCCTTTTGGTAGATAAAGAAAAGATATGGAAGAAAGGACGGTAGTTATGGGATTTGACGAGAAGGATTATAGAGATTTTAAGGATGGCTTTGATGCTATCAAGAATGAGATAAAAAGAGCAATCATTGGTCAGGAGGAGCTTATTGAGAAGGTGCTGATTGCTATGCTTTGTGAAGGAAATGTACTCCTTGAAGGAGTGCCAGGTCTAGGAAAAACCCAGCTTGTTAAGACTATTGGACAGGTTTTAAACCTTGACTTTTCAAGGATACAATTCACTCCTGATCTCATGCCAGCAGATATTTTGGGGACCAATATCATAGTTCACGATGATAATGGTAGAAATAAATTTGA
Organism: Maledivibacter sp.; assembly: GCA_025210375.1. NCBI lineage: Bacteria > Bacillati > Bacillota > Clostridia > Peptostreptococcales > Caminicellaceae > Maledivibacter > Maledivibacter sp. Next base: position 34,912 of record JAOASB010000037.1, on the reverse strand, counting down.
ATTTCAAAAAGGTCCTGTATTTACAAATATTCTTTTAGCAGATGAGATAAATAGAGCGACTCCAAAGACCCAAAGTGCAATGCTGCAATGTATGCAGGAAAAGATAGTTACAGCAGGTAATGATACTAGAAAATTAGATAAGCCTTTCTTTGTTTTAGCAACCCAAAATCCCATAGAAATGGAAGGAACATATCCCCTTCCTGAGGCGCAAATGGATAGATTTTTATTTAAGCTTAATGTGGAGTTTCCTAATTTAAAGGATTTAAGTCAAATAGTAAATCTTACTACAAATAGCGAAGACATAGAGCTTAAAAAAATCAGTGATAGGAATAAGCTTTTAGACATGATAAATATGTCAAAGGAAATACCTGTATCTGAAGCTGTTATGGAATATGCTATGAAGCTGGTATTATATACACATCCTGAAAACGAAGAAAGTCCGGACACAACTAAGAAATACGTTAGATTTGGTTCAAGTCCAAGGGGTGCCCAGGCAATAGTAAAGGCTGCTAGGATAAAGGCATTAATAGAAGGTAGATTTAATGTTTCATTTGATGATATAAAATATGTGGCCTATCCAGCACTTAGACATAGAATAATACTAAACTTTGAAGCCATGAGTGACGATGTGAACAGTGATTTTGTGATAGAACGGATAATAGATAAAATTGATTAAAGGCAATTTGGTTCCAAGTTGCAGGTTCCAAGTATCAAAGACCTAAAAGAAGGACAGAAGTCTTGAAACATGTAACTTAGAACTTAGAACTATTACGGGGTGATTTTTTGCTAGATCAAAGCTTTTTAAATAAACTGAGCAGATTAAAGCTAAATTATAATCTGTCTATAAATAAGGGTTATAGCGGGGGAAGAAAGTCAAAAGCCAAGGGGTCTTCCAGTGAGTTTTCCGATTTTAGAGAGTATATCAATGGTGATGATTTTAGAAAGATAGATTGGAATGCATATGGAAGATTTGAAAAGCTTTATATTAAAGAATTTATGGAGGAAAGAGAAATATTAGTTAATATTTTTTTAGATGCTTCAAAATCCATGGATTTTGGACAGCCTCAAAAGTCTTTATTGGCCCAAAATCTTGCTATGGCTTTATCCTATGTTAGTCTTAACAATTTAGACAGAATAAATTTATATTATCAAGAAGAAAAAAATCTTAAGGAATCGGGATATTTAAATGGGAAAAATTCTTTGAGTAAGATAATAGGTATACTAGATAATCTAGAGTTTAAAAGTAGTACGGATATTTTTACACTCATAAATAGAAGACTTTATAAGCCTGGAATATCAATAATAATATCCGATTTGTTTTCTGATGAATTTCAAGAGGCTTTCAAGTATTTAACATATATGAACCAAAAAATAATTGTGATTCATTTATTGGATAAAAAAGAATTAAAACCAGATTTTATAGGAGACTTAAATCTTATAGATAGTGAGACTTTAATGGATAATGATATATCAATTAGTGGATCAATATTAAATTCCTATGAAAAGACATTACAGTCCTTTATTCAAAATATTAAAGAAACAACTAAAAAGTATGGGGCGGTTTATTCATTAATATCAAATGAATTTTCTACTGAGCAGATTATATTCGAAAAACTAATAAGGTCTAGTATTCTGAGGTGATAGAAATGAGTTTTTTTTCCCCAATTAATTTTTTGTTCTTACTTGGGACTGTACCAATAATAATTATGTATCTATTAAAAAAGAAGCACCAAGATATAGAGATTTCTAGTATATATCTATGGCAAAGAGCGGTGGCCGATATAGAAGCGAATGCGCCGTGGCAGCGTTTAAGAAAAAATATATTATTGCTATTACAGCTTCTGGCCTTTAGCATGCTAGTATTTTTTTTAACTAAGCCATACTTTTTTTCAGATACATTAAAGGTTGATGATCTAATAGTTGTATTAGATAAATCCCTAAGTATGTCTACTGTAGAGGGGAATAGCAGTAGGTTCGACAAATCAAAAAAAGACATTGAAGATATGCTTAAAAATTTAAAATCAGGAACTTCAGTTACTTTTATAACGATGGGTAGAAGTCCTGAGATAGTTGCCGGTAATTCAAAGGATAAATCATTTTTGATAGATAAGCTAAAGCAGGTAAGTATAAGTAATGAGACTGATAACATAGAAGATACTCTATCCCTTTTGAAAGCCATGACCAAGAGCAAGGAAAGTTATAGAATTGTTTTTTATACGGATAAGAGTATAGATGCTGATATTGATAAACTAGTTCTTAAGATAATAGGTTCACCCCATGATAACATAGCCATAGAGAATCTGTCCTGTAAAAAGAATAAAGATTTTATAGGAGCATTGGTTCAAATCAAAAATTATGGCAATAGTGATGTGAAAACAGATTTAGTAATCTATACAGGGAACCAAATCTATGATGTACAAGAGATTGAACTTAAAGCAAAGGAAAGTAAAAAAATATATATTGATAAAATACCAAATACAAACATAATAAAGGCAGAAATAGATACTCAGGATGCTTTAATGGGAGATAACATACGATATAGCATAGTAAATAGCAGTAAAATAAGAAAAGTTCTTATGATTACTGGTGGTAATATATTTTTAGAAAAGGCAATAGCATTAAATGAAAATATAGAGCTTTATAAAACCAACGAGGTATTGCCAGATGTTAAAGGCTATGATCTTTATATATATGATGGGAGATTACCCGATAAGCTACCAACCGATGGTAATATATTTATACTAGATCCAACAAACCTAGAGGGTGTTATTAAAGTAAATGAAATGATAAAACAAGGAAGTCTTTCTATTTCTGAAGATGAACTACTTAAGTATGTGGATTTTGATATATCCATGAGTAAAGTAAAGACTCTATCTCCTCCGAATTGGGCTAAGACCTTTATTTATTCAAATGATGAATCCATAGCATTTAAGGGGGTAAAGGATACTCAAAAACTTGTAGTGCTGGGATTTGATATTCACGATACGGATTTACCCCTTAAATATAGTTTTCCTATATTTGTACAAAATATATTAGATTATACTCTTAACTTAAATACACAAAAGAACACAAGTGTACTTAGTGGAGAAGGGATAGAAATTGATGTATATCCAAAGGCCAGTGAGGTCTATATAAAGGCTCCTGATAAAAACAAAATGAGGATAGGCCCTCCATTCCCGGTGCCAGCCTATACGGATACCAATGGGATAGGGGTATATACCATAGAGCAAAAAGTTCAGAATCAAACTTATTTTAATTATTTTGCTTCCAATGTAAATACCATTAAAGAATCGGATATTAGTCAGGCTGTTGAAGGTGCTGATGAAGTTGATATTAAAGAAAATATTAGTGAAAATGCCATGATGGATATAAAAAATATTTTCTTAATACTGGCATTATTAATTTTAGCGGTAGAATGGGTGGTGTATAATCGTGGGTATTAGCTTTCAAAATCCTTTTTATTTATTACTTATCCCACTACTATTTCTATTTATTATCTATTTCAGTAGGTTTAGGGCAAGGTCTAATTCAAGAAAAAAATCAGTATTAGCTGTTAGGCTTATTGTTATTTTATTTATAATACTCGCTTTAAGTGGAATTAATATAAAAACCGATGTAGATACTACCACAACCATATTTACTGTAGATTTATCTCAAAGTGCTTCACAAAACAAAGAGGAATTTGTAGCATTTATATCTGAAGCAATGAAGTTTGCCAAGGATAATGATAGAGTTGGAGTAGTTGCCTTTGGTGAAAAAAGTGAGGTAGAGCTTCCTATAACGGAAGAAATAGAGAATATTAAGTTTGAAACAAAGATTGATAAAGGGTTTACAAATATAGAAAATGCTTTAAAGCTGTCAAGGGTATTAATACCCGATGGCTCAAAGAAAAGAATAGTACTTCTTACAGATGGTAAAGAAAATATAGGGGATAGCTTAAATGAAGGAAACTTAATAAATATAAATGATATACAGCTAAAGGTATATAAGACCGAGAATCCCATAAAGGATGAGGTTCAGCTAAAGAATATAGAAATACCAAAGATATTATATGAAAATCAATCCTTTGATGTGGTTTTAGAGATATATAGTACTACTGCTACAAAGAGTAAAATTACTTTGTTCTCAGAAAATAATATAGTGGGGGAAAAGAATGTTAAGCTTGAAAAAGGAGAAAATAGATTTGTTTTTAGAGACAAAGCCTTTAAAAGTGGATTTAAGTCCTATAAAGCAGTTATAACCCCTGAAAGGGATACTTTTACTCAAAACAATTCATATTCTGCTTTTACAGATATAAAGGGTAAACCCTATGTTTTGTTGATTGATGATGAAAGCAAAGGCGGTAGAGAATTTGACAAGATACTAAGGGCCTCTTCTATAGGCGTAGATTACGTTGATGCAGGTGAGGTTCCAAATGACTTATCAAATTTATTGAAGTATAAAAGTATAGTTATGTGTGATGTTTCACTTCATAATTTAGATAAAAAATTTCTAGAATCCTTACAGGTATATGTTAGAGATTATGGTGGTGGACTAGTTGTAACCGGTGGAGAAAACAGTTATGCCCTTGGAGGTTATTATAAAACAAAGCTAGAAGAAATGCTTCCCGTGGATATGGAAATGAAAATAAAGGGTGAAGTACCAAACCTAGGGCTTGTACTGGTAATAGATAAATCCGGTAGTATGGAAGGCGGAGAGCTTGGAACCAGTAAAATAGAGATTGCCAAGGAAGCGGCAATAAAAGCAGTAAATTCTTTAAAACCAAAGGATCAGATAGGTGTGATTACCTTTGATGGTACTCCCCAGTGGGTAGTAAAGCCCTCTCCTGATCAAGACGAAGATGTGGTTAAGGGAGAGATATCAACAATTAGAGCGGGAGGTGGTACAAGTATTATACCCGCACTAAATGAAGCATATAATTCTCTAAAGGATGTAGATACAAAACTAAAGCATGTTATACTTTTAACTGATGGACAAGCGGAAAGATATGGCTATGATGAAGTTCTAGATAGGATGAAAAAGGCAGGTATAACTATTTCAACCGTAGCTGTTGGGGAAGGGGCAGATACAGGTCTATTGGAAACAGTAGCAGATAGGGGTAAGGGCAGATATTATTTCGTAGATGAATTTTCTACTATACCCGAGATATTTACAAAGGAAACCTTCTTAGCATCTAAAACCTATATCAATAACAGGGTATTTATTCCTAAGCTAGCCTCAGCAAATGAAATAGTGAGTCCTATCATGGATAAATCAATTGCTTTAAATGGATATATCAGTACTTCCCCAAAGGATAGGGGGGATATAGTACTTTATAGTGATAGGGATGAACCAATCCTTGCACAGTGGCAGTATGGACTTGGTAAAAGTGTTGCATGGACTTCAGATTCCAATGGAAAATGGACCTCTGATTATTTAGGTACTGAGGAAGGAATTGAATTTTTTAAAAGAATGATCCAATACACCTTTTATAAAGGTGGCAGTGAAGATTTGTTTGTAGAGGCTTTAACGGAAGGAAATATTGCAAAAATCAATGTTAATGATTTAAAAGACTCAAATAAAATCTATGATACTAAAGCAACTATTATAACACCTAGTCTTGAGAAGTATGAAATTGATTTGAAAGCTACGAGTATTTCCGATTACATGGGAGAATTTGAGGCCCTTGAAAAAGGAACCTATGTCATTAGGGCTGAGCAATATGATAAGGAAAAGCTTGTAAAGTCCACAAGTGAAGCCTTCACAATTAATTATTCCCAGGAATATGATATAAGGGCTTCTTCAAATAAATTAACCGAGCTTATAAGAAAATCAAATGGAACATTTATAAACAAGGCGAAGGACGTATTTACGGAGAATCAAAAAAATGTATATGGATATAAGGATATATCTGATATACTAATTATAATTTCCTTAATACTATTTGTCATGGATATAGCATTAAGAAGGCTCAATATTAGATTTAAATCCTTGGAGCTTGCACAGGGAAAAGTTTATGATGGTGTAAATAAATTAAAAACAAAAAGGAATAATACACCTTCTAGAAGTCAGAAAGCTCCAAATAAAAATAAACAGTTTGAAAATAAAAAAAGCGAAGTCATAGATAAGAAAGCTACTGAAGCTATTGAAAAAGAAAATGATAAAAAAGTAAATAAGCATAAAGAGAACAATATAAATACCGGAAGACTGCTTAAAGCAAAAAATAAGAAGAAGAGATAAGAGCCCAAGGGCTCTTATTTTAATGGTCTTAAGCCATAAGATAAGGACATGAAGACTTGTAACTTGCAATATAAAACTTGTAACTAAATCAAGCCACCTTGCTAATTTTGTACTAATATACTAAAGTTTTGGATACAATATAAAAAACAAAGTCTGTTATAAAAAATGGGGATCATGTATGTTAAAGCTTTATTTGATAAGGCATGGACAAACTAAATGGAATTGTGAATCGAAAACACAGGGTTGTAGGAATATTGAACTTAGTGATTTAGGAGTATTGCAAAGCAAGCTAGTGGCCAACAAACTCAAGAAAATCGATGAAAACTATTTAAAAATTTTTACCAGTGACCTTGATAGATGTTATGTAACGGCTAAAATAATTGCAGAGGAATTAAAGGTTGACATAGAGGTTCATAGGGATTTAAGGGAGATGTCCTTCGGTGAATGGGAGGGGCTTACACACGAGGAGATAAGGCAATCCTATTATAACGAATATCTCACATGGAGAAATGAGCCATATAACGCGGCAATACCCAAGGGTGAAGATTTAAAAACAGTACAGGCTAGATGTCTGAAAGCTGTAAGAACAATCATAGATAAATATGATGATGGTTCAATAATAATAATATCCCATGGTGTTGCCATAAAAACTATTATATTAGGAATATTAGGCCTTGATTTAAAATATTTCTATAATATCACCTTGAGCAATGCTTCATTAAACAAGTTAGAATTTAGAGAATATGGGCCTGTAGTAATTAATCTGAATGATACATGTCATTTATAATAAATATGAATATGTGGGTGATGGTAAATGAAAAAGGATAGTGTGGAGTTACATGAGAAAATCGATGGGATTTTGAGAAAGTTGGCGGTGATTTTATTTATTATACTTATATCGACCCAATGGTATTTGAAAAATTTTAATAAAGGAATAGAACCTTTTTTAAATAAATTATACAATAATGATGGATTGAGTTTTAAAGTGATTGAAATAGTTCCTCAAAGGACAAATGATAACAAATAAATACCCCAGGGTAAATGGGTAAGTGAAAGTATAAAATGGTAATTTTTGAAAAAACATGATTATAGCTTGTAAAAATGAACTGAAATATTTAAAATATAGTAAAAATAATGTATCTATACTTGTTATAGTTTACATATTAAGTTATAATTTTCTTATGGATTAATTGTATAGAGATTGCAGTCAAATTTTAACTTATACATAGCAGAACTTCTAAAAACATTGGATGTTTCTATATGTATAAATTGAGATATATTTGTAAATCTATATGGGCTTTAGGAACTTATGAATATCTTTTGAGTATTAGGAAATAAACTGTAGAGTTGGTTATGTAATAGTTAATATAAAAGTATGCTTATTTTATAACCAAATTCCATTTAAACTCAACCACCAGCCCTCTGGTGGTTTCAGATTGTTGACAAAGTCAACAAGATGGCAGGTTGCCTAACAATTCGAAGTTCGAGGCGTGCTGAAACCGAGAGGCCGTAGCGTATACAGACATACGTAAGGGTTCTTGGGTGAAGCAACAACGAAGAAATTCGGGTTGTTAGGCAGCTTGTAACCACCAGCCCTCTGGTGGTTTATTATTGAGGTGTACCCCAAAATCTTTCAAGAAGGAGGAACACTTAGTGAATATAATCAGTATTGCAATAGATGGGCCTGCTGGAGCCGGTAAAAGTACTATTGCAAAAAAAATTGCACAAATTAAGGATTTATTATATATTGATACTGGTGCTATGTATAGGGCCATAACCTTAAAATTACTTAATGAAAATATTTCCTTTGATAATGAGAAAATGATTGAAGGGATTTTAAGTATAACAAAGATACAATTTATCAATGGAAATATACTACTGGATAATATTAATGTAAATAAAGAAATTCGTGAGCCCATAATAAATGAGAATGTATCCAGGGTAGCGGCACTACCGTTGGTAAGGAAAACATTGGTAAAACTCCAGGGAGAGATTGCACAGAAAAATAATGTTATAATGGATGGTAGGGATATTGGAACTAGGGTTTTACCCAATGCAAAATATAAATTTTTCTTGACAGCTTCAATAGATGAAAGAGCCCGAAGAAGATATAAAGAATTAAAGGATAAAGGCTATGATTATAGTTATGAGAACATTGCTGAAGAAATAGCAAATAGAGATAGAATGGATAGTGAAAGAACCTTAGATCCATTAAAAAAGGCTGAAGATGCAATTTTGGTAGATACAACAGGGAAAAATATTGATGAAGTTATTAATATTATACTAGACTATATATCAGAAAGCATTTAGGAGGTTTTGACACATGAAAATATATGTTGCTCAAAACTCAGGGTTTTGTTTTGGAGTTAAAAGAGCCCTCAATAAAACATTTGAAGCTGTTAAAAAGAAAGAAAAAAATATTTATACCTATGGACCATTAATTCATAATAAGCAAGTGATAGACAAGCTTAGGGAATCAGGGGTTGAATCCGTTGACGATATTGATCATGCTAAGGAGTCTACTTTGATAATTAGATCCCATGGTATCCCTTTGGATATATATGATAAAGCCCAAATAGGAAATATTGAAATTATTGATGCAACCTGTCCATTTGTAAGAAGGGTACAGGAAATTGTCAAAGAATATTATGATAAAGGTTATAAAATCATAATAATAGGTAATCCAGACCATCCAGAGGTGATTGGTATAAATGGATGGTGTAACAATAGTGCTACTATCGTTGAAGATAGTAATCAAATAGACAATGTAGAGTATAATGAAAAAATGTGTGTTGTAGCACAAACTACTATTACCTTGGAAAAGTGGAATTCTATAGTAAATGTACTATATAAAAAAACTGAGGAACTACGGGAATTCAATACAATTTGTTTAGCTACAAAGCATAGACAAGAATCCTGTGCAGATATTGCTAAAAAGGTAGATATGATGATAGTTATTGGGGGGTATCATAGTTCAAATACTCAAAAACTATTTGAAATAAGCAAAAGCTATTGTGATAAGTCTGTTCACATAGAGACAGCAGATGAATTGGACTTTCAGAGCCTTCAAGGGTGTGAAAAAGTTGGTATAACAGCTGGTGCATCGACACCAGAGTGGATTATAAATGATGTTATAAAAAAAATAGAAGGTAAGGGTGGCGAATAAACTATGGAAAATAATAACAATACTTTTAATGAATTATTGGAACAAGAGGAGAAATTATTTACTGTTCCAAGACGAGGTAACATTATAAAGGGTAAGGTTGTACAGGTTCAGAAAGAAGAAGTTGTAGTAAACATTGGATACAAATCCGATGGAATAATTCCTTTAAATGAATTTTCCAATAATACTGATATTGACCCTAGAGATATTTTAAAAGAAGGGGACGAAATAGATGTATATGTTATAAAGTCTGATGATGGCGAAGGCAATGTTGTACTATCTAAGAAAAGAGTCGACGCAATTAAGGATTGGGACGTTTTAAATGATGTATATGGGGATAAGAAGACTGTAACCGTAAAAACAGGTGAAGCTGTAAAGGGTGGTATGATTGCTTATTTTAATGAAATACGTGGATTTATACCAGCTTCTCAACTTTCAAATCAATATGTTGAAAACCTAAATGAATACTCAGGTAAAGAGTTGCAAGTAAAGGTTATTGAATTTGATAAAAGCAAAAATAAAGCTGTTTTTTCCCATAGAATAGTACTTGAGAAAATATTAGAAGCAAAAAGAAAAGAATTTTGGAGCAGCATAGAAAAAGATATAGTTATGAAGGGTGAAGTTAAGAGAATAACAAATTTTGGAGCCTTTGTAGATCTTGGAGGAGTAGATGGACTTATTCATATATCTGAGATGTCTTGGGGAAGAATAAAACACCCTACTGAAGTATTAAAAATCGGTGATATAGTAGAAGTATATGTAAAGGACATTGATAGAGATAGTGGCAGAATATCATTAAGCCTAAAGCAAGCTATAAAAAATCCTTGGAGCAATATAGAAGAAAAGTACCAATTAGGTGATATAGTTGAGGGTAAAGTTGTAAAATTAGTAGATTTTGGAGCCTTTGTGGAAATAGAAGCTGGTGTAGAAGGATTAGTGCATATTTCTCAAATTTCTGAAAGCAGAATAGCTAAATCTTCAGAAGTATTGCAAGAAGGAGAAGCTGTAAAAGTTAAAATATTAGATATTAAAGTACAAGATAGAAAATTAAGTCTATCTATTAAAGAGGCACAAGCTACAGATGATGTAGAAGAGTATATAGTAGAAAATACCGAGGAAGAAAAGTCAACTATTGGAGATATTTTAAAATCTAAAGAAGACTAATATAATGAGCTACTAAGTAACCTACGAAATAATTCATAATAGATTATAATATGATTCCCAGACAAATGTCCATATTAGGAGTATTTATCTGGGAATTTTTTATAGAAAGTAATTATGCGATTCATTCAGATAAAAAACTATATAAAAATAGGATAATTTCTATTTGGTTGGATATAATATTAATACCCTCACAAAATATTATGAAGACCCCCTTATATTTCTCGTTTACCGTGTTTATCACGGTTTTTTTTTGTTTATATTTCATAAAGACTAAATTCAATTAAAATGAAAGAAATGAATTTTATTGAGTTTTATTCGGGAAATGTGTTAGAATTATTTATAATTACATAATTGAGCAAATTGTATAATTACCTTTCATAAAAAACATCTACTATAGGGATTTTAGTATAGACTTTAACTTATACAAGTCCAAAATGCCCAGAACCATCGCATATTTGTCCATGTATAAGTTAAGTTATACTATGAGAACCCTATATATAATTTTAGAATCTTCAAAAATACGCCGTATATTATACAACTTAGCTAAGCCAAAGGTATGCAATTTCCTCAATTAATATATTATAATCAAAGTGAGGGCTGAACATGATAGGATATGAAAAATTTAAGGAACAAGTATTTAGAAAAACAGGAATTAATTTATCATGCTATAAAGAAAGACAAATGAAAAGACGAATCGAATCCTTAGTAAAAAGAAATAACTTTAACAGCTATGATGATTATTTTAATGCACTAAACAAAGATAAGGTTATATGTAATGAGTTCATAAATTATTTAACTATCAATGTATCTGAGTTTTTTAGGAATCCTGAACAATGGAAGGTTTTAAATAGTCAAGTAATTCCTGATCTATTAAAAAACAATGGAAAGAGAAAACTTAAAATATGGAGTGCTGCATGCTCAACAGGTGAGGAACCATATTCTCTTGTAATGACCCTTAGTGATTTTTTTGATTTAAAAGATATTGAAATCATGGCCACTGATATTGACAAGGAAGCAATAAGCAAGGCCAATCTAGGTTTATATTCTTCAAAAAGTATCGAAAATACACCGGAAAGATTTAAGAAAAAATATTTTATTAAAACTGGGAACTCATATAAAATCAGTGAAGAAATTAAGAAGTGTGTAAAGTTTAATAACCATGATTTGCTTAAGGACTCATATCCAAATAATTGCGATTTGATAATATGTAGAAATGTTTTAATATATTTTACTGAAGAAGCTAAAGAAAAAATATATAAAGGATTTAACGATGCTTTGAAAAATAATGGAGTGTTATTTGTTGGAAGTACTGAACAGATAATACTTCCTAATAGATATAATTTTAAGGCTATCAAAACATTTTTTTATGGTAAAGGCTAGAGATTAAAATTAAACACATAAATGTTTCTAAAATATAATATTTTGTATTATATAATAATAAAAGCTATTTGCAGATGTCGGTGCAAATAGCTTTTATTTTAGGCTTAAAAATATAGAGCTTGGGATCAAAATCTTAATTTATCCTAAACCCTTTATAGGGATTTTAGTATAGACTTTAACTTATACTATGAAAACCCTTTATTGAATGCTGTCGTATATTAAAAATGCAAAGAAAATTTTGTTAAAAACACTCAGAATATAAATGAAATTGCTTTTAAAAAATTGATTATCTTAAGAGGAATTAAAGAATTTTAAAAGAATACATAAATTAAACTATGTGATAAATAGGGGTGAAGATATGATTGATAATAAAAAGAGGTACAGTATATCTGAGGCGAGTGAGCTTATCGGTTTTGCTAATCATGTTCTTAGATTTTATGAAAAGGAGTTTGAAATAGAAGTACCCAGAAATAGATCGGGACATAGATACTATACATATGTTGAAATAGAAAAATTTTTATATATTAAGACATTGAAGGAAAGGGGACTATCAAATAAACAAATTAAGACAATTCTTAGTTCCCCAGAAGAAATTATAAATATGAATGAAGTAGCAGCTGCTAGTTATAGCAGCAATGATAAGGTAGAAAATGAAGTTGTGGCTATTAATACTGTAGACATGGATTTCACCAATAATTTATCGGAAATTAAAAATCTTCTGGAAGAAAAATTAGATGGTAGCTTCAAAAGTCTTAGTAGCACTTTGGTAAAGGAATTAAAATCTACATTGAATGATTTTGATGCAGGTTATAAAAATGAAGATAAGGATACGTTAATATCTGAAAATGCTAGGCTTAAAATGAAACTAAAGGAAAAATCCTATGAAACTGCAAATTTAAGAGAAAAATTAAAAAAACTTGAAAATAAAAGGGGGTCTTTTTTTAAGAAGCTTTTTAGTGATTCCAAAAACCGGGTTTAATATATGAAAGTATATTAAACCTTTTTTTAATGTTATTTTTCCTGGGTAATTTATCTGAGCAAATTGCATAATTACTTTCTATAAAAACCATCTACCCCATGTAGTTTTAAAATCCTTAGAGATTATGCAACTTAGCCAAGTGAGAGTTATGCAATTCCCTAATCTAATAAAGAAAATACCTACAGTATATAAGGGGAATTTATATTTTTATACTAATATAATTGTATACAATTGACAATAATGAATACATGTATTATAATATATATATAAACAAGATATCGGAGGAGGATTTAATATGAAAAAAATTAATGAAAGTAGAGAAAAGGATTCAAAAAGAAAATGTGGGATGATAACATGTATCCATTGTATTGGCAATAACTGTACCACTGATAAATGTGATTTTTATGAAAGAATTTATAGACAAGAACATTAGTAAAACAAGTGTCTATTATGATTTATTAAAACTATAAAAACACCCATGGGATTTCTCCCATGGGTGTTTTTATAGTTTGTTTATCTTATTTCCTATTTGGATATTTTTCTAATCCGACCTTTAATATATTCATGGCTTTTCTTAAATCATTTTCATTTAATATATATGCTAATCTAACCTCATCCTTACCTAAACCAGGTGTAGCATAGAAGCCTTCAGCTGGAGCCATCATAACAGTTTCATTGTCTACATCAAATTCCTTTAATAGCCATATTACAAATTCTTCTGCATCTACAACTGGAAGTTTCGCTATAACGTAGAATGCACCAGTAGGTTTTTTGCAAATAACACCGGGTATTTGTTCTAAGGCTTCAAATACAATGTCCCTTCGCTTTTGATATTCGTCATGTACACTGTCAAAATAATCTTGTGGCACAGAATATAATTCTACTGCACCTATTTGTTCTAATGTGGGAACACAAAGTCTACCTTGACAAAGCTTTAGGATTTGATTAATTAAATCTTTGTTTTTACTAGCTATTGACCCAATTCTAGCACCACATGCACTATATCTTTTAGATATACTATCAACGATTATTACTCTATCTGATATCTCTTTAATGTTACCAAAACTAGTGTATTGAAGGTCATCGTATACAAATTCTCTGTAAACTTCATCGGCTATAACAAATAGGTTGTATTCCTTTGCTATGTCTGCAATCCTTTGAATCTCATCAGTAGTGTAGACTACACCGGTTGGATTACCAGGATTTGACAGCAATATAGCCTTTGTTTTAGGAGTAATACGTTTTTCTATGGATGCCTTATCAGGTAAATGAAATCCGTCTGTGGCTTTAGTAGTCATTGGAATAACATTAACCCCTACGGCAGAAGAAAATCCGTTATAATTAGTATAAAATGGCTCAGGTATCAATACTTCGTCACCATGATCAGCAACAGCTATTAATGAGAAAAGTAAAGCTTCACTACCACCGTTCGTAATAAGAATTTCATCCTGTTCAAAATTAATTTCATATCTCTTATAGTAATCAATCAAAGCGTCAATTAACTGAGGCATTCCTTGTGAAAAAGAGTATTTTAAGACCTTTTCATCGAAATTTTTTACTGCATTAAAAAATTCATTAGGAGTTTCAATATCAGGTTGACCAATGTTTAAATGATAAACTTTTTTACCTTGCTTTTTAGCATTTTCAGCTATTGGAACAAGCTTTCTTATTGGTGATTGTTGCATTCCTGTAACTCTTTTAGATAGGTTCATTACTATACCTCCTATGTTAAAATAATGAATCTATAATTATAATAACATATATTCAGAATAATATGTATATAATTTATGTGTAAACTCTGTGATGAAGTAATCCCAAGGTAAAGTTAAGGGATCTTTTAATTAGTAAAAAATTAAAAAAGAATCTATTGGAAGGATATTTTCTTATAGTAGAAGAAATTAGATGACTTTCACTTGATATAATTGGATAATATATATTGCATAGCTGTTAAAATTCCCAAATTATAGAAAAATATAGTTTTTGTAGAAGACAATTATGTAATTTGCTCAGTCTATAATTTGTGTTATAATTATAATAATTATTTTTGTAATATGAGGTGATAAAGTGAGATTAGTACCATTATCTGTGATAAGAGAAGGAGTATTCTTAGCACAAAATTTGTATAATTCTGATGGAAAAATTTTGTTAGTAAAGGGTACAAAATTATCCCATAGATATATAAATAAAATTAAGGACCATGGATTCTATTCTGTATATATTTTTGATGAATATAGTGAACAGGAACTGGATGACATAATAAAACCACAAATAAGAAGGAAAGCTATAGATTCAATATCAAGCATATATAATAATTCTGTTGTTATAGAAGACCCTAATACCAATGAATTTAAAAAGAAGAATTTGAATAATGAAAATCAAATGGGCTTTGAGGAAATTCAAAAAATGGCTAAGCTTATTGTTGACGATATATTCTCTCAGCCTAAATTATTAATTAGTTTGGTCGATATTAAGAGTCTTGATACCTATACATATAATCATAGTGTAAATGTTGGAATCCTAGCCTTAACATTAGGAATAGCCTATGGACTTAATAGAAATGATTTGTATGATTTAACCTTAGGCTGTATGCTACACGATGTGGGAAAGATATTTGTTCCAAATGAGATATTAAATAAACAGGGAAAATTAAACGGTGAAGAATATAGTATTATTCAAGATCATTGTGAGAAGGGTTTTGCATACTTAAGAGAAAATACGGAATTAGGACCCAAGGTAAGAATTATTGCCCTGCAGCATCAAGAAAGATATGATGGTTCAGGATATCCTCAGGGACTCAAAGGGGATCAAATAAATATACTTTCTCAAATTGCATCAATTGCCGATGTATATGATGCTTTAACATCAGATCGTCCCTACAGAAAGGCCCTGTGCCCCCATGAAGCTATTGAATATTTTATGGGGTCAGGAGGAAGATTTTTTAATATGGATCTAGTGAAAAGCTTTCTACAAAGAATAATACCATTCCCTATAGGGACAGTTGTTAGGTTGAGCAATGGTTTTATAGGAACCGTTGACAATATAAATCATGATATGCTATTAAGACCAGTAATTAAAGTGTTCAAATATAATGATGAGGGCATCAGCCCCTTCATATGTGATCTATCTAAGGAGACAAATATTGTTATTAAAAATATAGTTTTTGAGGTATAGGTACTGAGATGTTTTTTTTTGTTGTTAAATTGATGAAATGGAAAAAATTATATAATATATTAATGAGGGTTTTAGAACCACCTAGCTAAATAAAAGCTAGGTGGTTTTTTATGGTTTTATTTAAACTTTTAAGTTAGTATATAAATTAATTTTCTACAAAATTCGACTTTTTTTAAGGATATTGTAAATAAATACGATATAATATTTCTATATGATTTTAAGATTGCATACCTTGGAATTGGCAGGCTAATAGGGGATTTACTCAAAACTAATATAATCTTGATAGTAAAATAGTACTAATATACTATTTTCTATTTTGATATAGTCTTAATTTCAAAAAAAAATAATAGAGATTCTATTTGTTACATGTGTTTGGGAATGCATATAAATAATATAATTTTCAAAATACACCTTCTTTCGTCAAAGAAAGAAAAAAACATAGAAGGTATAATAGTGAACAGTCTAGATGTATTCGCAAACATATTTAGATAGAATGGGGGTAAAATATGGAATCTACAATAGAAAAATTAACTGCTAAATCCATAAAAACGTATATGAGGATAGTAAAAAGACATCCTTATCATTGGCATGATGCAGTCACTATTGTTAGGGTTATAAAAGGTGTAGTAAAATTAAGATTTCGTTCAAAAGATTATATCTTAAAAAAAAATGATTTGGTTATTTTTAACGTAGGTGAAATTCATGAACTTGAGGGTTCAATGGAAAATTTAGTGTTGGTTACACATATAGACGCATCATTTTGTAGGCTGGTTATTAAGGAGTTTGATACGACTTTCATTTTATGCAATTCTGTAATATATGAAAAAAAAATGCCAAAAAAATATGCCGTACTTAGAAAATTATACGATGCCTTGCTAAAGGATATCAATGATTCAAAGGCTTGTACCAATAATGAATATTTATTCCAATGTGCAGTTCCGATGTTAAAATATCTATGCAAAGAGTTTGATTTTATTAGTGGTGGTCAAAGCCTAAAGATGCCTGGCAAAAAAATTATTAAGAGATATAAAACCATATATCAATCAGCAATTAAAATGAATAGTAATTATGGCAAGATTTCCTTGAAGGAGCTGGCTGAACATTTAGATATTAGCTATTCTCACTTGAAAAAGGATATATCTGTTCGGTATGGTCATTCATATAAGTGGTTAAAATACGCCTCAATGGTGCAACATGCATGTAAGTTAATATTGACAACAAATGACTCTATAATGCATATTGGAGTGGTTTGTGGGTTTTCTGATCCCAAATATCTAATAAAGTATTTTAAAATATTCTATAAGTGTACGCCTTCAAAATTTAGGAGTATTTATCGTGATAGTCCAAAGGGAAAAAACGAATACTTGGAGTTTTCATTGAAGGAATTTAGTGGATTAGACCATGGACCCCGAATATTCTAGAAATTATGGATTGAGATGAATAGACATATTTTGATGAAAAAATCCTAAAATTGTTAATACTCTTCTATTCCATATTTGATACTCTCTTTAGTCCTCTATAAGTAGGCACTCCAATTATTAAGACTATCAACTAAAAACCACTATTTTTTACAAAATCCGACTTTTGTCAAAGAAAGTTATTAGAAAATGGTATATAATATTATATGTAGTTTTTTTTGCAATAGGGTTGTAGATGGAAGGAGAGTACATAATAATGAAGCTTAAAACACGATTGATATCTTTAAATCTTGGAATCTTTATACTAATATCGGGATTGACCATGGGATATTTAATGTTAAATTCCTATAAAAATGAAAAAGAAATAAAAATTGAAAGTGTATCATTACAAACAAAACATATTGCAAATGAGATGGAAGCGATTTTAGACGACGCTTTAGATTATACTAAAGCAATAGCAGATATTTTAGTTCACATGAAAAAAAGTAATGCAACCGATAGAAATATTGTTAATCAGATGTTGGAAGAAGCTTTAAAGCATAATGAAAATTATATATATACTTGGGCAGTGTGGGAGCCCAATGCCTTTGATGGAAATGATATTGAATATATTAACAGCCCTGGAAGTGATCATAGTGGTAGGTATTTGCCTTGTTGGGGTAGAAGTGGTGATACGCTGATATTAGAAACCTGTGAAGAATATAATACAAATGATTATTACACAGTTCCTAAGACAACAAAAAAGGCCTTTATTAGCGAACCTGCTACCTACAAGCTAGATGGCAAAGAAGTTACAACAATTACTTTTTCACAGCCAATTATTGTTGATGGACAGTTTTTAGGAGTAGCTGGATTAGATATTTCATTGAATCGATTAACAGAAATCAATTCAAAGGTTAAATTATTTGATAGTGGCTTTGGTAGACTAATTAATAATAAGGGCATAATATTAGCTCATCCAGACCCAAGTAGAATAAATAAAATAGGTGGAGAATTTGAAGGTGAAGAAGGGGCTAAATATTTAGAGAAAGTTGTAATGGGAGAAAGTTTTAAAAGTACATCATTGTCTAAAAGTATGGAGCAGGATGTATATAAATTTTATACTCCAATAAGTTTTCAAGGCTTTGACCTTAAATGGTCTTATACTACAATTGTTCCTTTAAAAGAGCTTATGGCTGAAACAAATAGGGCAATAATATTTATGATTATTATTGCATTTATAGGAACTTTAGTTATGGGAGTTGTGCTTCATCATAACAGCAATTATGCTGTACGATCAATATTGGTATTATCTCAAATCATTCAAAGACTAAGCACATATGACCTTACCTTTGATGAAAAAAGTGAAGCGGTTAAGTTTCTAAAAAGAAAAGATGAGACGGGTGAAATGACAAATGCATTGGCTAAAATGCAAATGAACTTTCATGATCTAATAAAGAAATCACAGGATGTGGCTGAAAAAGTAGCTGCCACTTCAGAAGAGTTAACAGCTACGTCACAACAATCGGCAACAAGTTCCGAGGAAGTTGCTAGAACAATCGAAGAATTAGCAAAGGGGGCAATGGAACAGGCCCAGGATACAGAGCTGGGAGCAGGTAAAATTAACGACTTAGGAGAACTTATAAAACAAAATCAAAGTTTAATGGAGGATGTAAGCGACGCATCTATTAATGTATCCACTTTAGCAGATGAGGGCATGATAGTTATAGATGACTTAACCCATAAAACCGAGGAAAGTGGACAAGCAACCGAAGAGATATTTGATGTTATATTAAGGACAAATGAAAGCTCAGAGAGTATAAGTAGCGCAAGCAATATGATTGCATCAATTGCGGAACAAACTAATCTTTTAGCACTAAATGCAGCCATAGAAGCGGCCCGTGCTGGAGATGCTGGGCGTGGCTTTGCAGTAGTTGCTGAAGAAATTAGAAAGTTAGCTGAGCAATCAACAAATTCTACTAAAGAAATTGACTTGATTGTAAATGAATTGACCACAAATACTGAAAACGCCGTTGATAAAATGAAAGAAGTTAGTGGCATAATATCTAAACAGATAGAAAGCGTTAAGGAAACAGAAAATAAATATAAAGAGATTATAAAAGCCATTGAAATAGCTGGAGGTTCAGTTAGTACGATGAACGATTCAATTAAGGAAATGGAGAACAGAAAAGCTGATATCCTAGAGGTTATTCAATCCTTATCCGCAATTGCCGAGGAAAATGCTGCTGGAACAGAGGAAGCATCCGCATCGACTCAACAACAATCAGCTTCAATGAATGAAATTGCAGGAGCTAGTGAACATCTTTCAGAGTTAGCACAGGTACTTCAAGAGGAACTAACAAAATTCAAAGTATAGTATACATAAAAATTTGCATTCATTAAGGTATATGAAAAAAATAAACTCTTCATCTTACTTGTCCCTTTGATTCCTTTCTCCAATACTAGGTTACTTACATACATCGGGTATGCAAGTGGCCCATTGGCTAGAGAATAATCAAAATCACTTAGTAAACTGACCTGTTTATTTTTTTCATATGCCCAATTTCGGCTATCTGATAGTATATATCTTAACTATTGGATAGCTGAATATTTATTCTCAGAAGGAATGGCTTAGTGGAGAATCTTTAAAGGGTTCTCCTTATAGATTTTTTGCTAATAAAATGATATTATGTACATAGCTGAGAATGGTAATAGCTAATATAGTAAAAAATACACTATAAAGATATATGTTTATATATGGAGGTAAAACTATGGAAAGAAAAGAAACAACCATATCACCAAATGAATTAGAATTCGCAAATCAAAAGATGCAAGAAATGAGAATGAAAAACGAAGAAGAGTTCAAAGAAACAGGCAAGAAAAAAAAATATCTTACTAAAACCTATGGCTGTCAAATGAACGAACATGATTCTGAGAAGTTGGCTGGTATGTTGACCAACATGAATTATATAGAGTGTGATGATAACAAAGATGCTGATTTAATTATTTTTAATACCTGCTGTGTTAGAGAAAATGCCGAATTAAAGGTATATGGAAATCTAGGACAACTTAAACATCTTAAAAAGAAGAATCCCGATATGATTATTGCTATTTGTGGATGCATGATGCAGCAACCCCATGTGGTTGCAGAAATAAAGAAAAAATATCCCTTTGTTGACTTAATATTTGGGACCCATAATCTTCATAATTTCCCTGTACTGCTTTCAAACTGCAAGCAAACTGATAATATGCTTGTTGAAGTATGGGATGCAGAGGGAGAGATTATAGAAGGTTTACCAAGCATTAGAAAGTATGGACTTAAGGCATTCGTAAATATAATGTATGGATGTAATAATTTCTGTACTTATTGTATAGTACCCTATACACGTGGTAGGGAAAGAAGTAGAGATCCTAGGGATATTATAGATGAAGTTAAGGAATTGGTTGAAAAAGGAACGAAGGAAATAACATTATTGGGACAAAATGTAAATTCCTACGGAAAAACTTTAGAAGAAGATATGGATTTTGCAGATTTGCTTTGCAGGGTAAATGAAGTGAAGGGCCTAGAGAGGATAAGATTTATGACATCCCATCCAAAGGATATTTCAATCAAGCTTATAAAGGCCATTAGGGATTGTGATAAAGTATGTGAGCATATCCATTTACCCGTTCAGGCTGGTGGAAATGATGTGCTTAAGGCTATGAATAGAAAATATACTAGGGAAAAATACTTAAAGCTAATAAAGGATACTAGGGAAATAATACCGGATATAAGTATAACCACGGATATTATAGTTGGTTTTCCTGGGGAGACAGAGGAGGAATTTGACCATACCCTAGAACTGGTAGAAAAGGTTAGATACGATAACTCTTTCACCTTTATATACTCTATTAGAAAGGGTACACCAGCAGCAGAAATGGAGGACCAAGTACCCGATGATGTTAAGCATGAGAGATTTAACAGACTATTAAAAATATTACATCAAGGGGTTAAAGAAAGAAACCTAGATTTGAAAGATCATGTGGTAGAGGTATTAGTGGAAGGTGTAAGTAAAAATGATGAAAATATACTGATGGGTAGAACTAGGACAAATAAGGTTGTAAATTTTGATGGACCAAAGGAATTAATAGGTAACCTTTGTCATATAAAAATAACAGATCCAAAGACCTTTTCATTATATGGAGAGCTTGTAGAATAGAGGGTGATAATATATGGAACCTATGAATTTAGCAGCTAAATTAGGAGAAGCAATGGCTTCTTCAAAGGAATATATTCGTTTAATGGAAGCAGAAAAAAATTTTAAAAAAGAAAATGAAGCTAGGGAGCTTATAAAGAAATTTAAAGGCAAACAAACTATATTAAATTCATCCCAGTATAGTTATGACATTGATATAGCTGAATTGAGAAGAGAATTAACTGTACTATTTGAACAAATTCAAAAGAATCATGTGATAAAGGAACTGAATTCTGCGTTAGATGATTTTATGATACTAAAGAGCAATCTGTATGACAAAATGGAAGATTATATAAGTATTGATAAAGAGATTCTTTCTTTAGGTACTAAAAAAGGCTGTGAAGGTTGTGGAGGCTGTAAAAAGATATAAAATAGTTTTCACTAATATCCTTATTTGAAAATTCAAACTAGATTCATGGGAGTAAACATGGGTCTAGTTTTTTATATTGATAGAAGAACCATTTTAAACCAATTGTGATAATGATAATCATTATTGACAAAACCATTATTTGGATATATAATTAATTAGAGTTTTGCCTGGAATATATATTAAATGGGAGGTAAAAATAAAAATCCAAGAAATTAGGTGATAGTATGAAAACGGAAATAAATGAAAAAGATAAACAGAAACATATGATCTTAAATGAAGGTTTATGGAAAGTTATGTTCCAGCTTTCATGGCCAGCAGTAATAGCTATGCTTTTATATGGACTCAACTCAGTATTTGATGCTATTTTTGTAGGACGATTTGTGGGAGAAGCAGCGTTAGCGGGGGTTTCCCTAGCATATCCTTTATCACAGATAACCTTAGGGGTAGGTTCTTTAATTGGTGTGGGAGCAGGGTCTGCTTTGAGTATCGCACTAGGAGCAGATGATACAGATACTCAGGAAAAATTGATGGGAAATGTAAATTATTTATCCATAGTAACATGTATTGTTTATATGATTATAGCTTGGTTTTTAGCTGAACCTCTTGTTAAAGTAATGGGAGGTGTTGGCGAGCCCTTAGCTTTAGGCAAAACTTACTTTCAGATAACAGTTTTAGGTTCACTTTTTTGGATACATGGGCTGGCGGGAAATATGGTAATACGTGCGGAAGGAAAAATGAAGTCAGCGGCAGTAATAATGGGGGCCGGGCTTATTATCAATATTATTGCCAATTATATTCTTATTGTTATTCTCGATATGGGAGTAGCAGGAGCAGCTTGGGGGACAAATATAGGAATGTTTGCATACACTGTTACGGGACTCCTTTATTTTAAAAAGGATAGAGCTTCCTTTGATGCTCATCCATTTAAGATAATTAGAGACAAACAGATTACCAAGTCTATTTTTTCAATGGGGATACCATCATTTATAATGACGGTAATGACTTTGGTACAGGCTATTGTTGTATTTAATGCTTTATCTAGATATGGAACAACCTACGATTTAGCCTTTTATGGTGCAGTATATAGGATATTTACTTTATTACTGACACCGATATTTGGGCTTATGAGAGCATTACAGCCCGTTGTAGGTATTAATTATGGGGCAAATAAGAATGATAGGGTTATAAGTAGCTTTAAAATATTTGCCTTAGGTAGTGTTTTAATGATGCTTCCATTTTGGTTAGTTATGATGTTTTTCCCTCAAGGCGCACTTGGGTTTATGTTTCCAAACAAAATATTTGATGCTGCAAGTATATTTAATTTTAGAGTGTTCATGGCGATACTGCCATTGTTACCTATGGTATTCATGTCCATGACTTTCTTCCCTGCAATTGATAATGGAAAACCGGCAACGGTAATGGGGATATCTCGTCAATTAATATTTTATATACCTGTAATGCTTATTTTACCAAGGCTTTATGGAATAAAATGGGTATATTTAGGATCAATGTGTATAGATGCTATCATAATAATTTGGGTATTTATTATAGTTAGGAGAGAGTTTAATATACTGAGAGCATAAATAATCTTGAAAATTTACATTTTCAAGGCCATAAAATAATAATGAATCATAATTTGATCTATTAGTATAGAGATTGTAATTAAAATTCACCCCAAACTCTCTATATATGATGGGTTTAATTATGATTTTTTATGTTATAATATATAGATATAATGAAGGAAATAGCAATAATTAGGAGGATTTCACATGGCTAAATTGACTCCAATGATGAGACAATATATGGACATAAAGGAGAACTATAAAGAGCATATACTTTTTTTTAGACTTGGAGATTTCTATGAAATGTTTTTTGAAGATGCAAAGCTTGCTTCAAGGGAACTAGAGATCGCCCTCACGGGTAGGGACTGTGGACTAGGTGAAAAAGCCCCCATGTGTGGAGTGCCTTTTCACTCTGCCGATACATATATAGCAAGACTGGTTGATAAAGGTTATAAGGTTGCCATATGCGAACAGGTAGAAGAAGCATCCCAGGCTAAAGGAATCGTTAAAAGAGAAGTTGTGAGGATAATTACTCCGGGAACTATAATTGATCCCAGTATGTTAAATGAAGATTCAAATAACTACATAATGACCTTTTATGAAGATGAAGATGGAATCGGTATTGCATATGGGGATATAACAACGGGGGAGCTTAAGACCACAGAATTTAAGGATATAAATAGAAAGAATCAAGTTTTAGATGAAATCATGAAGGTTAATCCAAGGGAAATAGTAATCAGTGAAAATTTTGAATATCAGAAGGATGAAATCAAAAAATTAGAAAATCTAAATAATATCATTTTTACTCCCCATTACAATAGGGCATTCAAAATTAAGAATGCCGAAGATATGATAAAGAAACATTTTAATATCTTTTCTGTAGATAGCTTTGGTCTTCAGGATAGAAGACACAGTATAATAGTTGTGGGAGCTTTACTAGATTATATTTATGAAACTCAAAAAGTTCCACTGAAGCACATTGATAAAATAAATATGTATAATCATAATAATTTCATGATTTTGGACAAGTTTACAAGAAAAAATCTTGAACTAACTGAGACTTTAAGGGGTAAGGAAAAGAAGGGCTCTCTTCTTTGGGTTATTGATAAAACGTGTACTTCAATGGGGACAAGGACATTAAAAAAGTGGATTGAGGAACCTTTAATCAATATAAAAAAGATAAATGATAGGCTGGATTCTGTTGAGCTTCTTCATGAAGACATATTACTTAGGGATGAATTAAGGGAATTACTAAAGGACATATATGACCTAGAAAGATTATCTTCTAAAATTGTATATGGGACTGTAAATGCTAGGGATATGATGGCATTAAAAAATTCCATTAGAGTCATACCGGTTATAAAAAATAAGCTCGAAGGAAAGGTGAAGGGTGAATTAGTAAATATTTTTGATGAAATTGATGAGTTAAGGGATGTCTATTCACTGATAGATGCTGCAATAAAGGAAGACCCTCCTCTTTCTATAAAGGAAGGAAATATAATAAAGAGTACCTTCAATGAAAAATTGAATGAGCTTAGGAGTGCCATAACAGACGGTAAAAAATGGCTTATGGATTTAGAGGGTAGGGAAAAAGAAAATACGGGCATAAAATCTTTAAAGGTTGGATTTAATAAGGTTTTTGGCTATTATATTGAAGTGACTAAGTCAAATATTAAGAATGTACCCGATAGATATATCAGAAAGCAGACATTAGCAAATTGTGAAAGATATATTATGGATGAGCTGAAGGAAATAGAAGATAAAATACTTGGTGCAGAAGAAAAAATTGTAAAATTAGAGTATAATATATTTGGGGAAGTGAGAAATAAAGTATTAGGAGAAATAAATCGTATAATTGCTACTGCAAAGTCCATTTCTAGATTGGATGTATTGCTTGGATTCGCACAGGTAAGCTATACATATAGATTTAATAAGCCCATAGTAAATAACTCCAAGAACGTTAGACTAGAGAATGCTCGACATCCCGTGGTAGAAAGGGTAGCTGGTGATGAAATCTTTATCCCAAATGATACGGTATTAGATAATGATGAAAATAGATTTTATATCATCACAGGCCCTAATATGGCTGGTAAATCAACTTACTTAAGGCAAGTGGCCCTTAATGTTTTATTAGCACAGATTGGTTGCTTTGTACCTGCTGATAAAGCGGAAATAGGGGTAGTTGATAGAATCTTTACAAGGGTAGGGGCTTCAGACGACCTATTTCAAGGACAAAGTACTTTTATGGTTGAAATGAGTGAGCTTTCCAACATATTAAATAATGCCACTGAAAATAGTTTGATTATCCTAGATGAAATAGGTAGGGGAACAAGTACCTACGATGGCTTAAGTATAGCGTGGGCAGTGGTTGAATATGTAAGTAATTCTGAAATCCTTGGTGCTAAAACATTGTTTGCTACACATTACCATGAATTGACTGAACTCGAAGGAAAGCTAAGGGGAGTAAAAAACTATTGTATTTCTGTAAAGGAAGTAGGAGATGACGTCATCTTTTTAAGAAAAATAATCCGTGGTGGTGCAGACAGGAGTTATGGTATACAGGTGGCAAAGCTTGCTGGGCTTCCAGATGAGGTTGTTGTTAGGGCTAAAAAGATACTTTGGGAACTGGAGAGAAACGACATAAATCACAGGGAAGAAGTTAATCAGGAGATTGTAAAGGAAGTAGCCATGACGGTGGAAAATCCAGTTAAAGAAGACGTTGGAGAACAGATTAATTTTTTTGATATAGATAAAAATGAAATAATAGCTGAATTAAAGGGAATAGATATAATTAATATGAGCCCAATAGATGCTATGAACGAACTTTATAGATTAGTTCAAAAGGTTAGGCATATTCAAATAAATAACTAGCTAGTATACTCGTATATTTGACTTGTTATTTATTTTCATATACCTTAAAGGGATGTAGGGTGATAAAATATGATTAGGAGAATAAAAAGGCTCGATAAATCGGTTTCAAATAAAATTGCTGCGGGAGAGGTTGTGGAAAGGCCTGCTTCTGTAATAAAAGAGCTTTTAGAGAACTCGATTGATGCAAATGCATCATCAATAGTTATTGAGATTAAGGATGCTGGGAAATCCTATATAAGAATCTCTGACGATGGCAAGGGAATTGATAGGGAAGATATAAATCTGGCCTTTGAAAGACATGCAACCAGTAAAATTTATAGTGACAAAGAAATATATGATATAAAAAGTTTAGGCTTTAGGGGTGAGGCCCTAGCCAGTATTGCATCGGTGTCCAATGTTGAAATTATCACAAAGACTTCAGATGATGAATACGGAATAAAAGCAGAGCTTATGAACGGGGAAATAATTAGGAGCAGTTCCATTGGTTGCACTAATGGGACAACCCTTGTTGTTAAGGACCTATTTTATAATACCCCCGCAAGACATAAGTTTTTAAAGTCCAATGCTACTGAAACAAATTATATTGGTACTATAGTTAATAATATTGCATTGTCACATCCTGAGGTTTCATTTAGATATATAGTTAATAATAAAAATATATTTACTACTCAAGGAAAGAACGATCTTTATAGTACAATATATACCATATATGGTAGAGAGATTGCTCAAAATTTAATTGAAATTGATTATGAGGATGAAGAAGTAAGGCTTAAAGGATTTATATCAAATACAAGGGCTACACGGGGAAATAAACAATTGCAGATATGCTTTGTAAATGGTAGATATGTTAGAAGCAGAGTTGTTTTAAAGGCCATTGACGGGGCTTATAATACTCTATTGCCTATTAATAGGTTCCCTATTTGCTTTTTATATTTAGATATCCCAACTAATAAAGTAGATGTTAATATTCATCCGGCTAAGACTGAGATAAGATTCAGAGATGAAAAAAGGATATTAAATTTTATTGTAAACTGTCTTAAAGAAAGTTTATTAAATTCAAACCTAATACCCGATGTTAATATTGGAAATAAATCTAATGATAAGGAAGAAAAAAAATTCCAGTATTCAGAGGTTGATAAAGTAGATATTGATAGAGTATCTGAACAAATAAGTATTGATACTCACACAAAGGAAAACATACCCTTTGTTGAGCCAAAATATGAAGAAAATGTGGATATTAATAGACAAGATGCCATTCAGCATGAAGGATACAAGGAAACAATAAGAGAGAATATTATAAAGTCTGATGCAGGGGAAAGAAGTAAAGAAGAGAAATTAGGAGAAATTTTTGACGAAATTTTTGTAAATAAAAAACAAGAAGAAGTCATATTGCCTAGGAAAGAAGAACCCCGTAGTGATAAAAAGCATTTACTAGACGATATAAAGATAATTGGCCAATTGTTTTCAACCTTTATAATTTGTGAGAAAGGTAATCAGATGCTTTTAATTGATCAACATGCAGCCCATGAGCGAATACTATATGAAAGATTTATGGAAAGCTATTTAGAAAGTGAGATGTTGTCCCAGATATTACTTGAGCCCATAGTTCTTGAACTAAACTATGTTGATAAAAATAGAATTATGGGAAATAAAAATATTTTTGCGAGATTGGGATACAAAATAGAAGAATTTGGTTATAATACAATTATATTAAGGGAGGTACCAATTTTATTTGGGGCACCTGTAGCTAAAAAGTTTTTTGAAGAAATAGCTGAAAATTTAAATGATGATTCTAAAAACAGTTATGAATTTAAAATAGAAAGAATAATTCAAATGTCATGTAAAAATGCTATAAAAGCTGCTGATAAACTTGGGGAGATTGAAATGGAAAAACTAATAGATGATCTAAAAAAGCTAGAAAATTCATTTACTTGTCCCCATGGTAGACCATTAGTTTTTTCGATTTCAAAATCAGAAATAGAAAGAAAATTTTTAAGAACTTAAGTAGGTGTGTGTTATGAAGAAGCCTTTGATAATTATTGCTGGACCGACTGCTGTAGGAAAGACCGACATATCCATTGAAGTCGCAAAAAAAATAGATGGAGAAATAGTTTCAGCCGATTCAATGCAGATATATAAATATTTAGATATTGGTAGCGCTAAGCCTACCAAAGAAGAGATACAAGGAGTAACTCATTATTTAATCGATGAAATCGATCCTCGTACAGAATTCTCTGTTTCACAGTATAGGGATTTAGCAAAGAAATATATTGATAAAATAATTTCAAAAAATAAAATTCCTATAGTTGCTGGTGGAACTGGATTATATGTAAATTCATTGATCTATGATATGGATTTTTCAAGTGCCAAATCTGATAACTCCATAAGGGAAAGGCTTACAAGTGAATATGAGAGATACGGTATTGAATACCTACATAGTAAGCTAAAGGAGGTAGATAAGGATACAGCCGAAAGAATACATCCCAATAATGTTAGGAGAGTTATTAGAGCTTTAGAGGTATATTATTCAACGGGTGAAAGTATCAAAGACTTTAGCAAGGATTTAAAGATAAGTGAGGATTATGATTATATACTTATTGGACTGAATAGAGACAGAGAAGAATTATATGAAAGAGTAAATAAACGTGTTGATATTATGGTAGGTAGTGGATTGATTGATGAAGTAAAAAAACTAGTGGAAATGGGATTAAAGGTAGAAGATATTTCTATGAAGGGCATAGGATACAAAGAGGTCATAGCCTATTTAAATGGGGAATATGATTTGGAAAGGGCTATTGAGCTTATAAAAAGAAATACAAGAAGATATGCTAAAAGACAATTGACATGGTTTAAAAGATATAGAAACATGAAATGGTTTAATATTGATAATGATTCAGATAAAGAAAAAATAATTAATGATATTATTCAGTTTGTTGAAGGGAATATTAAGTTTTTATAGAATAAAATATTAAACCCAGATTATTCATAGAAAATTCAAAACTCTGCTACGTTCTTTTGTTTCTAAGACATTCATCAAATTCTTGACGTACCGTTTGGGTATGCCTTCGAATTTGATAAACGCCTTAGAAATCAAAATTACCTTAAATATTTTCAAACTTTCTATGAATAATCTGGGTTGAGAGATTATTACTTATGGGAGGGTAAAGATAAAATATGAAATCTTCATTAAATCTACAAGATGTTTTTCTAAATCAAGTTAGGAAAGAGCATGTACCGATTACAATATTCCTTGTTAATGGATTCCAAATCAAAGGAATGGTAAAGGGTTTTGATAGTTACATAATAGTAATCGAAAGTGATGGTAAGCAACAGATGATATATAAACATGCTATATCAACCATACTACCTTCAAAGCCGGTAAACTTTTTATCAAATAATAATCAAAAGCAATAGGTAAAGCCTAAAGTTTTAGGTGAAAAGTATAAAGAAATACGGCCTTTGAGCCGTATTTCAGATTGTAGACTTTGTCTACAAGGTGACAGGCTGTCTAACAATTCGAAGTTCGAGGCGTGCTGAAACTAAGAGGCCGTAGCGTATATGGACATACGTAAGGGTTCTTAGCCAACGCAACAACGAAGAAATTCGGTTTGTTAGACAGCCTGAATACGGCCTTTGAGCCGTATTTTTATGTAAAAATTGAAACTGAAAATGAAGGGTGACGTTACAATGAAAACAACTAAGGATTTTTTACTAAATATGTTTGATTTGAATGAAGAAATTATAACTCTAGTAGAAGAAACGGAAAAGGAAATAGCTGAGGAAATCGAAAATCTCAATGAAATAAAGTCCTATAATCAGTTTAAAGTATTAAAGGCAATGCAGGATAATAGGCTCAGTGACACTCATTTTAATTGGAATACTGGTTATGGATACAATGATGCTGGTAGAGAGACCTTGGAAAAGGTATATAGTCATGTTTTTAATACTGAAGATGCAATAGTTCGTCCAATCATAGTAAATGGAACCCATGCACTGACTCTATGCTTGACAGGTGTATTAAGACCAGGTGATGAGATCATATCCGCAACGGGAAAGCCCTATGATACTATAGAAGAAGTAATAGGTATTAGAAATGAAAATAAATCCTCATTAAAGGAATTTGGAGTTGGATATAAGCAGATAGATTTTCTTTCCACTGGAGAGGTTGATATAGAAGGCTTAGTAAAAAGTATATCTAACAAAACCAAGATGGTATACATCCAAAGGTCAACTGGATATGGATGGAGGAAAGCCCTTACTATTAAAGGTATAAAGGATATCATAGATAGGGTTAAAGCAATAAATGAAAATATAATAATCATGGTGGATAATTGCTATGGAGAATTTTTAGAAATACAAGAACCAACAGATGTAGGAGCAGATATAATGGCAGGATCGTTGATCAAGAATCCTGGAGGTGGACTAGCCCTTACGGGTGGGTATATTGTTGGGAAAAGAGAGCTAATAGATTTGATCTCTTTTCGCATGACTTCCCCTGGTATAGGAAAAGAATGTGGGCTTACCTTTGGCCTAACAAGAAACATGTTTCAAGGGCTATTTATTGCTCCAGAGGTAGTAACTGGGGCATTGAAGGGTGCTATTCTTTGTGCAAGGGTATTTGAAAAGCTAGGATATGAAGTTTGCCCAAAACCAAATGATGAGAGAAGCGATATAATACAAGCTATAAAGCTTCATTCTCCAGAAAAGGTTATAGCATTTTGCGAAGGAATACAAAGTGCTGCACCAGTAGATTCCTATGTTACGCCGGTTCCTTGGGATATGCCGGGCTATGATAGCCCTGTAATCATGGCGGCAGGAGCCTTCGTACAGGGATCATCAATCGAACTAAGTGCCGATGCTCCCATAAAAGAACCCTATATAGCATATTTTCAAGGCGGGCTTACCTATGAACATGCAAAGTTTGGTGTTTTAAAGGGACTACAGAGTATGTATGACAAGGGATTGTTGGAGGTTAGTTCAAAGCCTGCATAGATCATTTTATGCAGGTTGAGTTGTTATTACTATAGAGATGTGAGATTTTGATGAAACACATATCTACACTAAAAAAATTATTGCTCACAAATGATTTTTGTCTTTAAAGCCACAAAGTATGACCCGAAAAATCTTAGAACTTTGAACTAAAAAAGCGTCACTAAGACGCTTTTTTACTGTATCTTCCTAAAAACTCCCTTAACTATTCCAAGAATTTTTGCATCATCTACTATTATAGGTTCCATAAATTTATTTTCAGGTTGTAGTCTAATATAGTCCTCTTCTTTAAAAAATCTTTTTACAGTAGCAGAATCATCTAATAAAGCTACGGCTATTTCTCCGTTTTCTGCGATGGGTTGTTGTTTAACAAGTACATAATCACTATCTAATATCCCGGCATCGATCATACTTTCACCTTTAATTTTTAGCATAAAATATGTACCAGATTCAATGAAATCAATTGGAACTGGAAATGTCTCTTCTACATTTTCGACGGCTAAAATTGGTTCACCAGCAGTAACTTTTCCTATCACAGGTATATGTGCAATTTCTTTTTTATCTGGGAATATATCATTAGATGAATCCAAGACTTCGATTGCTCTTGGTTTTGTAGAATCACGTCGGATATAACCTTTTTTTTCAAGCCTTCTTAGATGTCCATGAACAGTAGAAGTGGATTTTAATCCCACTGCTTGGCAGATCTCCCTAACAGAAGGAGGATACCCCTTAGAATCAACTTCGCTTCTAATAAAATCTAATATTTTGCTTTGTTGTTTAGTCAAATCTAAACTCATAGTAGCACCTCACAATATTGCTATTTGCTATATTATAACATATATATATAAACTATTCAAACATAAGTTCGATAAAAACCCTTTACAAAGAACGTTTGTTCGAATATAATGTAATTATCAATACGCGAACAAACGTTTGGAGGAGATGAAATGACTAAGGTTGTTATTGTTAACAAGAAAAGATTTATGTTAAGTATGATATTCATAATGGTTATTTTATTTTTTACAATATCAAGCATGTTAGCTTTGATAAATAGAGTAGAAGGCTACCAGGAGCCTGAGTACATAGAAGTGGTTGTACAAAGTGGAGATACGGTATGGGATATAGCAAGAGAACTTTCTCCAAAGCATAAGGATGTAAGAAGGTCCATATATGAAATAGGTATAATAAATGATCTAAGATCCTATGATATTTTTCCAGGACAGGTTATAAGAATACCTATGGAGTAAGGGCTAAGACCCTTGATGATGTTTTAAGATTGCCCTGGTGGGGGAGCTTAGTCACTATCTTTTTTATTATAAATCGAATTAGGAATAGTTTAGTAGAGGATAGAATAGAGTTGAAATTCTGTCCTTTTTTATGTGGGCTAATATATTATAATATACTAAATCGGGGGACGGAGTTATCGCTTCCGTTAGGACAACTTGTTAAAATAATAATGGGGTAATAGATATCCAAGAGTAGCACGCAAAAAAAGTAAAACAGGAGTATATAATATTGAGAGGAATAAATAGACAAAGTATATTTGAAGAAGATGAAGATAGAAAAAAGTGTCACTGTCAAAATGTTTATGCCAAAAAATATTCCTACAGATAAATTATAGGCCTTTTTATTTTTGGGCATAGAAACCCTAAGATCAAATGTGTATTCTAAAAAATAAGTTATTGCTTATATTAATCTACCTATCAGTGTATAATTCCATAATTGCAGGCATATCAGGCAAAATTTCTTTCCTAAACTAAATAAAAGTACTGGACTAACCAGAGAACATAAATTTTTTATTAAAATATTTAGCTCATCTTTTATATTAGCCTCTAAAAGGGATTCGATTACAAAAGTAAATATCACAAAAATATCCTCATTCAACTAAAAATGACAAAATATTACAAACATAAACATGTATAATATGATATGCATTGATAATATTCAACAAAATATATTAAAATACAAGATCCAGGGGGGAATATTTATGAAGTTAAGTATCACTAGTGTGCATAGTATATTCAAAGGATATTTGCAAAATATTAATTTAGGTAAGGTTTTAGTTGTGATGTTATGTGTTATAGTGATCAGTCAAGGGTTTCTAATTAACCCAAGTTATGCTGATCCCGTAACTAAAACCATGACTATAAATTTTACTGAGGACATGAATCAAAGTAAGAGTAAGACTATAACTATACCTAATTTAAAGAGTATAGTAGATGTATCTGTAAATACAGGGAATGTATCGCATTCCGTGGATGGTGAAAATATAACCTTCAGTGTTAGTGGGGGAAGTCCTAGTAGACAAGAATATAATCCGAAGAAATATAGTAAGCAAGTTACAGATTCCAAAACACAGGGGAATAGTAGTTTTTCTTCTACAATGCAATATGACGATGGTGAATACTCAGGAACCATAAATAAAACCGGTAGTAGTTTATTTATATCAGGAACTCCGGGGGATAATAAAGAAATAACTATGAATACATATGTTAACGAGTACGAAAGAAAAAAAGTTACTAGAATAAATAGACCTGGTGATTATGATGTGGATTATCTCGACAATTCATACGAATGGGATGATCCAAGGTGGAAACATGTTCATGGATGCGGAGTAGGTGAAACTACAAATCATCCCCTTCAAAGTTCAAGATTTTCTTATACAGACAACTATGGATATACGGGTGTATTAGGAGATAGAAATTGCAGTAACGGAGGACATGACAACTATGATTGGCCAGATCATCCAAGTGTAGGAGATATATTTAAAACTAGATGCAATACATGGGAGATAAGTTATAGGGGACGTATATACAAGCCCGACACTAGACGATGGAAACAATCATATACAGGAACAGTCTACAAAGGGGGATATGATGATTACTACGGTTATACAGTAACACTAAAATATACAGACAACAGCAACCCAACAATAAATATAACCGAACCTTTCCAAAATGAATATTTTAGTAAGAAAGTAGGTCACAATAGCATTTCAATAAAAGGAAATGTAAAGGATGATGATGCTGGTGATAATTTAACAGTTTACTATAGTATATTAGATAGGTCAAATAACCCGGTTTTAGGACATGAAAATATAAATATTGATAGTTTTTTAGCTAATGGTAACACTCAAAGCTTTAGCAATTATGGTATATCTGTAGATGATAGTCTGAGCCAAGGTAATAATAATATAAAAATATGGTGTGAAGATGATAAAGGTGGCAAATCAAATGAAATAACTAGAAGTTTTACAGTAGATAATACAGGTCCAACATCAAATGTACCCACAGTAAAAGCCATAAGCAATACGGAAATACAAATCACACCAAATGCAAATGACCCGAGTAATTTAAATGTAGCACCATTTCTATATAATAGGGAGGACTCAGACATAACTTCATGGATCAAC